>NZ_JBEXRA010000085.1:0-23801 GCF_040612855.1 Streptomyces sp. NPDC006332
GGTGATCACCGCATCGGTGACTCGCTCGCTCAGGTACGACTCGGCGTCCCGCTTCAGCTTCTGCAGGATGTGGGAGACCGACGTGCGTCGGGGCACGGTCGGGGCGGCGCCCACCGCGGGCGCGGCGGTCGGCGCCGGAGTGGCACCGGCCGACCGCCGCGGGGCCCCGGGTTCAGGAGGAACTGACGACCGCGTCCAGATGGGGCAGGTGGTGGTCCATACGCTCCCGCTTGGTACGGAGGTAGGTGATGTTGTTCTCGCACGGCGGTATCAGCAGCGGCACCGTCTCGGCGACCTGGATGCCGTGCCGCTGCAGCGCCTCGCGCTTGCGCGGGTTGTTGGACATCAGGCGGACCGAGTTCACGCCCAGGTCGTGCAGGATCTCCGCGGCGACGCCGTAGTCGCGGGCGTCCACCGGCAGGCCGAGCGCCAGGTTCGCCTCCACGGTGTCCAGACCCTCCGCCTGCAGCGCCATCGCCCGCAGCTTGGCGAGCAGGCCGATGCCCCGGCCCTCGTGCCCCCTGAGGTAGACGACGATGCCGCGGCCTTCCGCGGCGACCGCGCGCAGCGCGGAGGCCAACTGGTCGCCGCACTCGCAGTGCTGGGAGCCGAACGCGTCACCGGTCAGGCATTCGGAATGCAGTCGCGTCAGGACGTCGTCCGTGCCGACCTCGCCGTAGACCAGGGCCACCTGCTCCTCGCCACGATCGTGATCGAGATAGCCGACCGCCTGGAATTTCCCGTAGACGGTGGGCAGCGGGGCATTCACGACGCGTTCCACACCCGTGCGCTGCGGCGACTTCTTGCCGAGCACGCCAATTTTTTCTGTCATGATCTGGTTCCTAAGCAGAGACGAAAGGCCGTGAAGTGATGAGTGGTTCGGGCATACGGTCGGCGGCGTACGGCCTGGTGCCGGCGGACACTACGGAAGATGTACGGACGCGAGGCGCGGGCGTCTCAACCCAGGTGGCGATACTTCCGGTCGGGAGCTTCGAACAGCACGGGGCGTACCTTCCGTTGGCGACCGACACGCTCGTGGCCTGCGCCATAGCCCGGGAGATCGCCGCCACGTATCCGGTGCACCTCCTTCCGCCGGTGACCATCGCCTGCTCGCACGAGCACGCGGCCTGGCCGGGAACCGTCAGCATCTCCTCGGTGACCCTTCACGCGGTGGTACGGGACATCGCGGCGTCGCTGCGCCGCTCGGGCGTCGAGGCCCTGGTAGTGGTCAACGGGCACGGCGGGAACTACGTCCTGGGCAATGTCGTCCAGGAGTCCTCCGCACGGGGTGAGCGGATGGCGCTCTTCCCGGCCCCGGAGGACTGGGAGGCGGCCAGGGAGCGGGCCGGGGTGGCGACCTCGCTGCTCACCGACATGCACGCCGGGGAGATCGAGACCTCCATCCTGCTGCACGCCCATCCCGAAATGGTCCGACCCGGTTACGAGTCCGCCGATTTCGTCGCGGACGACCGCCGTCATCTGCTCACCGTCGGAATGTCCGCCTATACCGATTCGGGCGTCATTGGCCGTCCTTCCCTGGGATCCGCGGAAAAGGGGAAGGAACTGCTGGCGGGCTTCGCCGATTCCTTCGGGGCGTATTTCTCGCTGCTCACGTCCACGGACGGCGCCCCGAGGTCCGCGGATTCCGAGTCCGCGTAGTCGGCGGCGTCCGCGCCCCGCAGGCCGGTGTACCACCGGGCGACCAGGACGAGGGCGCCCGGCAGGGCCGCCACGAAGCTGAGCACCCCGTACACCACCGCGACCGCCAGCCCGCTGCTCGCGCCGAGGCCCGCCGCGCCGAACGCCCAGGCGGTGACGCCCTCGCGGGGGCCGAAGCCGCCGACGTTCAGTGGCAGCCCCATCGCGAGCAGGGCGAGGACCGCGAGGGGCAGCAGTACCGCGACGGAGGCGCCGGAGCCGGCGACGCGGGCGGCGACCATGAACATCGCGAGGTGGCCGGCGAGGACCACGGCCGAGGACAGCGCGACGCCGGGCCAGTTACGGCGGGACAGCAGTCCTTCGCGGGCCTCGGCGAGGCCGGCCCGCAGGGCGCGTCCGCGACGGGAGGGGGCGCGGTTCATGCGCAGGGCCAGGACGACCGCGAGGGCGCCGAGCGCGGCGAGGCCGATCAGCGGGGCGAGGTGCCGGGCATCGGCCAGCACGGGAGAGGGCACGGTCAGCAGCACGGCGGCGCCCACGACGGCCAGGACGACCTGTCCGGCGGCGCGTTCCAGGACGACGGCGCGGACTCCGCGGCCGAGGTCACCGGTGCTCTGTCCGTGCCTGACCGCCCGGTGGACGTCCCCGAGGACACCGCCGGGCAGGGCGGCGTTCAGGAACAGCGCGCGGTAGTAGTCGGCCACGGCCGGTTTCAGCGGCAGCCTGATCCCCAGGCCGCGGGCCACCAGGGCCCAGCGCCAGGCGCTGAAGACGGTGGTGAGCAGCCCGATACCGACGGCCACCAGCAGGGTCGGCGCGTCGATGCGCCGCAGACCGTCCAGAAAGACGCCGGTGCCCATGCGCCACAGGAGGACGGCGAGGATGACGACACCGACGACGGTGCCGAAGTGGGTACGCACGGCCCGGGAGTTGACACGGTCCACAACGCCGCCCAGGACGGACCGCCACCGGGGCGCGCCCGAGGCACCCGCCTCGGGCGCCTCGGTACACGCCGCGACCGACTCACCGCAAGCAGCGGGCGCGGTCCCCTCGGCGCGGGCCGCGACCACCTCACCCCGCGCCGCCGGAACCTCCGCCCGGCCCGCGAGCAGTTCGTCGCGGGCGGCGAGGGCCTCCGTGCGGGCCGTGAGGATCTTGGCGCGGGCGGCGAGGTCCTCGGGGGAGGGCACGCCGACCCCGGTGGGGAGCGCGAAGACCTCGACCGGGCCCTCGTACCGCTGAGTCCGCTGCCCCTGCCGTTCGGTGCCTGACCCGCCCTCAGTGATGTGCTCGCCCGAGGAGATGTCTGCCTCCCGCGGTTCGGCGGCCTCCTGACACGGCACGGCGCGCGACGCGCGCGGCCCGACAGTGGGCCGGGCCGCCCCCACGCCCACCGTCTCCACCTTCATGACTCCCCGCCGCCGGTCGTCGGCCGGGACAGTGCCAGCAGGTCGCTGTGGTGCACGACGACCCGCAACTCCCCCGCCTCGCAGGCCGCGAGGCGCTCACGCAGATACCGTTCCGCACGCTGTGCCAGCTCGGGCCGTTCCTCGACGGCCGCGCCGACCCAGCCGCGCAGCCACTGCGCGGTCAGCGCCGACTCGGAGGGGCCGAGCCGCCAGGGGCTCGGGTGCAGCCGTACCGTGGCGCCGCGCTCGGAGAACGCCTCGCACGCCGCGTTGATCGCGTCCGGCCCGAGCAGGCCGTCGCGGCGCTGGTGGGCGTTGAACGCCTCGGTGATCTCCGCGTCCATCGGGTCGGAGGGGGTGAGGTCGACCCGGCCGGCCACCGACAGGGTCAGCAGGGCCGGGCAGCCGGCGCCGGTGCAGGCGGCGGCGAGGGCGTCGAGCTCCTCGCGGGTGAGGACGTCGAGCAGGGCGGAGGCCGTCACCAGGGACGCTCCGGCGAGGACGTCCGTGGTCAGCCGGGCGACGTCACCGCGCCGTGTCTCCACGGTGACCCGGCTGCCGTCGGCGGCGGACCGCGGGGAGGCGACGGCGGCGAAGTGCAGGAGGTAGGGGTCACGGTCGTGCAGGATCCAGTGCTGGGCACCGTCCAGGCGGGGGGCCAGCCAGCGGCCCATCGATCCCGTGCCGCAGCCCAGGTCGTGGATGACCAGACCGGCCTTCCCGGGCAGGTTCGCGAGCCGGATCCGCAGCGGGTCGAGCAGGTCGTGCGACCGCCCGGCGGCGTCGGCCCCCTCCCGCAGCTCCAGCCACTCGGGGGCGTAACGCGGCGGGTCGTCGGGGCCGGCGTCCCGCAGCCGCACGGTGGGCCGCTCACCGGGACCGAGGGTGGGGCCCGCCCCGGCGATCACGGTGTCCGTGACCGCTCCGGTACCGCCGACCGCCTCACGGGGGCCGGGCTGGGTCGGGATCTTCCCCGCCTGCTTGGTCATCGCCGTCTCCGTCATGCCGCCCTCCTGGGTTCGTTCGGCAGTCGGCCCAGAACTCCGGCCAGGCTGCGAGCCGTGGTCGCCCAGCCGCCCAGCGCGGCCCGTCGGCCCCGGGCAGCGGCCTTCAGGCGACGTCGTACGTCCGCCTCGCCGAACCAGCCGCGCAGTTCGGCGGCGAGGGCGGCGGGGTCCTCCGGCGGGACGAGGATGCCGGGCACTCCTCCGTCGGGCGCCCGCCCGACGGCCTCCGCGAGCCCGCCGACGTCCGTCGCCAGCACCGGGATACCGCGGGCGAGCGCCTCGGTCACCGCCATGCCGTAGGTCTCGGCGTAGGAGGCGAGGACCATGAGGTCGGCGGCGGCGTAGCTGGCGTCGAGTGCGGCGCCGGTCTGGGGGCCCGCGAGGTGCAGGCGGTCCTGGAGGCCGTGCTCGCTGATCAGCGCCCGCAGCCCGGCGACGTACTCCGGGTCGTGCCCGAGCCCGCCGACGAAGACGCAGCTCCACGGCAGTTCGGTCACTGTGGCCAGCGCCTCCACCAGCCGGTGCTGTCCCTTGCGCGGGGTCACCGAGGCCACGCACAGCAGCCGGGAGACGCCGTCGGTGCCGGAGGCGAGGGGGGCGATGTCGGCGCCGGGGGCGGCGACATGGACCCGCTCGGGGGCGAGGCCATGGTGCGAGACGAGTCTGCGTACGGCCCAGTCGCTGGTGGCGATGACGGCCGGGACGGCCCGTAGCACCGTGCGTTCCCGTGCGTCGAGGTCCGCGGCCACCGCCGGGTCCAGTCCCGTCTCGTCACCGAGCGGGAGATGCACCAGGACGGCCAGGCGCAGTCGTTCCGCCTCGGGGACGACGATCTCGGGCACCCCGCAGGCGACCAGCCCGTCCAGCAGTACGACCGTGCCGTCCGGCAGCTCCCGCAGCACCCGGGCGAGTTCCGCACGGGCGGCCCCTGAGGGGCTCGGCCAGCTGCCGTCCACGGCGTGCTGGTGGACCTGCCAGCCGAAGCCGGGCAGATCCAGGCTGACCCGCCGGTCGTAGGCGTTGCCGCCGCTGGGGGCGGCCGGGTCGTCCACGCCGCCCGGCAGGACGAAGTGCACGGAGCGCAGCGACATGGGGATGATGTCCGCGTTCTTGAGTACGGAGTTCTGCACCGGCACGTAGCCGAGCGTGGTGGTCCGCTCCATGGTGGTGTCGGTCACAGCGCACGCTCATAACTCGCCCAGGCGACATGCGACTCGTGCAGCGTGACGGTGAGTCCCGCCAGGCCCTTGGCGCCCTCGCCGAGCGCACCCTTGTGGACGCGTTCGGCGAGCCGGTCGGCGATTACCTTCGCCAGGTACTCCGTGGACGTGTTGACTCCGGCGAAATCGGGCTCGTTGTCGAGGTTGCGGTAGTTCAGCTCGCTGACTACGGCCCCGAGTTCCTGCGTGGCCAGTCCGATGTCGACGACGATGTTGTCGTCGTCCAGCTGCTCGCGCCGGAACGTGGCGTCCACCAGGAACGTCGCTCCGTGGAGGCGCTGCGCGGGTCCGAAGACCTCGCCGCGGAAGCTGTGGGCGATCATGATGTGATCGCGGACGGTGATGCTGAACAACGGACGACCCTCCAGGTGCGGCGCGTCTGGTCCCCCAAGCTGGTTCCCTGCCGGGGGATGCCGGGTAATACGGCTCCTCACCCCCCGTTGTTCAGCCCCCTCTCACTCTTTTCTCAGGTCAGGCGACCCTCTCGTACGGGATTGGACCTGTGTGTCACGTGTGCCGGACGGGGACCAGTGCCGCGGCAGGCAACGTTTGCCCCGCCGCGGCACTAGTCGTAACGGACCCGGTGGCAGAGGGCGGGGATCTCGCCGGAGGTCAGCCGGGGCAGCACGTCCGGCAGTTGCTCGAATTCGCATTCGCCGGTGACGAGGGCGTCCAGGGCCGGGTCGGCGAGCAGGTCGAGCGCGAGGGCGAGCCGGTCGGCGTAACTGCGGCTGGAGCGGCGGGCCGGCGAGACGGAGCCGACCTGGCTGCTGCGGATGACCAGGCGCCTGGAATGGAAGGCCTCGCCGAGCGGGAGGCTGACCTGCCGGTCGCCGTACCAGCTCAGTTCGAGGACGGTGCCTTCGGGCCTCAGCAGTTCGAGAGCGCGGGTCAGGCCCTGTTCGGTGGCGCTGGCGTGGACGACGAGGTCGCACTCGCCGAGCGCGTCGCCGGGGGTCGCGAAGTCGACGCCGAGCGCCTGGGCGGTCTTCGCCCGGGCGGGGTCGGCGTCCACCAACTGGACCCGGGTCCCGGGGAAACGGGCCAGCAGGGCGGCCACCGAGCTGCCGATCATGCCGCCGCCGACGACCGCGATCCGGTCGCCGACCAAGGGAGCCGCGTCCCACAGGGCGTTCACGGCCGTCTCGACGGTCCCGGCGAGGACAGCCCGTGCGGCGGGCACGTCCTCCGGTACGACCGTCACCGCGTCCACCGGGACGACGTACCGCGTCTGGTGCGGGTGGAGGCAGAAGACGGTCCGGCCGACCAGGGCCTCGGGCCCCTCCTCCACCAGTCCGACGCTGAGGTACCCGTACTTCACCGGTGCCGGGAAGTCACCTTCCTGGAACGGTGCCCGCATGGCCGCGTACTGGCTCTGAGGCACCCCACCCCGGAACACCAGGGTCTCGGTGCCCCGGCTGACCCCGGAGTACACAGAGCGGACGACCACGTCGCCCGCGCCGGGGTCCGGCAGGGTCAGGTCACGTATCTCGCCGTGGCCCGGTGAGCTGAGCCAGAAAGCACGCGCGGTGCGCTTCATCGGCATCCTCCTGAACGATCGGGAAGCGGTTCACGTACCGAGGTGTGCACAGGTCGCGCACAGTACGCGTCCTTGATCGACTCTGTCACCTGGCCGGAGGAATGTGCGGTGGCCCTGAACAACACTTACGAAGCAAGGCTGGTCCAGCAGGAGACCGCGGTGGGCGCGGGCCTGCAGATCCTTTTGCTGGCCCTGCTCGGTACGGCGATCGGCATGGGGCCGGCGGGCTGGCTTACCGGCCTCGCCTTCGCCGTCGCCACCTGGGCCGTGCTCTCCCGGGCCCTGCACCGCTCCCAGCCGCGTTCCTTCGGCCCGGCGAACCGGGTGACCCTCGGCCGGGCGACGCTGGTCGGCGGTGTCACGGCGCTGGTCGCGGACTCCTTCGAGAGCTCACCGCCGGTCACGCTGTTCGTCGGTCTGACGGCGGTGGCGCTGATACTCGACGGGGTGGACGGCAAGGTCGCCCGCCGCACCGGCACCTCGACCCCGCTGGGCGCGCGTTTCGACATGGAGGTCGACGCGTTCCTGATCCTGGTGCTCAGCGTCTACCTCTCGATGTCCCTGGGCCCCTGGGTCCTCCTGATAGGCACCATGCGCTACGCGTTCGTCGCCGCGGCCCGTGCCCTTCCCTGGCTCAACGCGCCCCTTCCCCCGAGCATGGCCCGCAAGACGGTGGCCGCGCTGCAGGGCGTCCTCCTTCTCCTGGCCGCCTCCGACCTCCTGCCGTACCCGGCGAACTTCGGCGTCGTCGCGGTCGCGCTGGCCCTGCTGGTGTGGTCGTTCGGCCGGGACATCCTGTGGCTGTGGCGGACCTACCGGTCCCAGGAGGCCGCGGTGGCGCAGTTGGAGCTGGAGTTGGTGTCGAAGCCGGAGCCGGAGCCGGTGGCGTCCTGACCCGACGCTCGTACCACGGGTACCGGATCTTGCTCCTGGACCGTCAGCCCCGCAGCGGCACCCGGTACACGGTGGATTCCCGGGGCCTGAATCCCAGCCGCTCGTACAGCCGGTTCGCCGCGGCCCGGTCGGGTCGCGAGGTGAGGTCGACGGTGCGTGCCCCCGCCTCCCGGGCCAGCCGCAGGGCCTCCAGGGTGAGCAGCCCGGCGACTCCGTGGCCGCGTGCCGCGTGGTCGACGACCACGTCCTCCACCCGGGCCCGCAGCCCGCTCGGCACGGGGAACATCACCAGCGTCAGGGTGCCGACGATCGTGTCGGCGGTGCGGGCGACCAGCACGGTGTTCGCGTCGCACGTCAGGATGGTGTCGACCGCCGCGAGGTCGAGCGGGGTCGCGGCCGAGGACAGCTGCGGCAGCATCCGGCCGAAGGCGTCGACGAGTTCCTGATCCGCCTCCCGGGCGATTTCCACCCGGATGTCCTGGTTGTCCATGCTTGGAGCCTATCGGCCGGACCCGTCCGTCCGCTGCCCCGGCAGCACCACGATCGCCGCGGCCGGCACGGCCGCCAGCACCAGCCACGGCACGGCACCCGGCAGCCCGCTGTCCAGCAAGGTGCCGGTCGCCGCGCTGCCGACCAGGACGATCAGACCGGAGAGTGAGGACAGCGCCCCGGTGTACAGGCCGAGGCGGCCCTCCTCGGCGAGGTCGGGAACCCAGGCGCGGGCGACGGGGGCGACCAGCATCTGGCCGAGGG
This sequence comes from Streptomyces sp. NPDC006332, assembly GCF_040612855.1. Lineage (NCBI taxonomy): Bacteria > Bacillati > Actinomycetota > Actinomycetes > Kitasatosporales > Streptomycetaceae > Streptomyces > Streptomyces sp. NPDC006332. The sequence goes on from NZ_JBEXRA010000085.1 coordinate 8,483, forward strand.
TGAGCAGGACGACGAAGCCCGCCGCGGGCAGCAGCCCCGCGGTGCCGGTCCACCCGGCGGGCCGGGCGACGGCCACCACGACGAACCCGGCCGCGACCAGCAGCAGACCGCTCACCATGGACCGGCGGAGCGTCAGCCGGCCTTCCGCCCAGCGGGTGAGGGGCAGTTGGGCGGTCACCACGAGCAGCGACGACAGGGCGAACAGCCAGGCCAGCGGCGCCTGCGAACCCGTCGCGCGCTCCACCTCGGCGGGCAGGGCGAGGTAGAGCTGGTTGTAGGCGAGCAGATAGGCGCCGTATCCGCAGCACAGCGCCAGAAAGCGCCGGTTGCGCAGCAGCAGTCCCATGCCGCCCCGGACCTCGACGCGGGTCCGCCCGGCGATCCGCTGGGGCAGCAGCCAGGCGTGTCCGCCGAGGACCAGCACGAAGATCCCGGCTCCGGCCAGGCACACGGTGCGGAAATCCACCGACAGCAACAGTGCGCCGAGCAGCGGGCCGACGAACGCCCCGGCCTGTCCGGCGACGGTGAACAGCGCCAGGACCCTGGTACGGGGACCGCCGCCGGTCTCCTCCCACACCACCGCCTGCCGGGCGACCTCGGACTCCACGGCCGGTGAGAACAGCGCGGCGGCGAACCCGATCAGCAGAACCGCGCCGATGACCGTCCAGGTCCGTTCGGCGAAGCCGAGCCAGGCGAACCCGGTGATCCTGAGCGCGCACCCGGCGAGGACCACCGGCCGGATGCCGTACCGGTCCGCGAGCGCCCCGCCCACCACGAACAGCCCCTGCTGGCTGAAGGTCCGCAGCCCGAGCACCAGCCCGACCAGCCAGCCCGCCATGCCCACGGCCTGTCCCAGGTGTTCGGACAGGAACGGCAGCACGGCGAAGAAGCCGATGTTGAAGGCGAGTTGGGTGAGGATCAGCAGCCGCAGCAGGGGCGAGAGGCGAGTGCGTCCTGTGGACCCGTTGACCGGAACGACCGGTGTCGACGTCATCGCGCCGCCACCAACTCCCTCGCGTCTGACGGCTGTTCGGTGGTGGTCGGGGGTGGTGTGCGGGCTCCCGCTCGTCGGCGTGGCACCCGAACTCCGCCCGCCGCGCTCACCGCGAACGCCCCGAGCAGGGCGAGGACGGCGGCGGGTGCGAGGACCGCCCAGGGGGCGCGTTCGGCGTAGGGCTGGTTCTCGGCGAGGAGCAGACCCCATTCCGGGGAGGGTGGTTGGGCGCCGAGGCCGAGGAAGGCGAGCGAGGCCAGGGCCAGCGCGATGCCGGGCAGACGGATCAGGGCGTGGCGGGTGACGGGCGGGACGACGGCGGGCAGCAGTGCGTGGCGCAGGAGGTGCCCGCGGCCCGCTCCGAGACCCCGGGTGGCGGTCACGTGGAGGGCGGCGCGTTCCTGACGCAGCAGCGCGGAGGCGTGCGCCGCGAGGGGTGCCCAGGCGACGGCGCCCACGGCGAGCGCGGGGGTGGCGGAGCCGCTGCCGACGACGGCGGTGACCAGCAGCGCCAGGAGGACGGGCGGTACCGCGTTGACGGTGTCGACGAGGGGACCGGACAGCTTGGGCAGCAGCCCGAGCAGGACACCGGCGAGCAGGGTGGCGGCGCCGATCACCAGGGTGAGCAGCAGGGTGTCGAGGGCGCCGTGCGCGACTCGGGCGAGCATGTCCCGGCCGAGTGCGTCGGTGCCGAACGGGTGGGCCCTGGAGGGGGGCCGGAGGCGTTCGCCGATGTCGAGGGTGAGCGGGTCGCGGGGCAGACCGAGTGCGATGACGGCGAGGAGGAGCACCCCGTGGACGTACGGCAGGACCCGGCGGGCCGGTGGCGCGGGTGGGTGCAGTGAGGGCAGCGCGCCGTCGCGCAGCGCCGGGCCCGCGACGATCCGGGTGGCGAGGGCGGCCAGCCCGGCCGTCACCGCGGCCAGCACGATCATGACCAGCGTGCCGGCTTGGAGGACGGGCAGGTCCTGGGCGAGGGCGGCCTGGAGGGTGGTGCGTCCGAGGCCGGGGATGTCGAAGATCTGCTCCACCGCGACCGCCCCGCCGGTCAGGCCGACCACGAACAGGCCGAGGTTCGGCAGCAGGGCGGGCAGGCAGCGGCGTACCGCCTGACGGGCGACGCGCCGACCGGGCAGTCCGCGTGCGGTGGCGGCCAGCGCCCAGGGTTCGCCGAGGGCGCCGGGCAGCAGGTCGTCGAGGAGCCGTCCGATGACGGCGCCGGCGGGCAGGCCGAGGGCGAGGGCGGGCAGCACCGTCCACTGGGGGCCGTACCAGCCGAGGGCGGGCAGCCAGCCCAGTTGGACGCCGACGACGGTGGCGAGGAGGGACGCGGTGAGGAACTCGGGCAGCGCGGCGAGGACCGCCGAGCCGCTGCCTCCCGCACTGCGCCCGTCCAGGCGCCGGTGCGCGCCGAGCCACAGAGTGCGGGCGCAGGTCAGCGCGGCGGTGACGGCGGCGACCGCGAGGGCCACCGCCATCAGCAGCAGGGACACCCCGAGGGCCTGGAGGACGGCGGGTGTGACCTCGTCGCCGGACAGCCACGACCGGCCGGCGTCCCCGTGCCACAGCCCGCCGAGCCACTGCCCGAGCAGGGAGAACGGCCCCTGGTCCAGGCCGAGTTGGGTACGGATGTCGGCCAGCACCTCGGGGGTCGGGTCACGGTCGGCCGAGCGTGCCTTGAGGACGGTGAGCGCGGGGTCGGTCCGGGTCAGCCAGGGCAGCAGGCCGATGCCGCACACCAGGGCGGCCGCGAGCACCGCCCGCCACACGGGCGTGACCAGGTGGCGTCGCATGGGATCAGCGCCGCGTTCCGGTGCCGAGGAGGGTGCGCTCGTACGGGTCGAGGAGGGCGCCGCTGACCGAGGTGTTGACGCCGGTGATGACGCGTTGGTGGACCAGCGGGACCACGGCGTCGGTGCCCAGGATCCGGGCCTCGGCGGCCATGGCCGCGTCCTGCCGTTCGGCGGTGTCGGCGATGCCCTCGGCCTTCGCCACGGCCCGGTCGGCGTCCCGGTCGCAGAGCTGGGCGATGTTGTAGTCGCCGTCGCAGGTGTAGTCGCCGGCCAGGACGGCGAGCGGGTCGCCGGTGTCGACGAGGGAGTTGCGGGCGAGGACGACGGCGTCGAACTTCCCGTCCAGGGCGTCGCTCTCCAGCCGCGAGTACTCGCGCACCTTGAGCGTGACCCGGAACCCGGCCTTCTCCAGTTGTTGCTTCAACACCTGTGCGACCTCGGGGAGTTCGGGCCGGTTGTCGTAGGTGGCGAGGGTGATCCGGGCACCGTCCGGGTTCGCGGCCTTCGCCCTCCCGACCGGCTGGCGACGCTTGCCCTCGGCCCAGGTGACGGCGGGTCCGTAGATGCCGGCGCCTGGGTCGGCGTGTCCCTCGTAGACGCCCTCGGCGAGCGCGGAGGTGTCGACGGCCCGGCGGGCGGCGGCGCGCACCTCCGGATCCTTGAAGGGGCCCGACTTCGCGTTGAGCAGCAGGCTGGTGGTGCGGGTGGTGGCCGTCTCCTTGCGGGTGGCCTTGTCGAGGGTGGCGGCCTGCGCGACCGGGATCGCCTCGGCGAGGTCGATCTCGCCGGTGCGCAGGGCGCTCGCGCGGGCGGCGCCGTCGGCGATGAAGCGGACGTCGACGCCGGAGGCCTGGGCGCGGCCACCCCAGTAGTCGTCGTGACGGTCGAGGGTGGCGGACGTGGATCCGCTCACCTTCGTCAGTTCGAAGGGTCCGGTGGCGGTGCCCACCGGGTCGGCGCGGTCCTTGCCGTCGTAGGCCTTCGAGGAGAGGACGGCGAGGCTCGGGCTGGACAGGCGCAGGGGCAGTACGGGGTCGGGGGCGCCGGTGGTGATCCGCACACCGGTGGCGCCGTCGGCCTTGGCGGCGAGGGTGACGCCGGACAAGGCGGCGGGCGCGGGCTGGGCGTCGGTGGCGTGGGTGAGGGCGGCGGCGACCGCGGCCGGGGTGACGTCGGAGCCGTCCTGGAAGGTGGCCTCGCGCAGGGTGAACCGCCAGGTGCGGTCGTTCTCCTGGCGCCAGGAGGCGGCGAGCGCCGGGGTGGCGGCGCCGTTGGCGTCCAGCGCGGTCAGGCCCTCGGTGACGCCGAGGCGACTGAGGATGGTGGCGTCGGCCCCGTACGGCGAGAGGTTCTCGGCGGGCGGGAACGCGAGCGCGACCCGCAGCCGGGCGCCGTCCTCGGTGCCGCCCGAGGAGTCGCCGCCGGAGGAGGCGAAGCAGGCGGTGAGGAGCGGGGCGAGCAGCAGGGAAGCGAATATGTGGCGGCGGCGCACGCCGGTCACCGTCCTATCGGGATCTCGAAGTGGACGACCCCGTTGCCGCGGGAGTCGTCGCGCTCGTCGTGCACGGCCTTCGCGAGTGACCGCCAGAAGGGTTCGGCGCCGGGCACCGCCGGGTCGGTGTGCAGATAGACGGCGCGGTAGCCGCCGTCCGCGGCGGCGAAGGCGAGCAGTTCGTCGACCAGGCGCCGGGCGAGTCCGCGCCGGCGGTGCTCGGGACGGACGTACACGCGGCGAAGCTGCGCGGTCGCGCCGGAGGGATACCGCTCGGCGATGTGGCGCGGGTTCGGCGGGTGGGCCGGCCCACGGGAGTCGAGGGCCGCGGTGGCCACGACGGTCTGCTCGTCCGGGTCGAGGGCGACGAGGAGGGTGTGGCGGGCCGGGGCGAGGTAGGCGGCGGCCGGATCGATGATGTCGGCGTGCCAGCGGGGCACGTAGCCGGTACCGAAGTCGCGGTAGACGGTGTCGAGCATCACGGCTCGCGCACCGTCGAGGTCGTCCGGGCTCGCCGCCCTGATGCTGTAACTGTGCACTTGCCAAGCATATGCATTAAGGCCTCGGGGTGATCACGGGGTGGGTGACGGACGGCATGACGGACGGGCAACTCCCAGGTGACTTGACACCCGTTGCCCGGCACCTCTACAACCTACCGACATGACATCCATTTTCAAAAAGATGGAGCGGTAGTGCGGATCGCGTTCGTCGGCAAGGGCGGCAGCGGCAAGACCACCTTGTCCGCGCTCTTCTCCCGGCACCTGGCGCGCACCGGCGCACCGGTCCTCGCCATCGACGGGGACATCAACCAGCACCTGGCCGAGGCGCTCGGTCACAACGACGGTCCTTTGGACGCCCCGCCCCTGGGCGCCCACCTGGACCGGATCAAGGACTACCTGCGGGGCACCAACCCGCGCATCACCTCCCGCGAGGCGATGATCAAGACCACCCCGCCCGGACGCGGATCACGTCTGCTGAGGTTGCTCGGCGACGACGAGTTGCACACGCGGCACGTCCGGCGCGTGGGCGAGGTGCCGCTGATGGTGACGGGCGAGTTCGACGAGAGCGACCTGGGGGTGGCCTGCTACCACTCCAAGCTCGGCGGGGTCGAGCTCTACCTCAGCCACCTGGTGGACGGCCCCGGCGAGTACGTCGTCGTCGACATGACGGCGGGCGCCGACGCCTTCGCCTCCGGCCTGTTCACCCGCTTCGACCTGACCTTCCTGGTCGCGGAGCCGACCCGCAAGGGCGTCTCCGTCTACCGCCAGTACCGGGAGCACGCCCAGGAGTTCGGCATCCGGATCGCCGCTGTCGGCAACAAGGTCACGGGCGAGGACGACCTGCTCTTCCTCAAGGAACAGCTCGGCGACGACCTCCTCACCCACCTCGTCGACTCGCCCTGGGTCCGCTCGGCCGAACAGGGCCGGACCGAGGCGGGCCCGGAATCCCTGGAGCCACTCAACCGGCACGCCCTGAACATCCTCCGGGAGACCGTGGACTCCCACCCCCGGAACTGGGCGGCCCTGCACGCCCACGCCGTCGAGTTCCACCTGCGCAACGCGCGGGCCTGGGCGAACGGGACGACGGGCCTCGACCTGGCCGCGCAGGTGGACCCGGACTTCGTACCGGGCCCCGCGGCGCTCGTCGTCTGACCTCCTGCCCGACCTTCAGCTGCCTCTTGCCTCACCTCACGACAGCAGAACAGGACCCTCCAGCCATGTCGCTCGACGTCTCCCCCCAACTCCTCGCCGAAGCCAAGCACGGTGACATCCGCGAGGAGGACTTCGTGGACACCGTCCGCACCTCCCTCCCCTACGCCTACGACCTGATCGCCTCCCTCGCCACCGAACTTCGTGACGGCAAAGCCGAGTTCACCGACAACCAGACCCCGCCCCCGTCCGAGCGGGAACGCGGCCAACTGCTGCGCGCCCTGGCCAGCGACGCGATCCGCAGCAGCCTGGAACGCCACTTCGGCATCGCCCTCGCCTTCCAGAACTGCCACCGGGTGGCGGCGTTCCGAACGGAGTCACGAGAGGGCGAGTTGTATGGGCGGTTCACGTCCATGCGGTCGCAGGTGCTCAACCAGTCGCCGGAGTTCAGGGACTGCTGAGCGGCGGGGCCCCGTGCCCAGGGGGGCACGGCACCGCTTTCGCGGACTCGTCGGCATGGGTTGCCCGGCAGTGACGCTCAGCGCCTCACGCCGGGCGCCACGCAGGTTCGTCGTCGGCCCTGCCGAGCCCGCTACTGGTGAAGGCCGGGGTGTGACTTCGTCGGCTCGGTCTGACGGCGGCGTGTCCGCGGCGTCGCCCACCGCCCCCTGACTGTCTGTCGCCCGAACCGGAGGTTCACCGGCCACCGCCGACGAGGTCCGACCAGAGCAGTCCCGCCTTGGGGGTTGGCACCAAGGCGGCGATGTTGAGGTAGCAGGATCGCTACCGGATACTCTGCAGAAGCTTCCCTGTAGCTGTCACGGTCCAGAAGGACCACCCGTTGCGATTCGGATTGACGTGCGGATTGAGAGCATGCACGAGGGCGACCGCAGCTCCGCTGGGAGTTCCGTACACACCCCGGCCGGGGCCGGAGGGAATCCTCACGGTGCGGGAGGAAGGGTCGTAGTAGGCGTCGGCACGCCGGCCTTCATAGATCGCGTAGATCTGGACGCCCCGCTCCGTGCGGAGTCCCTGCAGTTGCGCTCCGACAAGCGTGGGTGCGGCCGGATCCTCTGCGATCACCGCTTCGTCTGCAGGCAGTTCGTCGGTTTCCGGGTGGGCGGCCTGCCCGGCGTACGAGGGAAGCCCCAACAGCTCGTTGAGGACATCAGCCAGCAGACACCTGCGTCCGGCCAGGAAGTCGGGGAACCGGTCCAGGGACCGTAGCTCGGGATCCTCGGGAATCCACTGTTCAGCCAGGCGCTCCCGCGCGATCCCCGCCATGTACTCGGCGGGGATCTTCGAGGAGATCATCTTGTTCGTCTGGCCGGTGACGAAGGCCAGATTGGCGAGGCTGTTCCACTCCTCCTTCGCATACGCCGTCTGAACCCGCGCCCGTGGGAACACGTGGTGAAACTCGATCTTGGCGCCACTGTGCATCGGCTGATCACTGATAGCGATATTGGTCGCCCAGTCCCGCGCCCGGCCGCGCAACGCGGCGATGTAGAGGAGCCGGAAGAAGGGATGTGTGGAGTACTTCTGCTCAAGGTCCCTGGCCTGGAGAGGACTGTCCACGGACCGGGTGCCGGAGGCGCGGCGGATGAGTTCGGCGAACAGGCCCTCTCCTTCACGCGCCCTGATCAGCCTGGCCTCCGCGTCCAGCTTGCCCTCGACCTGGAGCGAGTAGTGGCTGAAGCCCATCGCTGTGTACACCCAGCGACGCAGCAACTGGGCTTCGCCGGGGCGCAGCTTGCCGTCCCGGTGGTGCAGCAGCAGCGCAGGCACGATGGTGACATTCGGCGACGAGAGGATCTCGGAACGGGGGATCGAGCACTCGCCACGCAGGAAGTCGACGGCGAAGCGCAGCGCTCGCTCGGTGGCCTGCCACGCCTCCTTCAGCGCGGCTTCGCCCACGTCCGCTCCGATGAGCTTGATGTGATGGGCGCCGGCCCCCGCCAGGAGGCTCATGAGGCGCAGCACGGCCTCCCTGTTCAGAGCGAAGTTGCTGTCCTCCAATTCCTGGTGGAAAGCATCCATGGTGTCCAGGCCCTCGGCCCAGCGAGCCGCGATGGCGCTGTACACGAGGTCGCCCTTGGACAGCCGCCGACCGCCCTTGTTGAGCCGGGCGAAGAGTTCGGCCACTTCCTCGTAGTCGTCGGACTCGTAGGTGATGACGGCGATCTGGTGATGCCGGATGCTGTTCACCTTCTGCAGCCGCTGTGTCCAGGTGTCGAAGTCAGGATCGTCGAAAGGGACTCCTGCCTTGTTCAGGACCTGATAGAACTGCGTGTTCTCCTGCAACAGGGTCGACACCGGGAACAGAAGCGGATCCTTGCGTTGGATCGCGCTCGGATTCACGAATTCCTCGGTGCGCACGTCGAACCGCAGATCGATGAGACGTCCGTCCGCCTTGGATTCAGGTTGATAGACCCAGGCAAGGGACGTCAGCCGCTGCTGGCCGTCCAGCAGATAGAGGGGCTGGTGCGCCGACTTGGCGGCCTGGACGACGGAGGCGGTCTTGAACGGGACCGTCAGATTGGTCTTCCACAGCAGGAGAGCGCCGACCGGGTAGCCCCGGTAGAGGGAGTCGAAGAGGTCCCGTACGTCGGGCCTCATCCAGACGAAGTCCCGTTGGATCGAGGGGATGACGACCCTGCCGTTCAGCAGATCCTCCACCTGAGAAATGATCTTCTCGTTCGCCAGCCCCATGCCGCCCCCAACCTGCGAGTACTCTGCCGGACACACGATATCCACCACCGAGTACCCGTCAGGACCGTGTCTGAGAATGGGAAGCCGCATTCCCCATCGAGTTTGTGGGCCGCCCTGGCGGAAGCGAGCCGCTGCCTCGCGTTGACGCCGGGTTTGGGATCGCCCCGCGCTCACCCCTTCTGTTTCAAACCGCTCCCGGTCCACCCTGGACTGCCGCAGACCTCAGAGACGGCGGTACCGACTTCGGGGACGCCGACGGTGCCGTCCAGGGCGGCCTCGTTTCGGTGAGACCCCCGGTTGGCGGCCCCACCCGCGCACGGGTGAGGCCGCCCGGCGCCGTCAACGCGTCGGCGTCACGACCGGTGCCGGGGCGTAGCCGGTGGGGCGGGTCGTGAAGGTGCCGCGGCCCTGGGTGCGGCTGCGCAACCGGGTCGCGTAGCCGAAGAGTTCGGCCAGCGGCACGGTGGCGGTGACCACCGCCGCGCCCGCCCGCGTGACGGAACCGGAGACGCGGCCACGGCGTGCGGCCAGGTCGCCGAGGACGGTGCCGACAGCTTCTTCGGGGACGGTGACCGTGACCTCGACGACCGGTTCCAGCAGGGCCATCGCCGAGGCGCGCAGTGCTTCCCTCAGGGCGGAGCGTCCCGCGGTACGGAACGCCATGTCCGAGGAGTCCTTCACATGGGTCGCCCCGTCGGTGAGGGTGACCCGCAGCCCGGTCACCGGGTGCCCGCCGAGCGGGCCCTCGGCGAGGGCGTCCCGGCAGCCGGCCTCGACGGCGCGGACGTACTCCTGCGGCACCCGGCCGCCGACGACCGTCGAGCGGAACTCGAAGCCCATGATCTCCTCCAGCGGCTCCACATCGATGGCGACCTGCGCGAACTGCCCGGCGCCACCGTCCTGTTTGACGTGCCGGTGAACCAGACCGGACACCCCGCGGGCGACCGTCTCCCGGTAGGACACGCCCGGACGGCCCAGGGCGACCGCCAGCCCGTGGTCGCGCCGCACCTTCTCCACCGCGATCTCCAGATGCAGTTCACCCATGCCGGACAGCACCGTCTGCCCGGTCTCCGCGTCGGTGCGGACTACCAGCGACGGGTCCTCCTCGACCAGCCGTGCCAGCGCCGACGCCAGCCGGTCCGTGTCGGCGGGCCCGCGGGCCTCGACCGCCACGGAGACGACCGGATCGGCCACGGTCGGCGGTTCCAGGACGAGCGGAGCGTCCGGCGCGCACAGGGTCGAGCCGGCCCGGGCCGACTTCAGCCCGACCACGGCGACGATGTCGCCGACGAGCGCCCGGTCCACCTGGGCATGCCGGTCCGCCCGCACTCGCAGGATGCGCCCGATCCGCTCGGTCCGCCCCGCACCCGCGTCCAGCACCGTGTCCCCCTTTCCGATCGTTCCCGAGTACACCCGCAGATAGGTCAGCCGTCCCGTCGCGGTGGCGTGCACCTTGAACGCCAGTGCGGCGAAGGGCGCGTGCGGATCCGCCGCCCGCTCCTGCCGCGTTCCGTCGAGCGTGCCGCGTACGGCGGGCACGTCGAGCGGCGACGGCAGATACGCCACGACGGCGTCGAGCAGCGGTTCGATCCCCCGGTTGCGGTAGGCCGAGCCGCACAGTACGACCACCCCGTCCCCGCTGCGGGTGAGGTCCCGCAGGGCGACGGTGAGACTCTCGGCCGAGAGCGTCTCCCGGTCGCAGAACTCCTCCAACGCGGCCGGGTGACGTTCGGCCACGGCCTCCTCCAGGAGCCGACGCCGCCGTAGCGCCTCCTCGTGCAGGGCGTCCGGCACCGGCCCCTCGGTCGCCGTGTCACCGTCTTCGCCCCAGGTCAGTGCCCGCATCCGGAGCAGGTCGACGACACCGGTGAACCCGTCCTCCGATCCGATGGGCAGCTGCACGACGAGCGGTGCCGGGTGCAGCCGCTCCCGGATCGAGGCGACGGCCGTGTCGAGGTCGGCGCCCGCCCGGTCCAGCTTGTTGACGAACGCGATCCTCGGTACGCCGTAGCGGTCGGCCTGTCGCCACACCGATTCGCTCTGCGGCTCGACGCCCGCGACGGCGTCGAACACCGCGACCGCGCCGTCCAGGACCCGCAGCGAACGCTCCACCTCGTCGGCGAAGTCGACGTGGCCCGGGGTGTCGATCAGGTTGATCCGGTGACCGTCCCACGCGCAGCTCACGGCCGCGGCGAAGATCGTGATGCCCCGATCGCGCTCCTGCGGGTCGAAGTCGGTGACGGTCGTGCCGTCGTGGACCTCGCCGCGCCGGTGAGTGGTGCCGGTGGCGTACAGGATCCGCTCGGTCACGGTGGTCTTGCCGGCGTCGACGTGGGCGAGGATGCCGAGGTTGCGGACGGTGGTGAGGGCGTTGAGGTTGGTGCGCACGGCCCAGGGCCTTTCGGACGAGATGTGTCAGGGCGGCGCGATTCCCGGCGGACATGACGGCACGTCAACAGGCGTGGTTCCGCGGCTGGGCAGCTCTGCGGTTCCGCGAGGACTTTGACGGCGCGCTGATCAGAGGGTCGGCACGGGCATCCGGTACCGGCCGCGCAGCGGGCACCGGACGGACAAAGACACGAGGATCACCTCGTGCAGCGACCGGGGGACGACGACAGCGGTGCGGTACAACACGTCCGGTCTCCCTCTGCGGTCTGCCTCGTCTGCGCACCTGGGCCCGGTGCGCCGGGCGGTGCGTGATCCGTGATGAGTGTAGGGCTGGTAACACGATGACGAGCGGGATTTTTTGAGGCCTCGCCGGCAGATCAGGATGCCGACCGGGCCCGCCCGCGCCCTTCCCGCGTGCGCCCTTCCCGCATGCAGGAGTGGGCTCCTCCTGGTAGGAGGAGCCCACTTCATGGGATGTGTCAGTGGTTATTCCGTACGCAGGCCCGCCGGGCGCATCATGCGCAGGAGCGGCGGCAGGCTGAGCAGCGTGACCACGCCGACCACGGCCGCGCCCACACCGGTCATGGTGAGCACGCTCGCCCAGTCCATGGTCACCGGTGTACGGGTCATCTTCAGCAGTACGACGCCGAGGGTGACGCCCACCGCCGTGGCCAGTGCGAGACCGAGTCCGACCGGGAGGGCTGTCTGCCACAGGACGGACAGGCTGAGTGTGCGGCGCCGGGTGCCGAAGGCGACCAGCGCGGAGAGCAACTTCTTGCGTTCGCGCAGCTGTTCCAGCTGGGAGACCAGCAGGCTCGCCCCGATCAGTGCCAGCACGAAGGCGGCGCCCACGAACAGACCCGTACGGATGGAGGCGTACATGGCGTTCTCCTGGGACGCCGACCAGGCGAAGGTCTGCGCCAGGGGGTCGACGCGGGTGGCGACGTTGCGTGCGTACTCCCGTGAGTCCGGCACCGACGGGTCCAGACGCAGGTAGACACCGCTCGAGAACACCGCCGGCGCGGCCTTGTGGGGCAGGGCGGAGGGGGTGACCAGCAGACTGGTGTAGTTCTGCAGCGAGTCCTTGCGCGCGTCCACCTCCCGAATGTTCGCCGGAACGATCCAGGGCACCTCGAGGCCGCGTTCGGGGCCGTCGTACGACGGGTCGATGTAGAGCTGCCGACCGGGCTTCACCAGGGCGATCTCGGTGGCGTTGCTGGGGTCGTCGTAGCCGCTCCGCGTTCGCGTGATGAACACGTCACCCTCCTTGCAGGAGGGCAGCGTGGCGAGTTCCCGCAGGGCGGCGCAGTCACCCACGGTCAGGCCGTTGCCGTTCTCCGGGTTGCGACGTGTGTCCCCGTACTGGGCCTGGGCCAGGGCCACCGAGGCCTGAACCCCCTTGGTGCCGGTGAATTCGCGCTCGACGCCGGACAGTTGCTTGGGGCCGCTGAAGTTGACCTCCATCTGGACCCGGCTGGGGTCCTGGCCGGTGTTCTCGGTGTACTTGCTCTGCGTACCCGTGAAGAGCATCTGCAGCGCGATGGCCCCGGCCACCGCCACGGCGATGCCGTTGACCATGCGGGCGGCGGTGCCGCTGCTCAACTGGAGCCGCCGCACAGCCAGTTGCCAGGACAGCGCGCCCTTGCCGAGCCGGACGACGACCGCCTCCACGACCCAGGGCAGCAGGGCGGTGATGCCGATCAGCAACATCAGGACGCCGCCGATGACGAGGTACTGGTTGAAGTCTCCGTTCTTGTGGCCCTGGCCGATCATCGGGTAGAGCATCGCGAGGCCGGCCACAGGGGGCAGCAGCCGCCACCACAGTCGGCGGCCGCGCTGCTTGGCCGCGCGCACCACACCGAGGGGTTCGACGACCACGCCACGCATCGCGAGCAGCGTGACCAGCACCGCGGCGACCGGCACCGCCACCACGACCAGCGCGGCAAGCGCGAGAGCGGGGTCGAGGTAGCTGGGCCAGACGCTCACGCCCAGTAACTCGCCGGTGCCCAGCTTCTGGCGGCCGAGCAGGAAGAAGCCGGTGCCCACGGCCAGGCCGAGCAGTGCTCCGGCCAGCGCCTCGCCCGCCGCGATCCGCCGGGTCATCCCCGCGTCGGAGCCGACCAGGCGCAGCGCGGCGAGGCGGCGGTCGCGGCGTTCGCCGCCGAAGCGGACGGCGGCGGCGATGAACACGGCGACCGGCGTCAGCAGCACCACGAACACGACCAACACCATGAGCAGCAGCACCGGGTCGGTCTTCTCCGGCTTCGTGTCCGGCTTGCCGAACGTGGTCAGCCGCGTCACCCGCGAGGAGTCCGTGAGCTTGATCCCGGAGGCGCCCGCGTAGTAGGCCAGTTCGTGCGAGCCGATCAGCCCGCTCTCACCGATCGTGCCGGTGATCTTGTACGGCAGGCGCTCCCGCAGCAGTTTCGCGTCGCCCGACTCCAACAGGTCCTCGAGCGCCGGGGAGACCACCATCTCGCCCTTGCCCGGGAAGCGGTCGACCCCAGGCGGCAGCGGCGCCCGCGCGCCCTCGGGTTCGACCAACCGGCCCAGGATGTCGTCGTCGTGCCAGGTGGTGTCGGTGTCGGCGATCAGGAGGGTGTCGTCGGCCTTGGGCGGGACCTTCTGGGAGTACATGTCGGCGTAGCGGGCGTCCTGCACCTCGCTGCGGGAGGCGAACACGTTGGGAATCGCGGTGCACAACAGGAGCAGGGTCACGCCGAGCCCGACACCGAACGCTGTCAGTGTCATGCGGACCCAGCTCTCGCGGCCGCCGGTGACGGCGAACCGGGCCCCCATGGCCAGGTCCGTGGCCCACGCTCGGCTCCGCTCTCGTGGGAGGTTCCCCTTGCGCGCACTCATATGGCGCGCTCCATGTCCCGGGACTTGCCGTCGCGTACGACGATCTCCCGGTCGGAGTGGGCGGCCACCCGTGCCTCGTGGGTGACGAGGACGACGGCGGCGTTGGTGGAGCGGGCCGCGTCGGTGAGCAGTTCCATCACCCGCTCACCGTTGTAGGAGTCGAGCGCGCCGGTCGGTTCGTCGGCGAACAGCACCCGGGGGCCGGTGACCAGCGCGCGTGCCACGGCGACGCGCTGGCCCTGGCCGCCGGAGACCTCGCCGGGCCGCTTGCCCTTCAGGTCGGCGACCTCCAGGCGTTCCATCCAGCCGAGCGCCGCCCGCTCGGCTTCCTTGCGGGAGGTGCCGTTCAGCCTGAGCGGCAGGGCGACGTTCTCCACGCAGGTCAGTTCCGGCACGAGCTGCCCGAACTGGAACACGAAGCCGAACTCGGAGCGGCGCAGCGCGCTGCGCCCGCCGTCGCTCATCGTCGTCACCTCACGCCCGTTGTAGGTGATCGACCCGGAGTCGGGCGGCAGGATGCCCGCGAGGCAGTGCAGCAGCGTCGACTTGCCGGAGCCGGAGGGGCCCATGATGGCGACGACTTCGCCGGGGTCGATGGTGAACTCGGCGCCGTCGAGGGCGTGGGTGTGCCCGTAGGTCTTGCGCAGGTCCTGCGCTGCGAGCAGGGAACCAGGGGGAGAAGTCGTCATCGGGCTACAGCCTCACGGAGTTTGTCGAGTCGGGCGGCGGTCAGTTCCAGCCAGCGCAGGTCCGCCTCCAGGTGGAAGAGGGCGTGGTCGCAGATCAGCTGGTCCGCCAGATCGCCCCTGCGCTTGCGGTCGGTCAGCATGCGCATGCAGCGCAGGTGCTCGGAGCGTTGGGTGTCCAGGATGTCGGAGGCGTCCCGGTGAGTGAGCAGCGCCAGGACGACCTTGGTGTAGAGGGCGGACTGGAGGTACTCCTCCGGCTTCTGCGGGGTGGCGAGCCACTGATCCACGTCGGTGATGCCGGCGTCGGTGATCGCGTAGCGCTTGCGCTCCGGGCCGTCGCCGGCCTCGATCCCGTCGACCTCGACGAGGCCGTTCTTCAGCAGCCGGGACATCGTCGAGTAGACCTGGCCGTAGTGCAGCGGCCGGTCGTGACCGAACGTCTCGTCGAAGGCCCGCTTCAGGTCGTAACCATGTCGCGGGCCGGACTCCAGGAGCCCTAAAAGGGTGTGACCAATGGACATGAGCTCACTATACACAGCGCGTATACGCCGTGCGTATACGTGGCGAGTGTACGTCGCGCGTATAACTCGAGCGTATAGCTGATCGCGGACATACGGCCGCACACATGAGGAAGGCTCGCGCTCTAGATGTATTGACCCGCAGGGTTGTTCACGCGGGTGATGGGTGGCTGGCCGCCGAGTGCGGTGTGGCAGCGGTGGTGGTTGTAGGTGTGCAGGAAGTCT
>NZ_JBEXRA010000086.1:0-23000 GCF_040612855.1 Streptomyces sp. NPDC006332
ATGAGAGGGATGCCCTCGCACCGAGGGCATGGGACCGCGGTGCCGGGTGCGGACGACGGCGGTGCTCATACCTGCACCTGCCGACCCGGCAACCCTCGATCGGTTTCATCAATGTATCAGATACTCATTCAGCGGCAACAAGCAAGCATCAATTAATAGTAAATCAGTAGCGCTCACGTATCTGCTACCGAGAGTCAATCGATGAGCTGGCGATGCGGCGGATCAGCTTGGGCCGCGGTGCGCGCCGAGCGCAGCGAGCGCACGACCCCTCAGACGGCGGAGCGGGTCCTCGCCCGGGACGCGAACGCCCCGACGAAGCAGATCGCCGCGACGCCAGGGCTGACCAGGAGCCCGGGTGCACACGGCGGCATAGCCGAAATGGCGAGGTCGAGCAGGACAGAGCACGCGATACGCAGCGCAGCGCCGCCAGCCAGAGACATCCAGGTCGCATCACTATGCGTGAGGCTGTCGAGGGCGCATATCGATCTGGCGATGCACGCCCAGCCGAACGGCAGCGACGGACGAGGGCCGTGCCGGACTCCGGACGAACCCGCGTAGGGCGTGCACTGACTGCCCTCATCCGAAGAGGTCATTGAGCATCGTGACGTTGCTGGTCACGGGTGCGGTGTGCGTGACGTTCGGGGTGCTCACGCTGGTCATGGCGGATGACTTCGGTGAAGATCGTCGGTCACGGGGAGATTTAGCGGTTCGTGAAGACCAGCAGGGCCTTGACCAGGGCGGTCACCCACGCCGGGTCGGCACGGACCTTGCCGAGAACGCGCCAGTTTTTGAGGTGGGCGAACCCGTGCTCGACCGGGGCGCTCACGGCCGCCAGCGCATTGCCGTACAGCCTCTGACCACGCGTCAGGGGTCTGTTCCGTGCCGCCTTGTAGCCGGTGATCACCGCCGGGTCGACGTCCGGGGCGCTGTCGTCCAGCCCGACGATCCCAGGTCGGCGATGGATCCGAGACCGGCCGCACGCAGCTTCTGCGCGAGCTGGTCATGCCACGCGAGTGGCCGGGTGCAGGCTGTCGGTCTCATCGGGGAGATGCCGGGTCGCCGGCGGCAAGGGCGGTGTCGATCAGAAGCTCCGCGATGGATCGGGCACACGTGGCGGTGTGACCGCTGTTGAGCGCGGCGGCGCGGGCAGCCCCGCCGTCGTAGAGCAGGGCGAGTTGCTCGCCGAGGGTTTCCGGGTCCGCGATCCCAGCCTGTCGTGCGATGCCCGCAAGACGACGGGCGAATTCCCTCTTGTGCGCCGCAACCAGCTGGTGCACGGGGTGGCCCGGGTCGGGCACCTCGATGCCGGCGTTCAAGAACGGGCAGCCTCGCAGTGGAGCGGTCGTGTCCTGCGGTGTCCAGTCGAAAACCGCGAGGAGCTGCGTGCGAGGATCCAGCGCCGGCTCGTCGGAAGGCTCACCGGAAGGTTGCAGGGGCGGGAGGTCGCTGTCCTCCAGTGCCTGCAGGTATGCCTGGACGAGCTCGTCCTTGCTGGGGAAATGCGTGTACAGGGTGCGCTTGGAGACGTTGGCGACCGTCGAGAGCTGGTCCATTCCGGTCGCGTTGATCCCCTGGGCGGTGAACAGCTTCGTCGCCGCCTTGAGGATCCGCTCCCGGGCGCCGCGGCCGCGGCGTCGCCGTACGGGGGTTGGTTCGGTCATAGCGTAAGGATACCGATCGGTTTACATAGCCCGACGTGGCTGCTACGGTTCTCTTAAGTACACCGATCGTCTTACTTAGCGGGTGGGGCGAGGACGTGTGATCGCCGCCGAGAGCGGACGACACTCGCTTTGCCCCTCCCACCGGGTACGCCGAACACGAAAAGAGAACCTGGTCATGAGCACGTTTCTGGCAGACAAGGCCGACAACCTGACCGTGGAGGGCTCCTCCGCGACGTTCACCTACCGGCGGCTGGGCCCGCAGGGCGGCACCCCGCTGGTCCTGCTGAACCGCTTCCGCGGCACCCTCGACTGGTGGGACCCGGAGTTCCTGGACCTTCTGGCCGAAGACCACGACGTGATCGTGTTCGACAACGTCGGCATCGGCTACACCGACGGGACTCCGCGTGACTCCGTCGAGGGCTTCGCCGACGGTGCCATCGAGTTCATCGAGGCCCTCGGCCTCACCCAGGCCGACCTGCTCGGCTGGTCCCTGGGCGGCATCGTCGCCCAGCACGTCACCCTCAAGCGCCCCGACCTGGTGCGCAAGCTCATCGTGGCGGGAAGCACCCCCGGCGGCCAGGTGCCCGGCGCGCCGGAGTTGAGCGAGAAGGTCCTGGGCATCATGGCCAAGCCAGAGCCCGACGCGGACGACATGATCTACCTGTTCTACCCGGAGACCGAGGCGGCCACTGCCTCCGGCCGCCAGCACATCGCCCACGTCTCCCCCCGGTTCGCCACCGGGCGCCCCTACGTGTCACAAGAGGCGGCCGCAGGCCTGCTCACCGCCGTCGGCAAGAGCGTGTCCACCCCGTGGGAGCAGGTACAGGCCGGCCTGGAATCCATCAAGCAACCGGTGCTGTACGCCAACGGGGTGGACGACGTGATGATCCCCGCCCTGGCTTCCTATGCAGCAGTCCAGCACCTGGAGAACGCCACCCTCGTCCTCTACACCGGCGCAGGCCACGGCTTCCTCTTCCAGTACGCCAAGGAGTTCGTCACCCAGGCGACCAACTTCCTCGCCGAGTGAGACCCGTGCCTCGTGAAGCTGCAGTTCATGGTCTGGCGTGAGGGGCCTGCGAAAGCACTCTCTTCAGGACCTTCTCGGACAGCTAATACCACCGCCATGACCATCAGCCGCGCCATCTTCGTCGGCCACCCGTTCCTCGGCGTGAAGGGGAGCCAGACCTTGGGCCCGCACGGCCGGCTGCTCGCTGGGCAGGGCTACATCACGATGGCTTTCGACTCCTCAGCAAGGCGGCCGAACCCAAGGAACTCCCACGACGACAGCCCTGGCCATCGGGACGCGTGCACCCACTCGTCTCGGGTCACGGGGCCGTTTTCAGTACGGGCCGTTTCTCTCGCGCGCCGATCGGCCTCGTTGGCAACTGCATGAGCCCATTGCCACCACGCCGCACCCACTCCGCTCCCCGGGGCAGCGTGGAACGCAGTCCTCAAGTCCAACGCCCTCCGAGCCTCTCCCCCGCGCCTCCGGCCTCAGGATGGCCTCAATACATGACCCTGTCGCAACAGAGCCGGGCGGAACACGTCTCAGTGGCAGCACATCGGTACGCGTCCATGCAGGTCAGAAGGCCATCAGCCAAAGCAGACACACCCAGGCGTCAAACCCGCGAGCAGCGGATTCAGTCCGTTCAGGCAAAGTTGACGATCCGGCAGGACAAAATGAACGTTTCCGCAGGTCAGAACCCTGCACAAGTGGGGCGGGTGGGACTCGAACCCACGGCCGACGGATTATGAGTCCGCTGCTCTAACCGGCTGAGCTACCGCCCCATAACGGCGTGTCGCGTACACGTGTGCGCGCCGTCTGCCGCAGCATAGCCGCTCATACGATCTCCTGCTTCGGATGGTCGACTTCGCCCGGCGTGCACGTCCTTGAGGACCGCGCCGCGTCGCGCACGGTTCCGCCGGACATGAAAAAGGACCCCTGCGGGGCCCTCTTCACGCTGCTCTCCCGACTGGACTCGAACCAGTAACCTGCCGGTTAACAGCCGGCTGCTCTGCCAATTGAGCTACGGAAGATCGAAGCTCCCCCGACTGGACTCGAACCAGTAACCTGCCGGTTAACAGCCGGCTGCTCTGCCAATTGAGCTACGGAGGATTGCCTCGTTGCATCGAACGTAACTCCCTGGGTATTCGCCAGGGGGCGGGCGCTCGCTGCGACACATACATTAGCGCAAGCAGGGGGGTGCTCCGCCAATCGGTTCCCCTCCGGCACCGACACCAGGCCTAGGAAGCACACAAGGGAAGGGTGGCCGCCATGCGCTACCGGCTCACGTTCGTCGTCGGGCTCGCTCTGGGTTACGTCCTGGGCACGAAGGCCGGACGCGAGCGCTACGAGCAGTTGAAGAACTCCGCGCGCCAGGTCTCGCAGAACCCCGCCGTCCGCAACACCGCCGAGTCCGCCGCACAGCAGGGCCGGCAGTTCGCGGGGAAGGCGTACCACGTGGTGAGCGACAAGGTCGGCGACCGGGTTCCGGACTCGGTGGCACAACGGGTGCGGTCCCTGCGCGAACGCAACGCGGACGGCTCCGGCGCGGACGACTGGGGCACCAGCAACACCTGAGGAACAGGCGAGGAACGGGTCCACCCCTGCGGCCCGGCAGCGACAGCCCTCACAGTGCGGCAGAATTTTGGCCATGGGGATAGTCGCCGGGTTGGACAGTTCACCCGATTTCACTCGTATCGTCGTCTGCGACACGGACACCGGTGCCGTGCTCAGGCAGGGGTATGCGCCGCATCCGGTGGAGAACGCCGAGGGCGGCGGCCGGCCTGCCGACGTCGATCCGCAGGCCTGGCTGCTGTCCCTCGGTGAAGCCGCCGGTGGCGGGCTCCTGGAGGGCGTGCAGGCCATCGGCGTGTCCGCGCAGCAGAACGCGGTGGTGCCGCTGGACTCCCAGGGCAACACGGTGCGGCCGGCGATGGTCGGCGGGGACAAGCGGGCGCAGGTCGCGGCGGCCGATCTGATCGACGCGCTCGGCGGACGCGAGGCGTGGGCGCAGGCGGTGGGCTGTGTTCCGCAGGCCGCGCAGCCGGTGACCAAGCTGCGCTGGCTGAACAGGACCGAGCCGGACAACGCCCGGCGCACCGCCGTCCTCCTACAGGCGCACGACTGGCTGGTGTGGCAGCTGCTGGGCCGGCCGGTGCGAAGGACCACCGACCGGGGCGGTGCCTCCGGTACCGGGTACTGGTCCGCGGCCAGCGGCGGCTATCGGCCCGACCTGGTCGAGCTGGCGCTCGGCCACCAGGCGATGCTGCCCGAGGTGATCGGTCCCGCCGACGCGGCCGGTACGACACCGGAGGGGCTGCTGATCTCCGCCGGGACCGGAGAGACCATGGCCGCCGCCTTCGGGCTGGGCCTGGGCTTCGGGGACGCCGTGGTGTCGCTGGGCGCTTCCGGGTCCGTGATGGCCGTCCATCCCGAGGCGCTCGTCGACAACACCGGGATGATCACCTCCCTGGCCGACGCGACCGGCATGCACCTGCCCGTCGTCACCACCCTGAACGCCGTACGGACCCTGCGGGGGGCCGCCGAGATGCTCGGGGTGCCCGATCTGGAGAGCCTGTCGGATCTGGCGATGAAGTCGACTCCGGGGGCCCACGGGCTGGTGCTGTTGCCCTATCTGGAGGGTGAGCGCACGCCGAACCTGCCGCACGCCGCCGGGACGCTGTCGGGCCTCAGGCGCGAGTCGATGAAGCCGGAGCATCTGGCGCGGGCCGCGTTCGAGGGCATGCTGTGCGGACTCGCGGACGCGCTCGACGTGCTGCGCGGCCGGGGTGTGGAGGTGCGCCGGATCTTCCTGCTCGGTCAGGCCGCCGAGCTGTCCGCCGTGCAGGCCTCGGCGCCCGCCCTGTTCGGGACGCAGGTCGTGGTGCCGCAGCCCGCCGACTACGCGGCGATCGGTGCCGCCCGGCAGGCCGCCTGGTCGCTCGGGGTGTCGCAGGGCACGCTCGATCCGCGTAACCCGCCGGCCTGGCAGGGCGCGGCCGCGCAGGTGCTGGACCCCGGTGAGGAACTGGCCGTGGGGCAGGCGGTGCGGCAGCAGTTCGTGTCGGTGCGGGAGCAGACACATCCGGGGGTCTTCCGGACGTAGGGGCGGAAGCGGCCTCGCGGAAGGTAAGAAACCGGTAGGAGGAGCCCCCGTAGAGCCGAACGGGCCACCACGTCGGCTTAATTCGGTTGAGGTAACGCGGGTGGAGTGTCCGACGATAGGGGCCAGGGGCAACCAAACCATCGCCGCCCCACCGCCGACTCCGAGAGACACAGCGTGCTCATACGACTTCTGCGGGCCCATCTCAGGCCCTACAGAAAACCCATCGCTCTGCTGGTGCTGCTGCAGTTCCTGCAGACCTGCGCCACCCTCTACCTGCCCACGCTGAACGCGGACATCATCGACGACGGCGTGGTGAAGGGCGACACCGGATACATCCTGTCCTTCGGCGCCCTGATGATCGGCATCTCGCTGGTACAGGTCGTGTGCAACATCGGTGCCGTGTATTACGGCGCCCGGACCGCCTCCGCGATGGGCCGGGACGTCCGGGCCGCCGTCTTCGACCGGGTGCAGTCCTTCTCGGCCCGCGAGGTCGGCCAGTTCGGCGCGCCCTCGCTGATCACCCGTACGACCAATGACGTGCAGCAGGTCCAGATGCTGGCCCTGATGACGTTCACGCTGATGGTGTCGGCGCCCATCATGTGCGTGGGCGGGATCGTGCTGGCGCTCGGTCTGGACGTACCGCTGTCCGGGGTGCTGGTCGCGGTCGTACCGGTGATGGGCGTCAGTGTGACGCTGATCATCCGCAAGCTGCGCCCGCTGTTCAGGTCCATGCAGGTGCGGCTGGACACGGTGAACCGGGTGCTGCGCGAGCAGATCACCGGCAACCGGGTCATCCGCGCGTTCGTGCGGGACGAGTACGAGCAGCAGCGCTTCCGGAAGGCCAACACCGACCTGACCGAGATGTCGCTGGGCACCGGCAACCTGCTGGCGCTGATGTTCCCCATCGTGATGACGGTGGTGAACCTGTCGTCGATCGCCGTGGTGTGGTTCGGCGCGCACCGCATCGACAGCGGGGCCATGCAGATCGGCGATCTGACCGCGTTCCTCGCCTATCTGATGCAGATCGTGATGTCCGTGATGATGGCCACCTTCATGTTCATGATGGTGCCGCGCGCGGAGGTGTGCGCCGAGCGCATCGAGGAGGTCCTGGACACCTCGTCGAGCGTGGTGCCGCCGAAGGCCCCGGTCACGGAGCTGCGCCGGCACGGCCATCTGGAGATCCGTGGCGCGGGCTTCCACTACCCGGGGGCCGAGGAGCCGGTGCTCAGGTCGATCGACCTGGTGGCGCTGCCCGGTGAGACGACCGCCGTGATCGGCTCGACCGGCAGCGGGAAGTCCACGCTGCTCGGGCTGGTGCCGAGACTGTTCGACGCGACCGACGGGGAGGTGCTCGTCGACGGCGTGAGCGTGGCGGCCATCGAGCCGCGGCTGCTGGCGAAGACGGTCGGGATGGTGCCGCAGAAGCCGTACCTGTTCGCCGGCACGGTGGCCACGAACCTGCGCTACGGCCATCCGGACGCCACCGACGAGGAGCTGTGGCACGCGCTGGAGGTGGCGCAGGCCAAGAGCTTCGTCGAGCGGCTGGACGGCGGGCTCGACGCGCCGATCGCGCAGGGCGGTACCAATGTCTCCGGCGGTCAGCGGCAGCGGCTCGCGATCGCCCGCACCCTGGTGCAACGGCCGGAGATCTACCTCTTCGACGACTCCTTCTCCGCGCTCGACTACGCCACAGACGCGGCTCTGCGCGCGGCTCTCGCGCGGGAGACCGCCGAGGCGACCGTGGTGATCGTCGCCCAGCGGGTGGCGACCATCCGGGACGCCGACCGGATCGTCGTCCTCGACGAGGGCCGGGTCGTCGGCACCGGCACCCACCACGAACTGATGGCGGACAACGAGACCTACCGGGAGATCGTGCTCTCCCAGCTGACGGAAGCGGAGGCTGCCTGATGGGGCCGGCGGCACGGATGATGGCCGGGGCGGGTCCCGACAGCCATTCGATGGATTTCAAGGGGTCGGGCAAACGGCTCATCGGTCAGTTCAAGCCCGAGCGGCTGACGATCTACGCGCTGCTGTTCTGCGTGGTGGTCAGCGTCGGACTGTCGGTGGTGGGGCCGAAGATCCTCGGCAAGGCCACCGACCTGGTCTTCTCGGGCATCATCGGGCGGCAGATGCCGGCCGGGGCCACCAAGGAGGAGGTCCTTCGGTCCATGCGGGAGCGGGGCGAGGGCTCCGTCGCCGACATGCTCCGCAGCACCGACTTCACCCCCGGCAAGGGCATCGACTTCGGTGCCGTCGGGGAGGTGCTGCTGCTGGCGCTGACCGTGTTCGTCATCGCCGGTCTGCTGATGGCGGTGGCCACCCGGCTGGTGAACCGGGCGGTCAACCGGACCATGTACCGGATGCGCGAGGACGTGCAGACGAAGCTGTCGCGGCTGCCGCTGTCGTACTTCGACAAGCGGCAGCGCGGTGAGGTGCTCAGCCGGGCCACCAACGACATCGACAACATCGGGCAGACGCTCCAGCAGTCGATGGGCCAGCTGATCAACTCGGTGCTCACCATCATCGGTGTGCTGGTGATGATGTTCTGGGTGTCGTGGCTGCTGGCGCTGGTCGCGCTGGTCACCGTGCCGCTGTCGTTCGTGGTGGCCACCCGGGTGGGCAAGCGGTCACAGCCGCACTTCGTGCAGCAGTGGCGCACCACCGGCAAGCTCAACGCGCACATCGAGGAGATGTACACCGGGCACACCCTGGTGAAGGTGTTCGGGCGGCAGGACGAGTCGGCCGAGCGGTTCGCCGAGCAGAACGACGCGCTGTACGAGGCCGGGTTCAAGGCGCAGTTCAACAGCGGGGTCATGCAGCCGCTGATGATGTTCGTGTCCAACCTGAACTATGTGCTGGTCGCGGTCGTCGGCGGGCTGCGGGTCGCCTCCGGCACGCTGTCCATCGGTGACGTGCAGGCCTTCATCCAGTACTCGCGGCAGTTCTCGATGCCGCTGACGCAGGTCGCGTCGATGGCGAACCTGGTGCAGTCGGGTGTCGCCTCGGCCGAGCGGGTCTTCGAACTCCTGGACGCGGAGGAGCAGGAGGCGGATCCGGTGCCGGGCGTGCGGCCGGAGGAACTGCGCGGGCGGGTGGCGCTGGAGCACGTGTCGTTCCGGTACGACCCCGAGAAGCCGCTCATCGAGGATCTGTCGCTGACGGTGGAGCCCGGGCACACGGTCGCGATCGTGGGGCCGACGGGAGCGGGCAAGACCACCCTGGTCAACCTGCTCATGCGGTTCTACGACGTCTCCGGCGGGCGGATCACCCTCGACGGCGTCGACATCGCGAGGATGTCCCGCGACGAACTGCGCGCCGGGATCGGCATGGTGCTCCAGGACACCTGGCTGTTCGGCGGCACGATCGCCGAGAACATCGCGTACGGCGCCTCGCGGGAGGTCACCCGCGGGGAGGTCGAGGAGGCGGCGCGGGCGGCCCACGCGGACCGGTTCGTGCGGACGCTGCCGGACGGCTACGACACCGTGATCGATGACGAGGGCAGCGGGGTCAGCGCCGGTGAGAAGCAGCTGATCACCATCGCGCGGGCGTTCCTGTCCGACCCGGTGATCCTGGTCCTCGACGAGGCGACGAGTTCCGTGGACACGCGCACCGAGGTGCTGATTCAGAAGGCGATGGCGAAGCTGGCGCACGGGCGTACGTCGTTCGTGATCGCGCACCGGTTGTCGACGATCCGGGACGCGGACACGATCCTGGTGATGGAGAACGGGTCGATCGTCGAGCAGGGGGCGCACACGGATCTGCTGGCGGCCGACGGGGCGTACGCGCGGTTGTACAAGGCGCAGTTCGCGCAGGCGGTGGCTGAGGTGGATTAGCGTTTTTCGCCCCCGCCGCCCCTACCCGTCCCGTACCTGGGGGCTCTGCCCCCAGACCCCCGCTCCTCAAACGCCGGAGGGGCTGGAGAACAGCCGCCCTACCCGTCCCGTACCTGGGAGGCTCCGCCCCCCAGACCCCGCTCCTCAAACGCCGGAGGGGCTGGAGAACAGCCGGCCTAGCCGTCCCGTACCTGGGAGGCTCCGCCCCCCCAGACCCCGCTCCTCGAACGCCGGAGGGGCTGGAGAACAGCCGCCCTACCCGTCCCGAATTTGGGGGCTCTGCCCCCAGACCCCCGCTCCTCAAACGCCGGAGGGGCTGGGGGGCAGCGGGTGGGGGCGGTGTTGCCTGCCTCAGTCCAGGTAGCCCCGTAGTTGGTCGGCGAAGGCGTGGTCGCGGAGTTTGTTGAGGGTCTTGGACTCGATCTGGCGGATGCGTTCACGGGTCACGCCGAAGATGCGGCCTATTTCCTCCAGCGTGCGCGGGCGGCCGTCGGCCAGGCCGTAGCGGAGTTGGACGACCTTGCGTTCTCGTTCGCCGAGGGTGGAGAGGACCGCTTCCAGGTGCACGCGGAGCAGCAGGAACGCCGCCGACTCGACCGGGCTGGTGGCGTCGCCGTCCTCGATGAGATCGCCGAGGGCGACGTCGTCCTCCTCGCCGACGGGGGCGTGCAGGGAGATCGGCTCCTGGGCCAGCCGCAGGACCTCGCTGACGCGTTCCGGCGCCAGGTCGAGGTGGTGGGCGACTTCCTCCGGCGTCGGTTCGTAGCCCCGTTCCTGGAGCATCCGGCGCTGGACGCGGATGACGCGGTTGATCAGCTCGACCACGTGCACCGGGACGCGGATGGTGCGGGCCTGGTCGGCGAGGGCGCGGGACATGGCCTGGCGGATCCACCAGGTGGCGTACGTGGAGAACTTGTAGCCGCGGGCGTAGTCGAACTTCTCGACCGCCCGGATCAGGCCCAGGTTTCCCTCCTGGACCAGGTCGAGCATGGTCAGGCCGCGGCCGACGTACCGTTTGGCGACCGAGACGACCAGCCGCAGGTTCGCCTCGATCAGTCGGCGTTTGGCCATCCGGCCCAGGACGACGAGCCGGTCCAGGTCGTGGGCGAGTTCGCTGTCCAGGTTGGGGGTGGTGCTGAGTTTCTCCTCGGCGAACAGGCCGGCCTCGACCTTGCGGGCGAGGTCGACCTCCTCCGCCGCGGTGAGCAGCGGAATGCGTCCGATCTCGCGCAGGTACTGGCGGAACAGGTCCGAGGAGGGTCCGCTGGTGTCGGCCTTGGCGCGGGTCCGTTCGGGGGGTTCGACGGGTTCCGGTTCGGGGGCCTCGGCGTTCTCGACCGCGTCCGGGGGTGGTTCCTCCAGCTCGGCCGGGGTCTCCGGCTCCGCCTCGGGATGGTGCACGGCACGGCTCTGCGGGGGGACCGCGGCGAGGGCGTCGGTCTCGGGGTCCGGTTCCGTGTCGTCGGTACCGATGTCGGTCTGGGTGAGGGTCTGGGTCTGCACGGGGGCGACCTCCAGGATGATCGCTGCTGAGGTGTGCGGCAGCGGTACTTCGGGGGCGGAGTCGACGGCCTCGCCGCTGTCCGTCCCGTACGCGATGAGCGCGACCGCGGGGGTGTGGGATCCGCTGGGAACGGATCGGCCGCGCTCCGAGGACTCAGGCACCGCAACCCAGTGTGGAGTACGACACATCGCCGCCACGAGGGGCGTGCGGTGACTTTTTGAGTCCGGCCCGTGACCGCGTGGTGATCCGGCCCGAGCGGTTTCCTCAGAGCGCAGCGGCTCCGTGCTCGCGTAGTGCCTGGTCGTACTGCTGGAGTACCCACAACTCGTTCTGCACGGCGGCCGACTGGGCCGGATCGCCGCCCGCTGCCAGCCGGGCCATCTGGGACTGGACGTCCCGGATCCGGCGCTCCACGGCGCGACGGCGGACGGTGACCAGCACCATGCCCGCGTACACCTCGTCCACCGTGCGCCGCATGATGGGCTCGACGGCCAGTTCGGTGACCATCGCGCGTACGGCGTCGTCCGGGGCTGTCCCGCGGACCCGGACCAGGTACTCCTGGGGGTCCGGTACGCCGAGTTCGGCGCCGCCCGACTCCATGATCGCCTCGCGTACCGCCGCGTAGGGCGCCGCGGTGAACTCGTCGATGCCGTAGGCGTCGAACGCGGGTGAGACCAGGTCCGGGCGCTGGAGGGCGAGTTTGAGCAGTTCACGCTCGGTGGCGTAGACCGGGTTGCGCAGGTTCAGGGCGGCGCCGTACGGGGCGGGGCGGGGGGCGGCGTCGTACTGCTGCTGCCCTGGGCCGCGGGCCGGCGCGGGGCCGCGGCCGCCTCGGTCGCGGGCCCAACGGGCCAGCTGGGCCACGCGTTTGACCACGAACTGGGTGTCGAGGATGCCGAGCATGCCGGCCAGCTGGACGGCGACCTCGTGCTGGGCGCCGCTGTTCTTGATGCGGGCGACGATGGGGGCGGCCTCGTCCAGCGCGGCGGCCCGGCCGGCCGGGGTGTCCAGGTCGTAGCGGACGACGATCTGGCGCAGCGCGAACTCGAAGAGCGGGGTGCGGGGTTCCACCAGGTCGGCGACCGCCTCGTCGCCCTTGGCGAGGCGCAGCTCGCAGGGGTCCATGTTGTCGGGCGCGATCGCGATGTACGTCTCGGCGGCGAACTTCTGGTCGTCCTCGAAGGCGCGCAGGGCGGCCTTCTGGCCGGCCGCGTCGCCGTCGAAGGTGAAGATCACGCGGGCCGAGCCGTTGTCCATCAGGAGGCGGCGCAGGATCTTGATGTGGTCGCCGCCGAAGGCGGTGCCGCAGGTCGCGATCGCCGTCGTCACTCCCGCCAGATGGCAGGCCATGACGTCGGTGTAGCCCTCGACCACCACCGCGCGGCTGGACTTGGCGATGTCCTTCTTCGCCAGGTCGATGCCGTACAGCACCTGGGACTTGCGGTAGATCGCGGTGTCGGGCGTGTTGAGGTACTTGGGGCCGTTGTCCGCCTCGTACAGCTTGCGGGCGCCGAAGCCGACGACCTCGCCGCCGATGTCGCGGATCGGCCACATCAGCCGGCCGCGGAAGCGGTCGATGGGGCCGCGGCGGCCCTCCTGGGAGAGGCCGGAGAGGACGAGTTCCTTGTCGGTGAAGCCCTTGCCGCGGAGGTGGCGGGTGAGATGGTCCCAGCCCTGGGGGCTGTAGCCGACGGAGAAGTGTTCCGCGGCGGCCTGGTCGAAGCCGCGCTCGGCGAGGAACGTACGGCCGGTGTCGGCTTCCGGGCTGGTGGCCAGCTGCTCCATGTACCACTGGGCGGCGATCTTGTGGGCCTCGACCAGGCGGATCCGCTCACCGCGCTGGTGGGCGGGGTTGTAGCCGCCCTCCTCGTAGCGCAGGGTGATGCCGGCCTGGGCGGCGAGGCGCTCGACGGCCTCGGAGAAGGAGAGGTGGTCGACCTTCATCACGAACGTGATGGTGTCGCCGCCCTCCTGGCAGCCGAAGCAGTGGAAGAAACCCTTGCTGGGGCTGACCTGGAAGGACGGCGACTTCTCGTCGTGGAAGGGGCACAGCCCCTTGAGGTTTCCGCCGCCCGCGTTGCGCAGTTGGAGGTACTCGGACACCACGGCGTCGATCGGGACCGCGTCCCGTACCGCCTTCACGTCCTCGTCGTTGATCCGTCCAGCCACGCATGGATTCTACGGGGACGGTGGGACAGTCGATCGCCTCGCGGGTTCACGGGACCAGACGATCCAGCGGGACGTGCGGGTCCGCCAGCGCCTCGGTGTCCACCTGTGCCCGGGAGCGGATCAGCTGCTGGATGGGCTCTGTGACGTCCCACACGTTCACGTTCATCCCGGCCAGCACCCGGTTCTCCTTCACCCAGAACGCGATGAACTCACGTTTGCCCACGTCCCCCCGGATCACCACTTCGTCGTAGGACCCCGGGGGCGCCCAGCCGGAGTACTCCATGCCCATGTCGTACTGGTCGGAGAAGAAGTAGGGCACCCGGTCGTAGGTGACGTCCCGGCCGAGCATCGCGTGGGCCGCCGCCGGGCCGCCGTTGAGGGCGTTCGCCCAGTGTTCGACGCGCAGCCGGGTGTCGAAGAGGGAGTGGTGGAACGAGGCCACGTCACCGGCCGCGTAGATGTGGGGGTCGGAGGTGCGCAGTCGGGAGTCGACCGCGATGCCGCCGCCGTCGGCGCGGACGGCCAGCTCCAGTCCGGCCGCCTCCGCGAGTGCGGTGCGCGGGGCCGCGCCGACCGCGGCGAGGACGTCGTGCGCGGGGTGCTCCTCGCCGTCGTCGGTGCGGACGGCCAGCACCATGCCGTCCTGGCCGACGATCTCGGTGAGCCGGGCGCCGAAGTGGAAGCGGACGCCGTGCTCGCGGTGCAGTTCGGCGAAGAGGTTGCCGAGCTCGGGGCCGAGGACGCCGTGCAGCGGGGTCGCCCCGTGTTCGACGACGGTGACCTCGGCGCCGTACTCCCGGGCCGCCGCCGCGACCTCCATGCCGATCCAGCCGGCGCCCGCGATCACGAGGTGGCCGTTGTCCCGGCCCAGGGCGGCCAGGACGCCCTTGAGGCGTTCGGCGTGGGCGAGTCGGCGCAGGTGGTGGACGCCCGCGAGGTCGGTGCCCGGGACGTCCAGGCGGCGGGGTTCGGCACCGGTGGCGAGGAGCAGTTTGTCGTAGCGCACGAGCGTGCCGTCCTCGCCGAAGCGGACCGTCTTGGCCGTACGGTCGATGGCGTCCACGGTCTGGCCGAGGTGCAGCTCGATGTCGTTGCGCGCGTACCAGGCCGGTTCGTGCACGAAGACGGTGCCGCGTTCCTCCTTGCCGAGCAGGTAGCCCTTGGACAGCGGCGGGCGCTCGTAGGGGTGGTCGCGTTCGTCGCAGATCAGTATCACGCGGCCGGTGAAGCCCTCCGCCCGGAACGTCTCGGCCGCCTTCGCCCCGGCCAGTCCGCCTCCGACGATGACGAATGTCTGATCCGCGTCGACCACTTGTTGCCTCCTCATAAGCGTGCCGCCACATGCGAGCGTCCCGCACGGGGTGTGATGCGGGAAGAGGGAGTGGCCCGATCAGGCCACGGAGGGTCACATTCGGGCACGCGTCATGTCACCCCTGTCGCTTCAGCATCACAGATGCCCGGTCAGACGGGCGTGAAGCGAACGGGCGGACGCGTCGGTCAGGGAGGCGATCTGATCGACGATCACCCGCTTGCGCGCGCGGTCGTCCGCTGCCTGGTCGAACAGGGCCCGGAACTGCGGGTCGAGCCCGTCGGGGGCGCGGGCGGTGAGCGCCTCGGCGAGTTCGGCGACCACGATCCGCTGGTCGGCACGGAGCCGCTCCTGTTCGGCGCGCTGCATGACGTACCGGTCGGCGACCGCCTTGAGGACCGCGCACTCCAGGCGGGTCTCGCGCGGTACGACGAGTTCGGCGCGGTATCTCGTCAGCCGGCCAGTGCCGTACGCCGCACGGGTGGCGGTCTCGGCGGCGAGGCAGAAACGGCCGATGAGCTGGCTGGTGGCGTCCTTGAGGCGGGCCTGGGCGACGGCCGAACCGTCGTAGCCGTGCGGCCACCACTCCTGGTCCTGGAGCCGGTCGAGGGCGGCGGCGAGTTCGGCGTGGTCGGTGTTTTCGGCCACGTACCGGCCGACGGCGACCGCGAAGACCGCGCGGCGTTCCGGTTCGGCGTGCAGCAGGTCGGGGTCGATGTGGCCGGCGTGCAGGCCGTCCTCGACGTCGTGCACGGAGTACGCCACGTCGTCCGCCCAGTCCATGACCTGGGCCTCGAAGGTGGTACGGGTGCCGGGGGCGCCCTCGCGGACCCAGTCGAACACCGGCCGGTCGTCCTCGTAGACGCCGAACTTCGGGGACCGGGGGTCGGTGGGGTGGGCGCCTCGGGGCCAGGGGTACTTGGTGGCGGCGTCCAGGGCGGCGCGGGTGAGGTTGAGGCCGACGGAGGCCTCGGCGACGAAGCGTTTGGGTTCGATGCGGGTGAGGAGCCTGAGCGACTGGGCGTTGCCCTCGAAGCCGCCGCAGTCGTCGGCGAACTCGTTGAGGGCCTGTTCGCCGTTGTGGCCGAACGGGGGGTGGCCGAGGTCGTGGGAGAGGCAGGCCGCTTCGACCAGGTCGGGGTCGCAGCCGAGGGCGGCGCCGAGTTCCCGGCCGACCTGGGCGCATTCCAGGGAGTGGGTGAGGCGGGTGCGGGGGCTGGCGTCCCAGGCGGGGGTCCGGGTTCCTGGTGTGACCACCTGGGTCTTGCCGGCGAGCCTTCTGAGGGCGGACGAGTGCAGGATGCGGGCGCGGTCGCGTTGGAAGGCGGTGCGGCCTGGGCGTTTGTCTGGTTCTGCGGCCCAGCGGGCGACTGACGTCGGGTCGTAGCCGGGGGGTGGGGTGTGGGGGTGTTCGGGTGCGGTGCGTTCGGTGCCTTCCATGGGTTGACACTAAGCGCCGGTGGTCGCCATCGGGGGGCCTACGCGTCTGCCTGGTTCCGGTGTGGGGCGGGTGCGGGTGCGATGTGGTTGGTCGCGCAGTTCCCCGCGCCCCTAGGTGGGTGGGCTTGCCCGGGGATTCAGGCTGACGCCAGTGGTCAGCGTCGGGGGCCCACGCGTCTGCCTCGTCCGGTGTGGGGCGGGTGCGGGTGCGATGTGGTTGGTCGCGCAGTTCCCCGCGCCCCTGGGGGTGGGTGGGCTTGCCCGGGGATTCAGGCTGACGCCGGTGGTCAGCGTCGGGGGCCTACGCGTCTGCCTGGTCCGGTGTGGGGCGGGTGCGGGTGCGATGTGGTTGGTCGCGCAGTTCCCCGCGCCCCTAGGTGGGTGGGCTTGCCCGGGGATTCAGGCTGACGCCGGTGGTCAGCGTCGGGGGCCTACGCGTCTGCCTCGTCCGGTGTGGGGCGGGTGCGGGTGCGATGTGGTTGGTCGCGCCGTTCCCCCCTCCCCTAGGTGGGGGTGCTTGCCCGGGGTTTCAGGCTGAGGCCAGGGCGGGTTCCGTTGTGGTCCGTGTGGACAGGGAGTGGTCGTAGCGGTGGAGGAGGAGGTGGGCCAGGGCGGGGTGGGTGCCGAGGGGGGCCGAGGCGATCCAGGGGGCTTTGGACGCGCACTGGGTGGCGAAGAGGCCGGGGGCGGTGAAGTAGGAGGCGACGGCGACTCGGTGGCGGCCTCGGGCGGACAGGGCGCGGAGGGCCGTCTCGATGGTGGGCTTGGCGGCTGAGGCGTACGCGGGGATCACCGGGACGCCGAGGCGTTCGGCGAGGAGGTGGGCCGTGCGGCTCGTGTCGGTGGCCGCGTCGGGGTCGCGGGAACCGGCCGCGGCGAGAACCACCGCGCTGGTGCGGCGGGTCGCCTCGTCCACGGGGGTGCGCCAGCCGGCCTCGACGAGGCGGTCGTAGAGGGCGTCCACGAGCAGCGGGTGCGGGCCGAGCGGGGCGGCCACGCGGGTGGTTGCCGGTGCGGCGGCGGCCATCTCGGGGATGTCCCGTTTGACGTGGTAGCCGCGGCTGAGGAGCAGCGGTACGAGGACGGCGTCGCCGGTGCCCAGGGAGGCAAGCGTGTCGGGGAGCAGCGGCGCGTTCAGCTCGATGTGGCCGAGGCGCACGGGCAGGCCGGGGCGCAGCTCACGGACCTGGTCGAGGAGCGTGTGGACGGTGCTCAGGGTGCGCGGGTCGCGGCTGCCGTGGGCCACGACGACGAGCGCGGGCGGCTCGGGCCGGCGTCGGCCGTCGAGCGCGACGAGGCCGAGCCGGGTGGCGAGCCGGCTGCTGATCGGGTTCATGTGGTGCGCCGTACTGATCGCCGTCATGTGTCGATGGTGACGGCGTGAGGTTGCCTTCCCGTTGCACGGGAATGACGGGTGTTTTCCGGCGGTTCACGGGGGGCTTCGGGGCACTGTGAGGTGCCGTGACCTGCGGTTCCGTCGTCCACGGGTGAAGCTGGTCACAGGACGGCCGACGAACCGGGCGGGCTTGGCTGTCGTCTCTGACTGCCGAAGGACCGACCGGGGAGGGACCGTCGATGCGTCTGCCGAAGCTGCGAAGACCCCTGCGTGGACCCCTGCGGCGACCCCGTCTGCCGCGTACCCGCGCCGGGCAGCGGCGGCTGGTGCAGGCCGTGATGGCGGGGTGCGTGCTGGCTCTGCTGCCGGCGACCTGGCTGTACGTCTCGACGGACGGGCGGCTGCGCACCACGGCCGACGCGCCCCGCACCGAGGTCGCCGTCGTCTTCGGTGCCGGTCTGTGGGACGGCGAGCCGTCGCCGTACCTCGCCCACCGGCTGGACGCGGCGGCGCAGCTGTACCGGGAGGGCCGGATCGAGGTGGTCCTGGTTACCGGCGACAACAGCCGCGAGGACTACGACGAACCCGACGCCATGCGCGCCTACCTGACACGGCACGGCGTCCCGGGCACGCGGATCGTGAGCGACTACGCGGGCTTCGACACCTGGGACTCCTGCGTGCGCGCGAAGAAGATCTTCGGCGTCGACAAGGCCGTGTTGATCAGCCAGGACTTCCACATCCGACGGGCGCTCGCGCTGTGCCGGGCGGCGGGTGTGACGTCCTACGGCGTCGGCGTCGCCGCCAAGCACGACGTGACCTGGTACTACGGGGGCGCCCGGGAGATCCTCGCGGCGGGCAAGGCCGCCCTGGACGCGGTGTTCGAGCCGGATCCGCGGTTCCTGGGGCCGAGGGAGCCCGGGGTCGGCCGGGCGTTGGCGTCGGCGCGTTGAGGGGGATGTGCGCCTCACGGCGCCTCCAGGCGTGCGGGGAGGTCGCCGTCCCGGTCGCGTAACACGGTGCCGCCCGGGGCGTAACACGTCCGAAGCACGCTGAGTGGCATGGAGAACTCCGTGACGCCCACGCACTGCCCGTACTGCGCCCTGCAGTGCGGGATGAACCTGACGCCCACGCCGGACGGGACCGTCGAGGTCGGCGAGCGGACGGATTTCCCGGTGAACCGGGGGGCGCTGTGCGGCAAGGGCCGTACCGCGCCCGCGGTGCTGGCGTCGAGCGTGCGCCTGACCACCCCGTTGGTGCGCTCCGCCGGCGCGCTCGTGCCCGCCACCTGGGACGAGGCACTGGACCGGATCGCCGAGGGCCTGTCCCGCACGCGTACGGAACATGGCCCGGACGCGTGCGGGGTCTTCGGCGGGGGCGGCCTGACGAACGAGAAGGCGTACACGCTCGGCAAGTTCGCGCGGGTGGTCCTGGGCACCTCGCAGATCGACTACAACGGCCGTTTCTGCATGTCGTCGGCGGCGGCCGGGGGGATCAAGGCGTTCGGCCTGGACCGCGGGCTGCCCTTCCCGCTGGAGGACATCCCGCGGACGGGGTGCGTGATCCTGGTCGGCTCCAACCTCGCCGAGACCATGCCGCCGTCCCTGAGGTTCTTCACCGAGCTGCGGGAGAACGGCGGCACGCTGATCGTCGTCGACCCGCGCCGCACGAAGACCGCCGAGCAGGCCGACCTGCATCTGGCGCCCCGGCCGGGCACGGATCTCGCGCTGGCACTGGGGCTGTTGCACCTGATCGTCGCCGAGGGACGGGTCGACGAGGCGTACGTCGCCGAACGCACGGCCGGCTGGGAGGACGCCCGCGCGGCGGCGATGGCCCACTGGCCGGAGTACGTGGAACGGATCACGGGGGTGTCCGTTCCGCAACTCCGGGAAGCGGTAAGGATGTTCTGCGAGCCCGAGAACGCGATGGTGCTCACCGCGCGCGGGCCCGAGCAGCAGTCCAAGGGCACGGACA
This sequence comes from Streptomyces sp. NPDC006332, assembly GCF_040612855.1. NCBI lineage: Bacteria > Bacillati > Actinomycetota > Actinomycetes > Kitasatosporales > Streptomycetaceae > Streptomyces > Streptomyces sp. NPDC006332. The sequence continues at coordinate 19,333 of NZ_JBEXRA010000086.1, forward strand.
CCGTGGGCGCGTGGATCAACCTGTGCCTGGCGACCGGCCGCGCGGGGCGTCCGCTGTCCGGGTACGGCTGCCTGACCGGGCAGGGCAACGGGCAGGGCGGACGCGAACACGGCCAGAAGGCCGACCAGTTGCCCGGCTACCGCAAGCTGGACGATCCGGCGGCGCGGCGGCATGTCGCCGAGGTATGGGGCGTGGACCCCGACTCGCTGCCGGGCCCCGGGCGCAGCGCGTACGAGCTGCTGGACGCGCTCGGCACCGACATCAGGTCACTGCTGCTGATGGCGTCGAACCCGGTGGTGTCGGCGCCGCGCGCCGCGCACATCGAGGAGCGGCTGCGGTCGCTGGACTTCCTCGCCGTCTGTGACGTGGTGCTCTCGGAGACCGCCGAGCTCGCGGACGTCGTCCTGCCGGTCACCCAGTGGGCGGAGGAGACGGGCACCACCACCAACCTGGAGGGCAGGGTGCTGCTGCGCCGGCAGGCGATCACCCCGCCGGAGAACATCCGCAGCGATCTGCAAGTCATGCACGAACTGGCCGCACGTCTCGGCGTGGAGAAGGGCTTCCCGACCGACCCCGAGGAGGTCTTCGAGGAACTGCGCCGGGCCAGCGCGGGCGGACCCGCGGACTACTCCGGGATCACCTATCGCCGACTGGCGGAGGAGAACGGCGTGTTCTGGCCGTGTCCGGCGACGGACGGGGACGGGGACGGGGACAGGGCGCGGGGTGGTGACGCGGGCGGGGACGCAAGCGTGGGGGTGGCATCGGGCGACGACGCCTCCGACGGGCCGCATCCCGGCACTCCCCGGCTCTTCCTCGACCGTTTCGCCACCGCTGACGGCCGGGCCCGTTTCGTCGCCGTCTCGCATCGGGCGATCGCCGAGGAACCCGACGAGGAGTACCCGGTGCTGCTGACGACCGGGCGGGTCGTGGCCCAGTACCAGTCCGGCGCCCAGACCCGCCGCGTCGACGAGCTGAACGCCGCCGCGCCCGGTCCGTTCGTCGAACTGCACCCCCGGCTGGCGGAGCGGCTCGGTGCGGCCGAGGGCGACCCGGTGGCCGTGGTGTCCCGGCGGGGCCGTGCCGTGGCGCCGGCCCGGATCACCACCGCGATCCGTCCGGACACCGTGTTCATGCCCTTCCACTGGCCCGGCGAGGGCCGCGCCAACACCCTCACCAACCCGGCGCTCGACCCGACGTCACGCATGCCGGAGTTCAAGGCGTGCGCGGTGCGGCTGGAGACGGTGGAGTCGTAGGCGGGGCGCGTCGGGGTGGGGTGGGCGGCGGGGTTACGGCTCACCGTGCCGACCAGTCGCCGCTCCCGATGGGCGTCCCGGCGGCGCGCAGACGGGCGGCCACGGAGGGCGCCGCGACGTACACCCATGCGCGTACGGTCCGCCCGTCGCCGTCGAGGATCACCTCGCGCTCCACGCGTTCGTAGAGGCTGCGCGGATCCCCCGGCGCGTACTCCTCCAGCCGGTCCAGCGCGACCAGCAACTCCCCGTACACCTCGGGCAGCGCGGTGACGACCTCGCCGTGCACCACTCCCCCGCGGTCCTCCACGGCGTACGGATAGCCGGGCCCCTCGTACAGCACCGCGCCGTCGAGCCGGCCCGGCTCCTCGGAGCGGGTGCGGCCGCGCAGGAAGAGGTCGTGGTTGGGCTCGCCGGGGCGGAGGGTCCCGTAGACGAAGAAGGGCAGTTGCTGGGCGGTCACAGAAACGATTCTCACTCCTCACACACCTCCCCCTCGGCGCCATAGACATGGCATGTCTATGGCGCGTTCAATCTTGATCAAGATCCGCGAAGCCCCCACGTCACGCGCCCCCGCCCCACTGCGCCCCCCGCCCCTCCGCGCTCTCACGCCCCTCCGCGCTCTCACGTCATGTGCCACCCCCCACGCTCCGCGCGCCCCCTTCACGCCCTCACGCCCTCTCAGGCGCCTTTCCGAGGAGACCGATGAGCCGGATACGGCCGTACGCCCGAGGTTCCCGTCGTCTCGCCACCGTCGGCGCAGCCGCCACCACCGCCACCCTGCTGGCCACCGCACTCAGTCCCGCCGCCGACGCGGCCGACCGGCCGACCCGGGCCACCGCGATCGAGAACGCGACGTCGGTGCTCGCGGACCGGGCCGCGGCGCTGGGTCTGAGCGACGCGCAGGCCACGACCGTCCGGGACGTCGTGGTGGACGCGGACGGCACACAACACGTCCGCTACGACCGTACGTACCACCAACTGCCCGTTCTCGGCGGCGACTTCGTGGTGCACCTGGCCCCCGACGGCAGCTACCGCGGCGCCAGCCTCGCCACCAGGGGCGTGATCTCGCTCGCGAGCGTCACGCCGAAGCTGTCCGCGCCGAAGGCCGCCGACCTCGCGGTGAACGCGCTGCGCGCCGTCAACCTCGGCGAGACCCTGCGCCGGATCACCGCCAAGTCGCAGCTGGTGGTCGACACCCTGCACGGCACCCCGAAGCTGGCCTGGCGGACGAACGCCGTCGCGCAGGACTCCCTCGGCAACCCCGCCGCGCGGACGGTCCTGACGGACGCCGGCACCGGTAGCCAGATCGACGCCTGGAGCACCATCGAGACGGCGTCGGGCGACGGCAAGTCCCTGTACGGCGGCACGGTTCCGCTGCAGACGACGCTGTCGGGATCGACGTACCAGCTGAAGGACTCCACGCGCGGGAACACCTACACCGGTGACGCGGCGAACAAGACGGACCTGTGCGTCCTGACGATCTGCCCGAGCCCGGCGCCCTCGACGGTCTTCACCGACCCGGACAACCACTGGGGCACAGGCACCTCCGCCGACCGCGCCTCGGCCGCGGTGGACGCACAGTACGGCACGGACGAGACCTGGGACTACTACAAGGACGTCCACGGCCGCGACGGCATCGCGGGCGACGGCAAGGGCTCGTACAACCGGGTGCACTACGGCGACAACTACAACAACGCCTTCTGGGACGACAGTTGCTTCTGCATGACGTACGGCGACGGTGACGGGAAGACGTTCGGTCCGCTGGTGTCCCTGGACGTGGCCGGCCACGAGATGTCACACGGTGTGACGTCGAAGACGGCGGCGCTGGCCTACTCGGGCGAGTCGGGCGGCCTGAACGAGGCCACCTCCGACATCTTCGGCACCCTGGTGGAGTTCCACGCCGACAACCCCTCCGACCCTGGCGACTACCTGATCGGCGAGAAGGTGGTCCGCTCCGACTTCGGCCGGGACGCCCTGCGCCGCATGGACAAGCCGTCCAAGGACGGCAAGTCGGCGGACTACTGGAGCAGTTCGCTCGGCGACCTCGACGTCCACTACTCGTCCGGGGTCGCGAACCACTTCGCGTACCTGCTGGCCGAGGGCAGCGGCGCCAAGACCATCAACGGCGTCAGCTACGACTCCCCCACCCACGACGGCAAGGCGGTGACGGGGATCGGCCGGGACAAGCTGGGCGCGATCTGGTACCGGGCGCTGACGGTCTACATGACGTCCTCGACGAACTACGCGGCCGCCCGCACGGCGACCCTGAACGCGGCGAAGGACCGGAACGCAGATCGCGGCCATCGCCACCGAGGACGACGCCACTCGAACGCTCAAGCGCTGATCTCGCTGGTACGCTGGCAAACGGCTGCTGACCCCGTGCGGGAGAGTCCTTCGGGCGACATCCGGAGGCGC
>NZ_JBEXRA010000087.1:0-22421 GCF_040612855.1 Streptomyces sp. NPDC006332
CCTCCGTGCGGTGAAGATTCGACACCTCCACCACACACGGAGGCCTTCGCCATGATCAAGCCCGGCCAGCGTTAACAACGCTCGTGATCAATACATCTAGACGCCCCGCGCCATCCGCTGCTCACCGACGGCCGCGAGCACCGCGTCCGCCACCTCCGTCACCGGCCGTCCGCCACCCCCGTCGACGCGCCGCAGGCCCAGGCTGTCGACGGCGGCGGTCATGAGGGTCTGGTAACGCTCAGTGCGGGCAAGGAACTTGTCCATCAGGTGCCGTTCGTCGTCCGTCGCGGTCGTGTAGTGGCCGGAGTGATGCACGCGGTCGCGTACGACGGAGTGGTCGGCGGTGAGCCAGACGGCCGCGGTTCGTGGGAGCCGCGACTCCGCGACGCGGGCCGGCCAGAGGGCCGAGCCTTCCAGGACCAGGCCCGTCCGAGCGCCGCCCTCCGTGGCGTGGGCCGTGATCAGCTCCTCGATCCGGGGCCACAGGCGTTCGTAGTGGTCGAGGACCGAGGCGATCAACTCGTCGACGGTGAAGGCACGGTAGTGCTCGGCGACATGATCCGGCACCTCCCGCTCCGGTGTCCGCCAGGGCCGCCCGGGGTGTCGCGCCAGCAAGTCCGTCGACCGGTGGGCGAACCCGAGCCGCTCCGCCACCACCCTGGCGACTGTCGACTTGCCGACGTTCGACGTCCCGCCGATCAGCACCACCCGCACATCGCCCATACCGACGACCCTACTGATCCCCCGTATCGATCCCTCGCGTCGATCCCGAGAGCTCGGCCGGGCGAGCGGCGGCCCGCCGCGGAGTCAGCCCGGCGCCCGGCGGCTGAGGGACTCCCAGGCCCGGTAGTGCTCGGCTCGGGTCCGGTCCCACTCCTGGACGAGGTCGAAGGACCGGCTTCCGACGATCAGGCGCCGCGGTGGGTCCGGCATCTCGGCCAGCTCCATGACGACGGGCGCCGCGGTACGAGGGTCCGGCCCGGCGTCATCGCCGAACATCTCGACCAACCGGGCCCGCAGGGTGTCGTAGGCCGGGTTTGGCTCGGTCACCGTGGTGCCGGTCGTGAAGAGGCCAGTGGTGTATCCGCCCATCTGTACGATGACGACCTTGATCCCGAACTGCTCGACCTCCATGGCCAGCGCGTCGCTGACGGAGTCGAGGGCCGCCTTGCCCGCGCCGTAGAACCCGACGGAGGCCACGCTGCCCGCGCTCGCGCTGCCCATCGTGGTGATCTGGAGGAGACGCCCGCCGCCCCGCGCCCGCAGGTGGGGGATGGCCGCCTGGGCCACCCACACCGCGCCGAAGAAGTTGACGTCCAGGTGGGCGCGGATCTGCTCCTCCGTGGACTCCTCGACCATGCCGTACAGCAGACCGCCGGCGTTGTTGACCACGACGTCGAGCCGCCCGAAGGCCGCGGCCGCCTTGTCCACCGCCTCGAAGACGGCCGCACGGTCGGAGACGTCCAGGGAGATCCGCAGAAGATCTTCCGGGTACCGCTCGGCCAGTTCGGCGAGCGGTTCGACATCACGGGCGGCCGCCGCGACCCGCGCTCCGGCGGAGAGTGCGGCCTCGGCGAACGCGCGGCCGAGCCCGCGCGACGCACCGGTGACGAACCAGACCTTGCCGGTCGACGACATGTGACCTCATCCCCTTTTGGTGAGCCGCGACGGGCGGCCGACTGCCGCCATGGGTTCCGTGATACGGACCGTTGCGTCTCGCAAAGCTATCCAGCCCGCGCGCCGTCCGCCACCCCTTTAATGCCGTTGCGCCCGCCCCTCCCCCACGGGCAGGGTGCGACGACGTCCCACGAGAACACCGAAAGGACCCACCGTGCAGCACTCCGAGGCCCCTGCCATCACGGAGATCCGCGTGGCGGACGCCAAGGACGGCCCCTACGGCATCACGACCGGCCCCGACGGCGCCCTGTGGCTCACTCTCGTCCACAGCGGCCGCATCGCGCGTCTCGCGCCGGACGGAGAACTGACGGAGCATCCGCTGGACTCGCCCACCTGCCGACCGACGGTCATCACGCCCGGCCCCGACGGGGCACTGTGGTTCACCCGGTCCCAGGACCACCGGATCGGCCGCGTCACCGTCGAGGGAGACGTGCGCTCCTTCACCGTACCGACGCCCGACAGCGGCCCCTTCGGGATCGTCGCCGGCCCGGACGGTGCCATGTGGTTCACGCAGATGAACACCGACCGGGTCGGCCGGGTCACCGTCGACGGGACGATCACCGAGTTCGTCCTGCCCACGGAGCGCGGCTTCCCGTCCGCGATCACTCTGGGACCCGACGGCGCCCTGTGGTTCACGCTCCACCAGGCGAACGCGATCGGCCGTATCAGCGTCGACGGCGCCAGCACCCTGCACCCCCTGCCCACTCCCGGCGCCGGACCGGTGGGCATCACCAGTGACGGTGCGGCCCTGTGGTTCGTCGAGATCGCGGCGGGACAGGTCGGCAGGATCTCGGTGGACGGCCGCATCGAGGAGTTTCCGCTGCCCGACCGCACCGCCAGGCCGCACGCCATCGTGGCAGCCGCGACCGGAGACTGCTGGTTCACCGAGTGGGGCGCCAACCGAGTCGGCCACCTCACCGTGACCCAACAAGCGGCCAAGACCACGGATTCCGGGACCGTCCGCATCGTCGAGCACGCCCTCCCGTCCCCGTCGTCCGAGCCGCACGGCCTCACGGTGGGACCCGACGGCGCGATCTGGGTGGCTCTGGAGACGGGCGGGGTGGCGCGGGTGGAGCGGGGGCCACGGGTGTCGCCGTAGCCGCCCGACTCCCCCGGCCCCAGGCACTTTTCACCGGCACCGGCCTACACGTCCGGCTGATGGCCACCGACGGGCTGGGCAGCCGGCGCACTCTGAGGAAGCATCAACACCGACCCGGCATGGAGGGTCGTTCGTATCGGTGTGAACGTCTTGGCGTCGACCGACGGCTCCCCGGTGCCCGGATTGCGGGCATAGCGCGGATGGGCGCCTCCGCTGATCTGCCAGCGCATACGATGACCGGCGGCGAAGCGGTGGGCGGTGTAGCTCATCGGCACGGTGACCTCCGACGGCGTCTGCCCCACGGTCCTCAACTGAGCCAGCCCGTCACAGACGTTGGTGGAACGCCCTTGCGGGTCCACATCGCACAGGCGGGTGAAGACATCGGCGTACCCGGTGTCGGTGGAGACACGCAGCCGCGCGGAGACCGGGCCGATGACATCCACGGGCTCGGACAGCGGCGGACCGGTGAAGGTCACAACGTCGTCTCGGGCCTCCAGGGCACTATTGTCGCGTGGGCCGGCGGTACGGGAGAGCAGACGGCCACCGAGCGACGGGGTGGGGTCCGCCGGGTCGTAACGGAAGGACGTCAGCGGTTCGTTGCCCGTGGGTGCCTGTGGGGTCAGCTGCCCGTCCGGGGCGGAGAACCACGACGCGGTGGCCGGGGACAGCGGATAGCCGTCGAGATCCCGCCACGCGTTCTCGCCGCCGACGTGGATGCGCGCTGCGGTGGGGCGCAGTCCGGAGCGGTCACCACACAGGTGCGCACGCAGCCAGGCGAGGCTCTCGGCGAACACCTCGGGCCAGCCCTGTTGAACTGCGGACGTGTGGGTCCACGGGCCGACGAGCAGGGCGGTCTCGCATCCGGCCTGCTGAAGCCGGTCGTACTGCTCGAGGGTCTGGTCGACCAGCGCGTCGTGCCATCCGGTGATCAGGCTGGTGGGCACGCCCAGCCGCTCCGCCGCCTCCCCTGGAGACGCGCCGGACCAGTACGGATCGTCGACATCCGGGTGTGTCATCACGCCGTCCAGCCACGGCACTTCACGCCCGAGGGCTGACACGTACGCACCGCGCAGCGGTTGCGCGGTGATGACTCCGCGCAGTCGGCGCTGCAGGCGCAACGTCGCTCGCAGGAACGGCGCCATCCCCCGGTGCTGGTACTCCATGCCGACGCCGACGAGAAGGGCGTTCTCCAGGTGGAGCGCACCGTCCGTGTGGAACAGGGCGTAGGGATCGTGCAGACCCACCTGCACCACCATCGCCTTCAGCTCCGGCGGCGGGTCCAGGGCGAGCGCCCACTGCACATACCCGAGGTAGCTGGGGCCGATGGTGCCCAGTTTTCCGTTGAACCACGGCTGCCCTCTCAGCCAGGCCACCGTGGCCTGGCCGTCAGCGGCCTCGTTGCGCCACAGATCGAACTGACCGCCCGAGCCGCCGGTACCGCGGCAGCTCTGCAGGACCACGTGGAAACCTTGTTCGGCGAAGAGCATGCCGTACATGGGTGACCACGGCAGGCCCCTGCCGTACGGCGAGCGCACGAGAAGGGTGGGGAAGTCTCCCTCCGCGCGAGGAAAGTAATGATCCGTGATCAGAGGGCTGCCGTCAGCGGCCGAAACCACCAGACCCGGCTGCCACCCCACTTCGTGCCGTTTGGCGGGGAGGCCGCGCCAGATGCTTCTCATCAGCCGCGAGGACAACGGCGGTTTCCCGGGAGGCGGTGTCCAGGCCGGGTTCGACGCGGCGTCGTGCGTAGGTGATGTCATCATTCCCCTCCACCATTCTCGTACGTCGTACGACAATAGTGGATGCTTGGATGGCCTGTGCAAGGGCCACTGCGCGAGGAGAAGGAGACAACGAAGATCGTGACCCGTGATGGCGCGTCCGGCAGGGGCGTTGACCCGCAACAGCTCTGGTTGAGCCCCACCGGGCCGCGCAGGGGGCGCAGGCCCGCCTTCAGCCGCGAGGCGATCACGGTGGCAGCCGTCGCCCTGGCAGACACCGAAGGGCTTGACGCGGTCACCATGCGGCGGGTCGCCTCGCAGGTCGGAGCCGGCGTCATGTCGCTCTACAGTTACGCCCCCGACAAGGAGACGCTGCTGGAACTGATGGTCGACCACGTCAGCGGCGAACTGCCCACGACGGACGCCCTCACGGGTGCCTGGCGCGTCGACCTCAAGGCAATCGCCCATCTCCAGCGCGCCCTCATGCTGCGGCACCCCTGGCTGCCCGGCGCACTGTCCACCCGCAGGACACCCGGCCCCAACGCCCTGGCCTTCCTGGAACGGGCCCTTGCCGCCCTGCGCCCCACCGGTCTGGACGGGGCGGCGAAACTGGAGGTCTTCGCCCAGCTCACCGCGTTCGTGGCGGGCCACGTCGGCTACGAGATCACGCAGGCCACAGCGGCACAGTCGCCCGAACGGGCCACAGCCGAAGCCCGCTACCTCGCCGCTGTCGCCGGCGACGGCCACCACCCCGAGCTGGCCGAGGCCCTCGCCGCACCCGGACGCCCCCTCGCTCCCAAAGCCACCTTCACCCGCTTCCTCAACCGCCTGATCGACGGCCTCGACGCCGACTGATCCGGAGCTTGTCGACCACCCCGCACCGCAGGTACACGGGCATCTCGTTAACGGTTAACCGTCGACGATGCCCCGACCTCAGCGTCCGCAGCTTCTCCGTCCCGCTGGACGACATCGAGCACACCAGGTGGAGCGATGGGGCAGATGCGGTGACGTACGGTCAGCCCGGCCGGTAGTCCTACTACCAGGACTGCTGCGCAGTCGTGTGCCCGAACGGTGTTGGGCACGCTGGTCGCCCGCTTTCGATACGCTGCCGGGCGGCACGCACGCCGGCCTTCCTCGACACCCAGCACGCCGCCGATTCCGACTCCGGAGGTTGGCAGCCGCAAGCTCCCGAACTCGCCTCCCGCCTGGACGACTTCCGTGTGCGCCGGCACGAAGGCGACCGGACCGCCGCGCTGCTCTCGCTGCGCCCCTACGCGGAGCTGCTCGCTTCGGCGTCGCAGGTCATCCGCGAGGGCGTAGCCGATCCCGGCTTCCTCCAGGACTGCGTCCCCTGGCTCAATGCGCTCACCCTCTGGGGCGCCGCGCTGACGACCTGCCTCGACGCCCTTGAGCGAAGGCCGGCCGGCGCCGCCCTCGACACCGGGCCTCCCTGGTCGTATGACCACGAAACGCAAAAGGTGCCGGCCGAGAATCAGCCGGCACCCATGTGCCTGTGTGTCCGAGGGGGGACTTGAACCCCCACGCCCGATAAAGGGCACTAGCACCTCAAGCTAGCGCGTCTGCCATTCCGCCACCCGGACGAGGTGTCCGCCGCCTGGACGGGGGTGTTCCCCGCGGCGACATGGACAACAATACCAAGCTTTCGGAGTGCCTTTCACCTGCGTTTCCGTCGTCCGAGCGCCGCTCCCGGACCGGCGGCGCCGGTGACCCTAAAGGTCTCACCATGAGCGACTGGATGGTTACGGGCGGCCCGGCCACGGGGCGCCGCCCCCGGGCGTTGTCGCCGCTCAGGGAACACCTGCGGGACACGTTCTGGTTCGCGCCCGTCGCGGCGATGGTGTGCGTCTTCGTGGTGTGGGCGGTGGCTTCGGAGATCGACACCCGGATCATCGCGGCGCTCCAGGACCAGCAGGACTACGACACGGTCAAGGAATTGCTGAAGTTCGCCGACGACGCCAGGACCGTGGTGACCACGGTGAGCTCGGCGATGATGACCTTCATCGGTGTCGTCTTCAGCATCTCGCTGGTCGCCGTGCAGATGGCTAGCGGCCAGTTCAGTCCGCGGGTGGTGCGGATCTTCGTACGGAGCAGGATCACGAAGGCCACGTTCGCCGTGTTCCTGGCGACGTTCGTGCTGACGCTGCTGGTGCTGACCTCGTACGGCAGTGATCAGGATCCCCGTCTGGTCTCCTCGGTCCCGCTGGTGCAGTCGGTCCTCACACTCGTCATGGTCGGGCTGAGTCTGCTGCTGTTCGTGATGTACGTGAACTCGACGCTGCGGCTGATGCGGATCAGCCATGTGATCGACCGGATCGTCGGCGAGGCCTTCCGGGTGGCCGCGACGATGCCGACGGGCACACCTCCGGAGGAGGGCGCGCTCGGGCCGGTGACCGCGTGGATCGCCCACGACGGGCGGGCCGGTGTCCTGCGGGACGTCGATATCGCGCGGCTGGTGCGGGTGGCGCGGCAGCACGGTGTCGTCCTGAGGCTGATTCCGCGGATCGGGGACTTCGTCGTCCCGGGGACGCCCGTCCTGGCGGTCCATGGCAGATCCGCACCGCCCCGTCGCGCCCTGCGCCGCACCGTGTCCGTGGGCGTGGAACGCACCTTCCACCAGGACCTCGGTTTCGGGCTGCGCCAGCTGTCCGACATCGCGCTGAAGGCCCTCTCCCCCGCGATCAACGATCCGACGACCGCCGTGCAGGCCCTGGACCGGATCGTCCAGTTCCTCGCCGCGGTGTCCCGGCGTCCGCTGGACGCGTCGGTGTACCGGGATCGGCGCGGTGAGCTGCGGCTGGTGCAGCCGGTGCCGGGGTGGACCGATCTGGTGGATCTGGGGTTCACCGAGATCCGCGGCTGTGCGGTGGGAAACCCGCAGGTCACACGGCGCCTGCTGGCCGGGGTGGACGATCTTGCGCTCCTCGCCCCCGAGGAGCGGCGGGCTCCGCTGCTGCGTCATCGGGCACTGCTCGCGCAGGCCGTCGAGCGGCACACTCCCTCGCCCGCGGACCGCGCGTTCGCCCTCCGGCCGGACCGGCAGGGCATCGGCTGACGGGTGGCGCCGGATGGGCGCGGCGGGCACGGGCGGTTCGTCGCGGGTGGCCCCGCCGGTGCTCCGGAACTGATCGTCAGCCATGCCGGCAGAGGAGTCGGTACGGCTGACGATCGTGTTCCTCACGGCATGAGGTGGTAGTCCGGGAAGTTGCCGGGGAGCCGCTCCCCGGCCGGGCCCAGGGTCACGGCGCGCACGAGGAGCTCGCCGCCGACGAACGCGCCGCGCCAGGACGCGCCGAACCCGCCGAACAGCTCGTCGCGGTCGCCCCGCGAGCGGGGTGTGCCGTGGCCGACCTTGAACGCGCGGATCTGCGGGGCCAGCCGTTCGAACGTCGCCGGGTCGTCCGTGGACAGCGTGGCCACCAGCGCGCCGTTGGAGGCGTTCATCGCGGCCAGCAGCTCCGCCTCCGTGTCGACCAGGACGATGGTGTCGACGGGGCCGAACGGCTCCGCGTGGTGCAGCGGGGAGGACGGCGGCGGGTTCAGGAGCGTGACCGGCTGGACGTACGCGGAGGTGTCCTGGCCGGGCAGGAACCGGGCGTCGGGCTGTCGGCCGCGGTGCAGGGGGACGGCGCCGCGCTCGACGGCCTCGGTGACCTGGTCGTGCAGTTCCTTGGCCTTGGCCGCGTTGATCACCGGTCCGAAGTCCAGCTCCGGGTATGGGTCGTCAGGCTTCTCCACAGCCAGCGGGTGCCCGACGCGCAGGGTGCGGACCGCCGGGAGGTAGGCGGCCAGGAACTCGTCGAACAGCTGCCGCTGGACGACGAAGCGCGGGTACGCCGTGCACCGTTGCTTGCCGTAGTCGAAGAGCTTGGGAACGATCGCGGTGAGCGCGTCCCAGTCCGTGTGGTTCCAGATGCCCCAGGTGTTGAGTCCCTCCTGTTCGAGTATGTGTCGCTTGCCCAGGTCGGCGACGGCCGTGGCCACCGCGGCGCCGGTGTCGCGGCCGCCGACGAAGGAGACGCAGCCGATCTCCGGTGCGCGCACCAGCGCCTTGGACAGCTCGCGGCCGCTGCCGCTGACCAGGGTGACGGGAATCCCCTCGCGGGCGGCGAGCGCGCAGGCCAGCGTCAGGCAGGCGACACCGCCGTCGGTCGGGGTCTTGGCGATGACCGCGTTGCCTGCCAATGCCTGTACCAGCACTGCGTGAACGAGCACGCTCATCGGGTAGTTCCAGCTGGCGATGTTGGACACCGGGCCGTCCAGCGGAACCCGGCCCGCCAGCATGGGGTCGATGCCGTCGACATACCAGCGCACACCGTCGATGGCCCGGTCGACATCCGCCTGCGCGAGCCGCCAGGGTTTGCCGATCTCCCAGACCAGCAGCAGCGCGAGCAGTTCGCGGTGTTCGGTGAGGGCGTCGAGGGTGGCGGCGACGCGGGCGCGGCGCTCGTCGAGGGGGAGGTGGCGCCAGGCTCGGTGCTGGTCGAGGGAGGCGCGGACGGCCTGCCGGGCGGTGGCCTCGTCCAGCCGGGGCGGGCCGGCGATCGGACTGCCGTCGACCGGACTGGTGGCGGGCAGGGTACGGCCGTCGGCCCGCCAGGCGGAGCCCCAGAGGTTGAGGACGCGGTCGTCCCGGAAGGCCTCGGGGGCGACGGCGAGACAGCGTCGCCAGGCGTCGGCCCAGGACGTGCCGGACTTCAGGGTGAGGGCGGGTGCTTGGGTTTCCATCGGGGTGTTCGGGGCGAGAGTGGGTGCCATCGTTAGCTCCGCTCACAGTGCACGGTCGGGGGCGGGGGTGCATGACTCGTCGCGCGCACGGGTCGCTCGGGCGGGCGCGGACGACGGGTGGCGGGCGCGGACCATCGTGGGGAGGAAGGTAGTGCTGTCGGCTGGCGCGAGACAGTCACCCCACGTCAACTCTCGGTGGTGTCACGCTCGGTGTTCAGCCGGTCGAGCACCCGCCGGGCCGTCTTCGTCGGTGCGGACGATCAGTTCGGTGTCGGGGTCGTCCTGGAATGCGTCACCAACTCCCCCGAACCTCACCCGCCGGCTGATCCGTCGCGTACGTGAGGAGGCCCTCCCCGGTGCGGGGAGGGCCTCCTCACGTCGAGCTCCCGTGGGTCAGCACTTCTCCCGCAACGAGTGCAAGTGGGCACTCGAACGGCGTGCGAAGGTGAAGGACTCGGTCGGGTTGTCGTGCTCGGCCTGCCAGTGGTGGGCCATGCGTTCGCCGCGCAGCCGGGTCACGGCGGAGATGAACCGCTGGTAGTCGATGTCGCCGTCACCGACGTCGGTCATCCGGTAGCCGTACTGGTTCGCCGGGTCGCTCACGCCGTCCTTGACGTGGAAGAGCGGGTAGCGGTGCGGTTGTCTGAGGACGTAGTCGAGCGGCTCGAAGGGGGCGGGGGTGCCGTCGGGCCGCTTCGAGAAGCGGAACTGCCCGGAGTACGCCCAGAAGATGTCCATCTCCAGGAAGACGAGGTCGGGGTCGGTCTCCGCGAGCAGCACGTCGTAGAGGCGGACCTTGGGGTTGTCGGTGGCGAAGGAGAACTCCTCCGAGTGGTTGTGCTGGTAGAACTTCATGCCGCGCGCCCGCGCCGCCGCGCCGTACGTGTTGAACTCCTCGGCCGCCCGCTTCCACGCGTCGACCGTGGAGCCGTAGCGGAACGGCCCGGAGGCGGTGCCTATGTGCTTGAGGCCGAGGGCCTGGGCGTCGTCGAGGACCTTGGTGAGGTTCTGCGCGAAGGTGTAGGCGTTCGGGTCGTCGGCGTAGTAGCCGACGTGGCTGCCGATCGGGTTCAGGCCGTGGTTGTGTGCCAGCCGCTTGAGCTGGGCGAGCGTGATCGGGCCCGCCGAGCCCTGGGTGTATCCGGCGAACTCGACCTCGTCGTAGCCGTATTTCGCCAGTTCGGCGAAGACGGGCGCGAAGCCCAGCGTGGAGACCTTGTCGCGCAGGCTGTAGAGCTGGATACCGAGCCGACCGGGCGGCAGGACGGGACGACCACGGCCGCCACCGGCGGCGGTCTCGGCGGCGGCCGTCGCCGGCGAGGCGGCGGCACCCAGCAGTGCGGCGGCGGTGGCGCCCGCGGCCACGCCGAGCATGCCGCGCCGGGTGAGTCGGTGGGTGAGTTCGGGATCCGTCTGGGAGGTGCGGCTCATGCCTGGAACTCCTCGGTGTCGGAGGGCGTTGTCAGTGGTGAGTGCTTCACTTGTGACCAGTCAGCACAGACAGACAGTCGGACCGGTCAGGACAGACCGGCCAGGTGGAGCAGCAGTGCTTTCACGTCGGTGGCCGCGACACGGCCGTCGACAGCTTGGGGGGTGGAGCAGATGAGGAGCGGACCGTCGTCGTCGCTCGCCGGGAGGCGGCCGTGGCTGCCACGAATAGGTGAGGGATCCAGGGGCACGACCGCCATGCGGTAGCGCAGCCCGAGTTTCTTGCGGGCCAGCGCCGTCGCCGCCTTGACCTTCACATAGGGGTCGAGCGGGTCCATGAAGAGTTCGACCGGGTCGTAGCCGGGTTTGCGGTGGATCTCGACCAGTCGCGCGAAGTCGGGCGCGCGGTCGTCGTCGAGCCAGTAGTAGTACGTGAACCAGGCGTCCGGTTCCGCGACGGCGACGAGTTCGCCCGCGCGCGGATGGTCGAGGTGGTGGGCCTTCTTGCCCTCGTCGTCCAGCAGTTGCTCGATGCCGGGCAGGCCGTCGAGGGCGGCCCTGGTCGCGTCCAGATCCTCGGGCCGGCGGACGTAGACATGGGCGATCTGGTGGTCGGCGACCGCGAAGGCACGGGAGGCCATCGGGTCGAGGTACTCCATGCCGTCCTGTGTGTGCACCTCCAGCAGTCCGGCGCGGCGCAGGGCGCGGTTGATGTCGACGGGGCGCTCGGCGCGGGTGATGCCGTACTCGGAGAGCGCGACGACGGTACGGCCCTCGGCGCGGGCGTCGTCCAGCAGTGGGGCGAGGGCCGCGTCCAGGTCGGTGGCCGCCTTGAGGGAGCGCGGGTCGTCGGGGCCGAAGCGCTGCAGGTCGTAGTCGAGATGGGGGAGGTAACAGAGCGTCAGGTCAGGGTGGCGGGTGCGCAGGATGTGCCGGGTCGCGTCGATGATCCAGCGGCTGGAGACCAGGTCCGCGCCGGGTCCCCAGAAGTGGAAGAGGGGGAAGGTGCCGAGTTTCTCGGTGAGTTCGTCGTGCAGGGCGGCGGGCCGGGTGTAGCAGTCCGGTTCCTTGCGGCCGTCGGAGTAGTAGATGGGACGGGGGGTGACGGTGATGTCGGTGTCGGCGCCCATGGCGTACCACCAGCAGATGTTGGCGACGGTGTAGCCGGGGTGCGCGCGACGGGCGGCGTCCCAGAGTTTGTCCCCGGCGACCAGACCGTTGTGCTGGCGCCACAGGAGTACGTCGCCGAGCTCGCGGAAGTACCAGCCGTTGCCGACGATGCCGTGCTCCGACGGGTGGGTGCCGGTGAGGAAGGTGGACTGGGCCGCGCAGGTGACGGCGGGCAGGACGGTGCCGAGGGGCGCGCGGGAACCGGACTGGCCGAGCGCCTTGAGGTGGGGCATGTGGTCGAGGAGACGGGGGGTGAGGCCGACGACGTCGAGGACGAGGAGGGGCACGGGGTGCTCGGCGCCGCTCGCGCTGTCGGCGCCGGAGTGGGCCTGGGTGGGCAGGTCGGCTTCGGCGCCGGGAGAGGTGGGGCTGCTCATGGGAGTTCCTTCAGGCCGAGGTCGGTCAACAGGTCGCGGGCCAGGGCCAGTTCGGCGGCGATGCCGTCGGCGAGCTGGGTCCGGCCGCGGGGCCTGAGCTCGGGCGGGAGCGCCTGCCAGGTGTAGGTCTCGACCTCCAGATGGCGGGTGAGGGGGGTCGGGCCGCCGACGAGCCGGGTCAGGGCGGTCTTCAGGACGGGCAGCGTGGAGGTGAGGGGCGCGGCTGGGTCCGCGTGCAGGGGGACGTGGAAGTGGGCGCGCCAGGGCGCCCCTTCGGGCAGGGTCTCGCCGGCGAGGGCCTCACCGAGGTCGTCGGTGCCGCGCAGGCCTGCGGCGGTGGAGGTGCGGGCCTGGTGCAGGAAACGGGGTTCGTCGAAGGCGGCGAGGGCGGCGCGGACCTCGGGGAGGTGGGGGTGCTCGGCGTGCAGGGCGGCCGAGAGCTGGGACTTGATGACGGGAATGCCGGCGTCGGCGAGCGCGTCGATGGCGGTGTGCGGATCTTCGAAGGAGGTGGCGAGGTGGCAGGTGTCGACGCAGATGCCGATCCGGTCGTGGCCGATCGCGGTCAGCGGGGTGATGGCGTCGTGGGTGGTCTCGACGACGCAGCCGGGTTCCGGTTCGAGTCCGAGGCGGATGGAGCGTCCGGTCAGCTCCTCCAGGGCATCGAGTCGCTCGGCGAGGGTGAGCAGGGCCGTGCGGGCCGTCTGTGCGGTGCGCTGGTCGTGGGCGGTGCGCCAGGCGAGCGGGAGGGTGGAGATGCTGCCCTCGGTGACGTCGTCGGGGAGCAGTCCGGCCAGGACGCGGGCCAGGGCGAAGGTGTGGTCGAGGCGTTCCGGATCGGCCCAGTCGGGTTTGTAGACACGGTACTTGACCTCCTCGGCGCCGAATCCCTGATACGGGAAGCCGTTGAGGGTGACGACTTCGAGTCCGCGTCGGTCGAGTTCGGTGCGCAGTCGGCGCAGCGCGGACGGGTCGCTGACGAGGGCCTGCGCCGCGTCCCGGGCGAGCCACAGCCCAATGCCGAGCCGGTCCCGGCCGAGGCGGCGGCGCACGGGTTCGCAGTGGTCACGCAGTTGCGCGAGGACGCCGTCGAGGGTCTCGGCGGGATGGACGTTGGTGCAGTAGGCGAGGTGCACGGTGCTGCCGTCGGGGTGCCTGAAGCGCATCGTTCACTCCCCGCCGCGCAGGACGGAGTTGCCCTCGTGGGTGCCGGAGGGGTCCGGGACGTCGAGGACCAGGCGGCCGCTGAGCCCGTAGAAGGCGACGGGGTTGCGCCACAGCACCTGGTCGACGTCGTCCTCCCCGAAGCCGCTCGCCAGCATGGCGTCGGCGACGCTTCGGGTCTTGAGGGGGTCGCTTCTCCCCCAGTCCGCCGCGGAGTTCACGAGCACCTTCTCGGGCCCGTACTCCTTGAGGATCACCACCATCCGTTCCTCGTCCATCTTGGTGTCCGGATAGACGGAGAAGCCCAGCCAGCAGCCGCTGTCCCTGGCCTCCTTGACGGTGTTCTCGTTGAGGTGGTCGACCAGCACTCGCTCCGGCGGCAGGGCGGATTCGCGGATCACGTCGAGGGTGCGGCGCAGGCCGGCGAGTTTGTCGCGGTGCGGGGTGTGGACGAGGGCCGGCAGTTCGTGGTCGGCGGCGAGCTGGAGCTGTGCGGCGAGGGCGGTGTCCTCGGCCGGGGTCATCGAGTCGTAGCCGATCTCGCCGACGGCCACCACCTGGTCCTTGACGAGATACCGGGGCAGTTCGTCGAGGACGGGGAGACAGCGCGGGTCGTTCGCCTCCTTGGGGTTGAGGGCGATCGTGCAGTGGTGGGCGATGCCGTACTGGGCGGCCCTGAACGGCTCCCAGCCCAGCAGGGAGTCGAAGTAGTCGAGGAAGGAGGCGGGCGCGGTGCGGGGCTGGCCGAGCCAGAAGGACGGCTCGACGACGGCGCGGATGCCCGCGGCCCGCATGGCCTCGTAGTCGTCGGTGGTGCGGGACGTCATGTGGATGTGGGGGTCGAAGAGGCGCATCAGGACTCCTTGCCGTCGAGGCCGCGGGTGCCGGGGTCGGCGGGTGGCGTGGGCGTGGGGCCGGTCAGGGTCTGGACGCGGCGCAGGTCCTCGGGCACGGGGCGGCCGGCGGCGGTGCGTTCCTCGGCGTAGTCGTGGAGCATGCGGGCGAGTTCCGAGTCGGCGCGGGCGCGCCGGTCCAACTCGCTCACCTCCGCCACGGGAACGCCGGTGAACAGGCACTTCAGGACGGCGTGCCGCCATGCGTGGGCAGGCAGATGCCGGGCGGCGTAGGGGCCGACGGCGGCGGCCAGGAGACGGGTGTCGTTGGTGCGCAGGGCGTCCTCGATCAGCGGGAGCGCCTCGGGTCCGGGCACCAGGTGGGGCAGGGCGTACAGGACGGCGCGGCGTTCCGCGGCGGTGCCCTGGACGTACACCCGGGAGACGGCGTCCAGGTCGGCGCGGGCCGCGTGGAGGATCAGGACACGGACGGCGTCGGCGTACTCCGGGCCGCAACGGCGTCCGGCTTCGGCGAGCCGGAGCTCCCACGCGGAGATGGGGCCGTTGGTGCCGGGGCGGGCGGCGGCCTCGTCGAGGGCCTGGTCCAGCCAGGCGCGGGCGGCTTCGTCGAGGCCGGTGACGACGTGGTGATGCAGGTCGGACGGCTGGGTGTGGGCGAGGGTGGTGCCCTGGGTGCCGACCGCGGGGGGCGCCGGGTGGGCGTGCGCTCGGGTCATGGGGTGCTCCCTTGTGAGGGCGCGGCTGCGTGCCGGAGGTAGGGAAGGGAGAGTTCGGCGAAGTGGGGGCCCGCGTGGGAGTGGCGGGGCAGTTCGACGACGGTCAGGCCCTGGTAGCCGGTGGCGGCGAGGGCCGCGAGCACGGGCGGGAAGTCGATCTCCCCGTCCCCGAAGGGGAGGTGTTCATGGACGCCGCGGCGCATGTCCTCGATCTGGACGTGGCGCAGCCAGGGAGCGGCGGCGCGTACGCAGTCGGCGGGCGGGAACGGTTCGAGGCACTGGCAGTGGCCGATGTCGAGGGTCAGACCGAGGAGTTCGGGGTCGCCGAGGGTGCGGCGGAGCCGGTGGAAGTCCGCGAGGGTGGCGAGGAGGTGGCCTGGTTCGGGTTCGACGGCGAGGGGGACGCCGGCTGTGCCGGCCGCGTCCAGGACCGGGTCGAGTGCCTCGGCCAGGCGTTTCCACGCGGTGTCCTCGTCGGTGCCGGCCGGTGTGATCCCGCTGAAGCAGTGGACGGCGTGGGCGCCGAGGTCGGCGGCGACACGGACCGCGCGGATCAGCAGGTCGACGCGCCGGGCGCGGTCGTCGGGGTCGGGGTCCAGCAGGGACGGACCGTGTTTGCGGCGTGGGTCGAGGACATAGCGGGCGCCCGTCTCGACGGTGACCGTCAGGCCGAGCTGGTCCAGCCGGTGTGCGAGGCGGCGAGTGCGGGCCGCGAGGTCCGGGGCGAGCGGGTCGAGGTGCATGTGGTCGAGGGTCAGACCGAGGCCGTCGTAGCCGAGGTCGGCGAGCAGGGTCAGGGCGTCGTCGAGACGGAGGTCGGCGAGGCCGTTGGTGCCGTAGCCGAAGCGGAGGGCGGTGGCGTCGGGTGCTGCGCCGTTCGCCGGGTGGAGGGCCTCGGGGTTCATGTGACGCTCACCTTCTTCGCGAACCTCGCCGCGAGCGGGGCCAGGGCCGCGGTGAGCAGTGCGGTGACGGACGCGCCGGAGCGGGCGGTGAGGGCGGACTGGAGGGGGATGGTGGCGCGGATGCCGCCGCCGACGGCTCGTTGGGTGAGCTGGGGTGACGGATTGAGGGTGGCGTGGAGGTAGGGGCGGGCGGCGGTGGCGGCGTAGGAGGCGGCGAGGGTGGTTGCCAGTGCGGTGCGCAGGGTGCCGGCGGCCGGGCGCTTGAGGGTGCCGTGCCTGGTGGCCTGTATGGCATCGGGGATGCCGCTCGGTTTGCGGGCCGGGTGTGTCAGGAGTCGCGTGAGTACGGCGGTCGTGGCCAGGGCGCCGAGGGGAGCCAGGGGTGAGCCGCCTGTGGTTTCCCTCCGGGAGACGGTGGTGACGGCGAGGGTGTGCGTGCCCAGCAGGGCGGCCGACGGCAGGGCTCGGCGCATCCTGCTCGCGGCAGCCGACGGTGCGGCGGCGGGGGCCCTGTTCCGTGCCGTTGTGAGCGTGGCCAGGACTCCGAGGGGCGTCCCGGATGTGGTGCCGGTGCCGGTGCCGGTGCCAGTGGGGGGTGTCGTGCCCCTTGTCCGGCTCCTGCCGTTCGTTCCCGTGGTGGCCGCGGCGCCGAGCAGCAGGTCGAGGCCACGGGCGGTGGCCATGGCGAAGGGACCTGCCGGGGTGTGCTTCAGGGCGAGGTCGTACGCCCACACGGTCGCGGCCAGCGGAACCGCCACGGCCAGGGCGGGCCGGCCGGCGCAGGCGGACAGGGACAGTCCCGCGCCGGTGAGGGCGCACGCCGCCGTGAGAGCGGCGGTCGGGCGGATCCGGCCGGAGGGGAGGGGACGGTGCGGACGTTCGGCGGCGTCCTCGGCCCGGTCGGCCCAGTCGTTGAGGGCCATGCCCGCCTGGTACAGGCACAGGGAGGAGCCGATGGCGAGCAGGGTGCGGGAATCGACTCGTGCGCCGACCGCGGCGGCACCCGCGAGGACGTCCCCGGGGACGGTGAACAGGGCTGGGAGGCGCAGCAGTTCGGCCCAGGCACCGACGCCGACGGCGCCCTGTGCGGGCCCGGTGCCGACCGACCCGTCGGTGTCGGTAACGGTCCGGCTCTCGGGAGGTGGCGGGGCGGGCAGACCGCTGATTCCGACGGGTGCGCCCGGCTGGGCGGCACCGTTGACGCGTCCGGGCGCCGGTTCGGTTCGGCCGCTCATCGACCGTCCCCCCGTTCGTCCGCCGCCGGGACCGGGATCTCCCCGGTCCGCTCCGGTGGACGTGAACCGGAGTCACCGTCCCGCAGCCGCTGCGCGAACCCCACGAGTGCGGCGTACTGTTCGCCGAGCGCCGCCGGGCCCTCGCCCACGGGGTCCTTGAAGTAGAAGCCCAGTTCACTCAGCGGTCCCGACAGTCCCTGCTCGTGGGCGCGGGCGGTCAGGCGGGCCAGGTCGAGGACCAGGGGGGCGGCCAGCGCCGAGTCGCAGCCCTGCCAGATGGTCTGGAGGATCATGCGGGCGCCGAGGAAGCCGTCGAAGGCGATGTGGTCCCAGGCGGTCTTCCAGTCACCGAGCACGGGGACGTCGTCGATGTGGACCTCGCCCTCGGGGACCGTACCGAGGGTGTCGGCCAGCACCCTCTCCTTGCCGGCGTTCTTCGCCGCCGCGGCGGCCGGGTCGGCGAGGGCGGCTCCGTCACCACCGCCCAGCAGGTTGCTGCCGGACCAGGCGCGGACGGCGAGGGCCCGCTGCGCGAACATGGGGCCCAGTACCGAGCGCAGCAGCGTCTGGCCGGTCTTGCCGTCGCGCCCCGCGTAGGGCAGTCCGCTCGTCGCCGCCGGGGCCGCGAGCGCCGGGTGGTGCAGTCCGGTGGAGGGGGTGAAGTTGACGTAGGGGCAGCCCGCGCGCAGCGCCGCCGCCGCGTACAGGGAACTCGGGGGCAGGGACCGGCCGGTGGCCGAAGGTTCGGTGGAGGCGACGTTGATGACCACCGCCCGCGCCAGCCCGTGTCGTCGTACGAAGTCCCGCAGGTCCGCGGCGAAGGCGGCGATGAGTTCCTCCTCGCTCCGTGTGTCGCCGGGGAGCGGGCCGCCGGGGGCGATCTCCCGGTCCGCGGCGGCGAGTTCGGCCTGGACCGCCGCCGCGAGGCCGGGTGGCAGGACGCCGCCCGCCGTGAGGGTCTCCGCGTGTTTGGGCAGCGGGCAGTCCACCGTGTCATGGCCGCCGAAGACCAGCGAGGCCAGCGGTGGCAGGCCGCTGTCGGCGAACGCGGGGGACTCGGTGGTCAGGCCGGTCGGCGGGTGCAGGCCCGCGGTCACTGCGGCGCAGCCCGCCACGACGGTGGTGGCGACGGAGCCACGGGCGCCGATCAACCAGACTCCGACGCGCGGAGCGGAAACGGACGCGGACATGGGCAGCCTCCTTCTCGAACACGACGTACGCCCCCCGAATGGGGAGGATTCGGCGGGCGGAGATCCGACGTCCCCCGCCCGCCGCCGTTCAGTGGCCCTGCGAAGCCGTGCGGGCCGGGGACTTCGCGGGCAGTTCCTTGATCCGGATGTCACGGAACGACACCCGGTCGTCGGATCCGTGGTTCTGGATGCCGATGTGTCCGTCGCCGAGGCTCCGGGCCGGGTCGGTGTTGGTGAAGTCGTTGATCTGCACGCCGTTGAGCCACAGGCGCAGGCGTTCGCCTTCCACCCGGATCTCGTACGTGTTCCACTCCCCCGGCGGGTTCAGCGCCCGGTCGCGCCTGCCCAGGTCCGCGGACTGGAAGCCGTAGACGGACCCGGTGGTCTTCTCCGGGACGTCGGTGGCGTCGATCTGGATCTCGTAGCCGTTGTCGACGGCCGACCACGGGTCGTCGGAGGGCGGGAATCCCACGAAGACACCGGAGTTGTCGTCGCCCGACTCGCCGGACATCCGCCAGTCGAGTTTCAGGGAGTACGCCCGGAAGCTCCGGTCGGCGTACCAGAGCATGCCCATCCCGCCGGACGACGTGAGGGTGCCGTCGGCGCCCAGGGTGAAGGATCCCGGGCCGGCCTGATGCCAGCCGGAGAGGGAAGCCGGGCTGCCGTCGAAGAGCGGACGGTATCCGCTCTCCGGCCGGCAGTCCGCCTGGGCGTCACCGACCGCGTACCGGATGCCACCCAGCAGGTGCCGCAGGAATGCCGGTTCGGCGTAGGACTCCTTGGTGTGGCCGAGGCCGGTGTAGAAGGCGCGGCCGCCCTGGTAGGTCTGGCACCAGGCGATCGGGTGATCGCCGTTCATGGTGCCGCCGGTGTACGACGACTCGTCGAGGGAGGCGAGGACGTGGACGCGGCCTCGGGGGTTGGAGCGGTAGTTGTACCACTCGTCGGTGCGTTCCCAGGCCCGCGGGAGCCCCGAGGTCGCCGGGTGCGCGCCGTCCTCGACGGTCATCGTCGCGGGCTGGATCGCCGGGTGGGACTGGAAGTAGGCGCCGGCGATACCGCCGTAGAACTCCCAGTCGTACTCGGTGTCGGCGGCCGCGTGGACGCCGACGTAGCCGCCGCCGCGGTGGATGTAGCCCTCGAAGGCGCGCTGTTGGGCGGGGTCGAGGACGTCTCCCGTCGTGGAGAGGAAGACGACCGCGTCGTAGCGCCGCAGGGTGCGCGTCGTGAACACGCCCGCGTCCTCGGTGGCGTCGACCTTGAAGCCGTCGCTGTCGCCCAGTTCCCTGATCGCCGCGATGCCTGCGGGGATCGAGTCGTGCCGGAAGCCGGCCGTCTTGGAGAAGACCAGCACCCGCGGGCCGTGGACCCCGTCCGAGGATGCGGCCTGTGAGGACGCGGGGCCCGAGACGCAGCCCAGGAGCAGGGCCGCGCCCGCGATGGCCGTGACGAAGCGCCCGGTGGAGCGCATGAGGATCACCTCCGCTCAGCTCGTGGGGAGGACGAAGTCGTCGACCAGCGTGCCGCCCGCTCCGCCCGAGGAGACACGGAAGGACAGGCGTCGTCTGTGGGTCGGGGGTCCGTCGGTGCTGGTGGTGCCGTCGTTCGTGTGCACGGGTGCCTCCAGAAGGGGCCGGTTGTGCATGCGGGTGCCTTGCGCCGGGGTGCGCCGTCACCCCGGAACTCACAAAGAGGAACTAGGACTGGTCGTTGCCGCCGAACGCCGCGTCGAAGGAGGCGGACGGCGGCTCGAAGTCGTACGCCTTGAGGCGGGCCAGTGCCTCAGGCGCACCCTGGAGCCGGTCCATGCCGGCGTCCTCCCACTCGACGGAGATCGGGCCCTGGTAGTCGATGGAGCGCAGCATCCGGAAGACGTCCTCCCAGGGGACGTCGCCGTGGCCCGCGGAGACGAAGTCCCAGCCCCGGCGCGGGTCGCCCCACGGCAGATGGGAGCCGAGGCGTCCGTTGCGGCCGTCGAGCCGCTTGCGGGCCTCCTTGCAGTCGACGTGGTAGATCCGGTCACGGAAGTCCCACAGGAAGCCGACCGGGTCGAGGTCCTGCCACACGAAGTGGGAGGGGTCGAAGTTCAGGCCGAAGGCCGGCCGGTGGTCAACGGCCTCCAGGGTGCGCTGCGTCGTCCAGTAGTCGTACGCGATCTCGCTGGGGTGGACCTCGTGCGCGAACCGCACGCCCTGCGCGTCGAAGACGTCGAGGATCGGGTTCCAGCGCTCGGCGAAGTCCTCGTAACCACGTTCGATCATGGTTTCGGGGGCGGGCGGGAACATCGCGACCAGGTGCCAGATCGCGGAGCCGGTGAAGCCGATCACGGTGTCGACGCCGAAGGCGGCCGCGGCGCGCGCGGTGTCCGCGATCTCGGCGGCGGCCCGTTGCCGGACGCCCTCCGCCTCGCCGTCGCCCCAGATACGGGCGGGCAGGATCGCCTGGTGGCGTTCGTCGATGATGGCGTCGCACACCGCCTGGCCGACCAGGTGGTTGGAGATCGCCCAGCACTTCAGTCCGTACTTGTCGAGCAGTTGGTGACGGGAGTCCAGGTACGAGGGGTCCGCGAGTGCCTTGTCGACCTCGAAGTGGTCACCCCAGCAGGCGAGTTCGAGTCCGTCGTAGCCGAAGTCGCGCGCCCGGCGGCAGACCTCTTCGAGCGGGAGGTCCGCCCACTGACCGGTGAACAGCGTGAACCTGCGCGGCATGTGTGTACGCCTCCTCAGATCGCGACGGGTGTGTAGACGGAGTTCTTCTCCGCGCTCTCCTCCACGGCCGCCAGCACCCGCTGCACCTGCAGCCCGTCGGCGAAGGAGGGTTCGGGGCGGCGGCCCTCGTCGATCGCGTGCACCAGGTCGCGGGCCTGGTGGACGAAGGTGTGCTCGTAGCCGAGACCGTGGCCCGGCGGCCACCAGGCCTCCAGGTAGGGGTGCTCGGGTTCGGTGACCAGGATGCGGCGGAAGCCGGCGTGCGCTCCGGGTTCCGTGCCGTCGTGGTAGGAGAGTTCGTTGAGGCGTTCCAGGTCGAACGCCAACGAGCCGCGCTCGCCGTTGAGTTCGATGCGCAGGGCGTTCTTGCGGCCGGTGGCGTAGCGGGTTGCCTCGAAGGAGGCGAGAGCTCCGGAGGCGAAGCGGCCGGTGAACACGGCGGCGTCGTCCACGGTGACCTGCCCGGCGCCGTTGGCCGAGACGGCCGCCAGGCCGCTGGTCGGCCCGGCGGGCAGTGGGCGTTCCCTCACGAAGGTTTCGGTGAGCGCGGAGACCCCGGCGAGCTGTTCACCCGTCAGGTACTGGGCCAGGTCGATGATGTGCGCCCCAAGGTCACCGAGCGAACCGGAGCCCGCGCTCTCCTTGCGCAGCCGCCAGGTGAGGGGGAACTGCGGGTCCACCAGCCAGTCCTGGAGGTAGGTCACCCGCACGTGCCGCAGGGCTCCGAGGCGGCCCTCGGCGACCATGGAGCGGGCCAGCGCGGTGGCGGGCACCCGCCGGTAGTTGAAGCCGACCATCGCCACCTGCCCGCGCTGGTGGGCCGCTTCGGCCGCGGCGGTCATCGTCTCGGCCTCCTCGACGGTGTTCGCGAGGGGCTTCTCGCACAGCACGTGCTTGCCGGCGGCCAGCGCGGCGAGGGCGATCTCGGCGTGACTGTCGCCGGGGGTGCAGATGTCGACGAGGTCCACGTCGTCCCGTTCCAGCAGGGCCCGCCAGTCGGTCTCGGTCGCCGCCCAGCCGTGCCGGTCGGCCGCCGCCCGGACCGCGGTCGCGTTGCGCCCGCAGATCACGGACAGCACCGGGCTGCGGGGGAGGTCGAAGACACGGCCCGCGGTGCGCCAGCCCTGGGAGTGGGCAGCGCCCATGAAGGCGTAGCCGATCATGCCGACACGCAGTGACGGCTTCTCGTCCGCAGGCCTCGGTGGACGCGCTGCCCCGGCCGTCCGCGGGCGCTTCGCCCCCGCCCCTTCTGACTGCTGCGGCTGTGCCATACGCGATGTCCTCCTCGTGGTGGCGCGGTGGGGGGTGCAGCCCGGTCCGTCGATGGACCGGGCTCCTTGGGGGTGTCCGCAAAGTCGCGTCGTCCGCCCGAAGGGCGGGCCCTGCGACGTCATGGGGGTCCCCCCGCTCGAGCGAAGCCGAGAGTGGGGGAGC
>NZ_JBEXRA010000088.1:0-22206 GCF_040612855.1 Streptomyces sp. NPDC006332
GTCGTCTTCTTGACCGACGAGCTGCCCCACCGCCATGGTGCGTTCCCCGTACGTCGGGCAACGCATCGCGGACGGCCCGCCGCAGCGAGACGCGGTGGCTTGTCTCCATCCGGGAAGACCAACGGACCCAAGGGGCGCGGGGCGGTGTCCCATATGCGGCTCCGCCGCAGGGGCGCGACCAGCCACAACGCACCCGCCCCCGGCGCACAACAGAAACGCCCGAGCTCCTGGCCGCCGTACCACGGACGCGGTACATGAAACCGCCCCCGTACCTCCGGGGGATGGCGCT
This sequence comes from Streptomyces sp. NPDC006332, assembly GCF_040612855.1. Classification (NCBI taxonomy): domain Bacteria; kingdom Bacillati; phylum Actinomycetota; class Actinomycetes; order Kitasatosporales; family Streptomycetaceae; genus Streptomyces; species Streptomyces sp. NPDC006332. The sequence goes on from NZ_JBEXRA010000088.1 coordinate 290, forward strand.
CACTTCAGCCCACAGTCGATAAACCCCGACAGCGTCACCCCGTACCGTTGACGCATGGATCTTCGACTGCCCCGGCTACGAGGCATGCTCCGGGGACCGCGACGGCTCGCCGCCACCGCGGCCGCCGTCGTGGTGCTCGGCGGCGCCGGGACATGGACGGCCGTCGCCGACGACGACACGCCCAGGGTGAACCGCGCCGACCAGGTGATGCCACTCGACGGCGTCCGCATCGACACCTCGTACTTCACCTCATCAGGAACCGGCCGTCGTCCCGCCGTCCTGCTCGCGCACGGCTTCGGCGGCAGCAAGGCCGACGTACGGCAGCAGGCGGAGGACCTGGCCCGGGACGGGTACGCGGTACTGACCTGGTCGGCCCGCAGCTTCGGCAAGTCGACCGGCAAGATCGGGCTGAACGACCCGAAGGGCGAGGTCGCCGACGTCCGAAAGCTCATCGACTGGCTGGCGAAACAGCCGCAGGTCCAGCTCGACAAGCCCGGTGACCCGCGTGTGGGCATGGCGGGCGCGTCGTACGGCGGCGCGATCGCGCTGGAGACCGCCGGACTCGACCACCGGGTGGACGCCGTCGCCCCGGCGATCACCTACTGGAACCTCGCCGACGCGCTCTTCCCGAACGGCGTCTTCAAGAAGCTCTGGGCGGGCATCTTCGTCAACACTGGCGGCGGCTGCGACAGGTTCGAGCCGCAGCTGTGCCGGATGTACCAGCGGGTCGCCGAGTCCGGCCGGCCGGACGCGCAGGCCGTGAAGCTCCTTCAGGAACGTTCGCCCTCCGCGGTCGCCGACCGCATCAAGGTGCCCACGCTCCTGATGCAGGGCCAGACCGACTCCCTCTTCCCGCTCGGGCAGGCCGACGCCGCGGCGAAGGCGATCCGGGCAGGCGGCGCCCCCGTCGACGTCGACTGGATCGCGGGCGGGCACGACGGCGGCGACATGGAGACCGGCCGGGTCCAGGCCCGGGTCACCTCCTGGTTCGACCGCTACCTCAAGGACGACAAGGGCGCCGACACCGGCCCCGCCTTCCGCGTCACCCGCACAGGAGGCGTCGACTCCACCGACGGACAGGCCCTGTTGCGGGGCGCCGACGGCGCGACCTACCCCGGTCTGGAGAGCGGACCGGAATCCATCGCCCTGAAAGGCCGCGAGCAGCGCTTCGACAACCCGGCGGGCGCCAGCCCGCCCGGCGTCTCCGCGCTGCCCGGCCTCGGCGGCGGCGGACTCGCCCAGCTCTCCTCGCTGGGCGTCGGCGTCTCGCTGGACTTCCCCGGCCAGTACGCCGCGTTCGAGTCGGCGCCGGTCACCGACGACCTGCGCATCACCGGATCGCCGACGGCCACCCTCCACGTCAAGTCGACCAGCGACGACGCCGTCCTGTTCGGGAAGGTGTACGACGTCGGACCCGACGGCGGCCGACAGGTGCTGCCCTCCCAGCTCGTCACGCCCCTCAGGGTCGAGGGCGCCAAGGCCGGCAAGGACGTGACGATCACCCTGCCCGCCGTCGACCACGACATCGAGAAGGGCCACCGGCTGCGCCTGGTCCTCGCCTCCACCGACCTGGGATACGCCTCCCCGGCCGCCCCGGCGACGTACACCGTCTCCCTGAAGGGCGACCTCAAGGTGCCCACGGCCCCCGGTGTGCGGACCGCGGCCGCCTCGCTGCCCACGTGGGTGTGGTGGCTGCCGCTCGCGGGCGCGCTGACCGCCCTGGCCCTGCTGCTCACCGCCCGCCGCCGCACGGCCACCCCGGCCCCGGCCCCGGAGCTGGCCGAAGTCCCCCTGGTGATCACCGACTTGAGCAAGCGGTACGCCAAGTCCACCGACCGGTACGCGGTCAAGGAGCTGTCGTTCCGTGTGGAGAAGGGACAGGTCCTCGGACTCCTGGGCCCCAACGGCGCCGGCAAGACGACCACCCTGCGCATGCTCATGGGCCTGATCAGGCCCGACGGCGGCGAGATCCGGGTCTTCGGCCACGCGATCCGGCCCGGTGCCCCGGTGCTGTCGAAGGTCGGTGCGTTCGTCGAGGGCGCCGGGTTCCTCCCGCACCTTTCCGGTCGGGAGAACCTGGAGCTGTACTGGCAGGCGACCGGCCGTCCCGTCGAGGACGCCCACCTGGACGAGGCCCTGGAGATCGCGGGCCTGGGTGACGCGCTGGCCCGCGCCGTCCGCACCTACTCGCAGGGCATGCGCCAGCGCCTGGCCATCGCCCAGGCCATGCTCGGCCTGCCGGACCTGCTCATTCTCGACGAACCCACCAACGGCCTCGACCCGCCACAGATCCGCGAGATGCGCGAGGTGATGATCCGCTACGCGGCGGCCGGCCGCACGGTGATCGTCTCCAGCCACCTGCTGGCGGAGGTCGAGCAGTCCTGCACGCACCTCGTGGTCATGGACCGGGGCAGGCTCGTGCAGGCCGGTCCGGTCGCGGACATCATCGGCTCCGGCGACACCCTTCTCGTCGGCACCGCAGCGCCCGTGGAGGAGCCGGTCGTGGAGAAGATCGCCGCGCTGCCGGGCGTGGCGTCGGCGGTACGCACCGACGACGGACTCCTGGTCCGCCTCGACGCCGACGGCAGCGCGCGGCGCCTGGTCGTCGAACTCGTCCGGCTCGAAGTGCCCGTCCAGGCGGTGGGCCCGCACCGCCGCCTCGAAGACGCCTTCCTCACCCTGATCGGAGGCTCCGCGTGAGCACCCTCGTCGAACGCACCGAGGTCGCCTCCGGCTACCGGGCGGGCCGCACGCTTCCTCTCCGGGTGGAGCTGGTCCGCCAGCTGAAGCGGCGTCGCACCCTGGTCATGGGCGGGATCCTCGCCGCCCTGCCGTTCGTCCTGCTCATCGCGTTCGCCATCGGCGGCACGCCGGACGGGAACGACGACCGGATCACCCTGATGTCCACGGCCACGTCCTCCGGCGCCAACTTCGCCGCCGTGAACCTGTTCGTGTCCGCCGGTTTCCTGCTGGTCGTGCCGGTCGCCCTGTTCTGCGGGGACACGGTGGCCTCGGAGGCCAGCTGGTCCTCCCTGCGCTATCTCCTCGCCGCTCCGGTGCCGCGCGCGCGGCTGCTGTGGTCGAAGCTCGTCGTCGGGCTCGGCCTCAGCCTGGCCGCGATGATCCTGCTGCCGGTGACGGCCCTGGCCGTCGGCTCGGCCGCCTACGGCTGGGGGCCCCTGCAGATCCCCACCGGCGGCTCGCTCGCGCCGGGCACGGCGGCGCAGCGACTCGTGGTCGTTGTCGCGTACATCTTCGTGTCCCAACTGGTCACCGCCGGGCTGGCGTTCTGGCTGTCGACGAAGACCGACGCGCCGCTCGGCGCGGTCGGCGGCGCGGTCGGTCTGACCATCGTCGGCAACGTCCTGGACGCCGTGACGGCTCTCGACCACTGGCGCGACTTCCTGCCCGCGCACTGGCAGTTCGCGTGGGCCGACGCGGTGCAGGCCACCCCCGAGTGGTCCGGCATGATCCAGGGCACCGCCGTCTCCGTCACATACGCCCTCGTGCTGTTCGCGCTGGCCTTCAGGGGGTTCGCCCGCAAGGACGTGGTGTCGTAGGCGACGGCACGGATGCGAACGACGGTATCCGTGCCGCGCACCCGGCGTGTCGATCTATCAACATTATCTGTTCATGTTTCGCTGGCTCCAAATAGGGGCGTTTCAGGCAGTTCCGGAAAGAACGGAAGTGCCTCCAGCGAAGGCATGGTGATCAAATGTCGTCAGTCACGGGCGACACGCTCAGCCGCCATCTGGCCCTCTCCGCCCGGCAGGCGCCCGATGAGACAGCGTTCACCTTCGTGGACTTCCACGCCGACCGGGACGGGACCTCCGTCGAGCTGACGTGGAACGAGCTGGACACCCGGGTGCGGGCGGTGGCGGCGGGACTGCGCCGGGCGGGCGCGGTGGGCGAGCGCGTGGCCATCGTCGCGCCGCAGGGCCTCGACTACGTCGTCGGCTTCCTGGGCTCGCTGTGCGCGGGCGCGATCGCCGTGCCGCTCTTCCCGCCCGACCTGCCCGGCCACGGCGAGAAACTGGCGGCCGTGCTGGCCGACGCACAGTCCGCCCTCGCGATCTCCGCCCCCGACCAACGGGAAGCGGTGGCCGATTTCTGCACCGGCCACGGAATCACGCCCCCGGTGCGTGTCATGAGCGTCGAGGGGTTGGTGCGGACCGCCGGCACGCCGGGTGCGGAGGCCCGGACCGCCCTGGAGCCCCTGCCCGAGGACTGCGCCTACCTCCAGTACACGTCCGGTTCGACGCGGACGCCGTCCGGGGTGGAGATCACCCATGCCAACGTCTGCGTCAACGCGCGGCAAACACTGGAAGCGTATGACGTGGGCCCCGGGCTCCGCTCCGTCGTGAGCTGGCTCCCGCTGTATCACGACATGGGCCTGATGATCGGGATCGTCATGCCGCTCGTGCGCCGCATGCCGTCCGTCCTCATGGATCCGTTGGCGTTCGTCCAACAACCGGTCCGCTGGCTCCGCCTGCTCACGCAGCACGACGGGGCCCTCACCGCCGCACCGAACTTCGCCTACGACTACTGCGTTCACCGGGTACCACCCGAGGAACGGACGGACCTGTCCCTGGGCTCCGTCGCCGTCATGATCAACGGCAGCGAGCCCGTCAGCCCGCGGACCCTCGAGCGCTTCCACGAGGCCTTCGCGCCGTCCGGCATCCACCGGACCACCATGCGCCCCTCCTACGGCCTCGCGGAAGCCACCGTGTTCGTCGCGGCGTCGCCCGCCGGGGAGGAACCGACCGTCACCCCCTTCGACCGGGAGCTGCTGGCGCAGGGGATCGCACGTGTCGCCGAACCGGCCGAAGGGGGATCCGTCACCGAACTGGTCGCCTGCGGCCGGCCGACCGACCAGGAGGTGGCCATCGTCGATCCGGCCACCGGTCGCCGGCAGGACGACGGGACGGTCGGGGAGATCTGGCTGCGCGGCCCGAACATCGGGCGCGGCTACTGGGGCCGCCCGCAGGACGGACACCACTTCGGCGCCGTCATGGAGGGCGAGGACCCGGACGATCCGGCGCGGCGTTGGCTGCGCACGGGCGACCTGGGGATCTGGCACGACAAACAGCTCTACGTCACCGGTCGCATCAAGGACCTGGTGATCGTCGACGGCACCAACCACTACCCGCACGACATCGAACTCACCGTGGAGAACGCGCACCCCGCCGTCCGGCGCCACCACACGGCCGCGTTCGCCGTGCCCACCGACGAGGGCGAAAGGCTCGTCGTCGTCGCCGAGCACGCCTCCGCCGTCTCCGACCCGCACACGCGCCTCGACGAGGTGACCCGAGCCGTACGCGGGGCCGTCTCGGTCACCCACGGCATCGCCGTCCACGACTTCGTCTACGCCCCACCGGGCGCCGTACCCCGCACGACCAGCGGCAAGGTGGCCCGCGCCGCCTGCCGCGCCCGCTACCTCGACGGCACCTGGACGGCCACGAGACCCGCGGCACCGAAGAGAACCGGCGCGGCATGACCGGCGCACCCGGAGAGGCGACGGCCGCCGAGTTGCGCACCCTGCTGCGTCAACTGGTCGCCGACCTGTGCGGCGTAACCGGCGACGAGCTCGACGACCAACGTCCCCTGACCGAGTACGGACTGACCTCGCGTGACGCGGTCGGTCTCAGCGGACGGCTGGAACAGCTGCTCCACCGGACACTGCCCGCCACCCTGGTGTGGGAGAACCCGAGCATCGAGCAGCTGGCCCGCAGGCTGGCGCCGGGAGACCCACGCGAAGACGGCACCCGCACCCCGACCGCGGCCGTCGCCACCGACCACTCCGCCACCGACCACTCCGGCACCGACGCGGTCGCGGTGGTCGGTGTCGGATGCCGCCTCCCCGGCGGCATCAACGGACCGGACGCCTTCTGGGAGGCGCTCCTCGCGGGGACGGACGCGGTGAGCCAGGTCCCGGACGAACGCTGGCAGCACTTCGACGACGGGGCGCCCCAGACCGCGGCGGTACTGGCACGTACCACTCGCTGGGGCGCCTTCCTGGACGACATCGAGGGCTTCGACGCCGACTTCTTCGGGATCACGCCCGGCGAGGCCGACGTCATGGACCCCCAGCAACGGCTCCTTCTCGAAGTGGGGTGCGAGGCCCTCGACCACGCGGGAATTCCACTCTCCGCCCTGCAAGGCAGCGCGACCGGCGTGTTCGTCGGTCTCAGCGCCCTCGAGTACGGGCATCTGACCACGGCGGACCTGCCGGGCGTCACGCCGTGGACGAGCAGCGGGGCGGCAGGCAGCATCGCCGCCAACCGCCTGTCCTACCTGCTCGACCTCCGCGGCCCCAGCATGACCATCGACACCGCCTGTTCCTCGTCCCTGGTCGCCCTGCACCAGGCCTGCCGCAGCCTCCGCGACGGTGACTGCGACACCGCTCTGGCCGCCGGAGTCAACGTGCTGCTCTCACCGGCCGTCACCGCCAACTTCGACCAGGTCGGCGCGCTGGCACCGGACGGCAGATGCAAGCCGTTCGACGCGCGGGCCGACGGCATCGCACGCGGCGAGGGATGCGGTGTCGTCGTCCTCAAACGGCTCACCGACGCCGAGCGCGACGGCGACCGGATCCTGGCCGTCGTCCGCGGCACGGCCGTCAACTCCGACGGCCGCTCGGCCGGGCTCACCGCACCCAACCCGGTCGCCCAGGAGGCACTGCTGCGCAGCGCGCTGCGGGACGCCGGCACGGACGCGACGGACATCGGCTACGTCGAAGCGCACGGCACCGGAACGCTGCTGGGCGACCCCATCGAGGCGGGCGCCCTGGGCGCCGTCCTGGGCCGTGACCGCCCGCCCGGCCGGCCGCTGCTGATCGGCTCGGTCAAAAGCAATCTGGGGCACCTGGAGGGCGCGGCGGGAATCGTCGGCCTGATCAAGACGGTGCTCTCGCTCCACCACGCGACGCTGCCCGCCAGCCTCCACTTCCACAGCCCCAACCCCCACATCGACTTCACCGAGCTGGGCCTGCGCGTCGTCACCGAGCCCACCGACTGGCCGACCGAGGACGGGCGCCCCGCCCTGGCGGGGGTGTCGGCGTTCGGCTTCGGCGGCACCAACGCCCACGCCGTCCTGGAGCAGGCGCCCGAGCCCCAGCCCGACCCCTCGCCCGCCGACGCGCCCCGGCAGGACACACGTGGGCGAACCGACGAGGGCGTCCCGCACATCCTGCTGGTCACGGCACGCACACCGGACCGGATCAAAGACGCCGCCACCTCTCTCGCCCGGTGGCTGCACACGCGGGGCGCCGCTCTGTCGCTCACCGACGTCTGCCACACGCTGGCGCACCGACGCCGGGGCCCGGCAGGGGCTGCCGTCGTCGGCCGGGAGCCGCACGACCTCACCGCCGCGCTCGGGGCGCTCGCCAAGGGCGAGTCCCCGACGGGCGTCGTGCCCTCACGGACCGAACACGCTCATGAAGCTGACGGGGAGACGTCACGCCGCCCCGTTCTCGTCTTCTCCGGTTACGGATCCCAGTGGAATGGGATGGGCCGCCGACTGCTGCGCGAGGATCCCCGCTTCGCCGCGTCCGTGGGCGAACTGGACCCCGCCTTCGAGGCGGAGACGGGCATCTCCCTGACGGACATGCTCTCCAGCACGGACCTGCTCGCCGGCACGGACCGGGGCACCGGCGTCGACCGTACCCAGCCGCTCCTGTTCGGCCTGCAACTCGCCCTGGCCCACACCTTGCGGGCCTACGGAGTGGTACCCGCCGCCGTCATCGGACACTCGATGGGAGAAGTGACCGCGGCCGTGGTCACCGGCGCCCTGGACACTCGCGACGGCCTACGGGTGATCCTCGCCCGTTCCACCCGGCTCGCCACCGTCGACCAGGCACAGGCCGGCGCCATGGCCGCCGTGGAGCTGCCGGAGGAAGCCCGCGCCGACGTCCTGGGCCGCCGACCGGAGGTCAGCATCGCGGTGTACGCCTCGCCGCAGCGGTGCACCGTCACCGGGCCCAGCGAACCGATCGCCCGTCTCGTCGAGGAAGTCGAGGCGCGGGGGCGGCTCGCCCGCCTCCTCCCGGTCAGCGGCGCCGGACATTCACCGGCGGTCGATCCCGTCCTTCCGGCGCTGCGCGACGCCCTCGACGGCATCAGCCCACGAGCCGCGACCATCCCCTGGTACGGGACCGTCCTCGACGACCCGCGCACCGAGGTCCACGCGGACGCGGACTACTGGACCGCCAACGCCCGCCGCCCCGTCCGCTTCCAGCAGGCGGTGGCCGCCGCGGCAGCCGACGGCCACGACCTCTTCCTGGAGGTGTCACCGCACCCCATCGCCGTCGTCCCGATCACCGAGACGCTCGACGCGGTGATCCCGGGGCGCGGGCGCGTGCTGTCCACGATCCGCCGCGACAGTGACGAAAGCGTGCACCTGCGCACCGCGCTCGCGGAGCTCCACCTGGCCCAGGTGGACGGCCTGGCCGACCAACTGTGGCCGGACGGTGAGCGGTTGACCGTACCGAGCCCTCCCTGGCGTCATGTCCCGCACTGGTTCCGTCGCGGCAGCCGGTCCAGGCGTCCGTCCCAGGTGGGCGGCCACCCGCTGCTGGGGGCGCGGGTGGAGGATCCCGGCACGGACCGGGTCCTGTGGCACGGGGACATCGGCACCGACGGCTGGAACCGGCAGCCGTCCACGCTGCACGGCAGGCCCGTTCTGACGCTGCCCGCGTGCGCGGAACTCGTGATCGCCGCGGCGACCGCCACGATCACCACGGCGACGGCCACGACCGCGACGGCCACCGAGTCGGTACGCATCGAGGACCTGACAGTCCATCAGTGGCTGCCGATCTCCGCGAGGACACCGGTCACCACCGTCTGGGAGCCGGAGGGCCGCGATCAGGCCACCGTCAGCATCCACTCCCGGTCCGCCGCCGGCGCCTGGCTGCGCCACGCCTCGGCCCGCGTACTCACCGGCCCCGACGCGCTGACGCCTCGTGAGCCCGCCGCGACCGCCGCTCCCTTCGAGGACGCCTTCCCCGTCCCCGCCGCCGAGGACCACGCACCGGACCAACGACACGGAAAGCTCCTGCACGCCGTCCTGCACGCGCCGACCCGTCGGGACCTGCCCGGGGCGGACTCCGCGCCGTCCGCCACCGAAGAGGTTCCGGTCACCGTGCGGTCTCTGCGGGTACGGCTACAGGTCCCCGCCGATGCCGAATGCCGGGTCCGGTGCCTGCCCCGTACCGACGAACCGACCTCCGGCGACGGAGCCCCGGACCGATCCCACCGCGGCCGGTGGGACATCCACGCGGAGGACGACGGGGGACGGGAGCTGATCGTGGCTCACGAGACGCTGTTCCGGGCCGTCGGACCGGCGGAGGTCCCGCGGCCGCTCGATGAGACGACCTATGAGATCGAGTGGGAGAAAGCCCCGGTCTCCGTCCCCTCCCCACCGACCCATGTCCTCCTGCTGACGGACCAGCCCGAGGGCAGCGGGAACCCCTGTGCCGTCCCCCTCAAGTCGGCCCTTGAGGAGCAGGGCGTCGAGGTGACGGTCGCGCACACCCGGGACGGCTCCTTCCCCGGCCTGCTGGACGGCTGGCGCGAACAGACACACGACGGGCGGGCCGCCCTGGTCATGCTCGTGACGGACGGCCCCGAACCGCCCGGAACCTGTCGCGGGCTGCACGCCGCCGCGGACGTCGCCCGTCGGCTGGCCGCGGACCCGCGGCCACTGTCGGTTCCCCGGCTGTGGCTCGTGACCGAGCGGGCCCGGTCCGTCGTCCCCGCAGAGACCGGTAACCCCGATCTGGCCGCGCTGCGCGGACTGGTACGCGTACTGGCCCTGGAACAGCCCACTCTGCGCACGACGCTGGTGGACATCGACCCGCAACCCGGTCTCGTCGACGACCTGGTCCAGGAACTGCTCTGCGACGGCGAGGCCGACGAGGTCGCCTGGCGTGCCGGGACCCGCTTCGTCGCCCGACTGGCCGCCGCGGACCCGGACGACGCGCCCGGCCGCGTGCCCTTCGCGCGTCCCGACGGCGCGTACATCGTGACGGGAGGTCTGTCCGGCCTGGGCCTCGCGACGGCGCGACGGCTGGCCGAACAGGGCGCGGGCCGCGTCGTCGTGAACGGTCGCCGTGCCCCGGACCCCGACACACAGTCCGCCCTCACCGCACTCGGCGAGTTCGGCACCTCCGTCGCCGTGGTGCGCGGAGACGTCGCCGATCCCGGTGTGGCCGCGCGGCTGGTCGAGGCGGCGGTGTCCGAGGGGCATGCCCTGTGCGGGGTCGCGCACGCCGCGGCGGTGCTCCACGACCGCATCATCACCGACCTGCAACCGTCCGACATCGACGCCGTCTTCCGGCCGAAGGTCACCGGAGCCCTCGAGTTGGAGGCGGCCACCGAGGGGCACGACCTCGACTGGTGGCTGCTGTACAGCTCCGCCGCCGCCCTCTTCGGCTCCCCCGGCCAGGCCGCCTACGCCGCCGCCAACGCCTGGCTGGACGCGCACGCCCACCGCCGCCGCGCCGTCGGCCGGCCGGCGACCGCCCTCGCGTGGGGCCCCTGGGCAGAGCTGGGCGCGGCACCCCGTGACCCCGCCGTGAACTCCGCGATCGCCCTCGACCCCATCACCTCCGCCGAGGGACTGGACGCTCTCCAGGCGCTCGTCATCCGGGGCAGGGCGCACACCGGCGTGGTACGTCTGGACGCCCGTCGGGCACTGGAGGCCTTCCCCGGACTGGACGCCGTCCCCTTCTTCGCGGGGGTCCTGGGGGGCGGTCACCTCCCCGACGACGAATGGGACGGCCCGGCCGGCATCGCGACGCTGGGCGAGGCGGCCCCCGCCAAGATCTACGAACGTCTCGTCAGACGCACAGCCGCGGTCATGGGACGCGCGGTCCAGGACCTGGACGAGGACACTCCGCTGACCGACCTCGGTCTCGACTCCCTCATGACGGTGCGGATCCAGAACGCCGCCAAGCAGGACTTCGCCGTGGCGCTGCCCGCCCCTCTCCTTCTGCGGGGTGCCACGCTCCGTGCCGTCGGTGACGCGGTACTGCGGGAACTGGGTCTGCTGCGGGCTGATCCCCGTGAGGCCTCGGCGGACAACGAACCGCGGAACACCGGGCAGCAGCACGCCCGCGCCGGTGCGACCCCGACGCTGCCGACCAGGCTGGCCCCTCGCGACGCCGCCGAACGCGTGGTGGCCAGTGTCTGGAAGGAGATCCTCGGACACCCGCCGAAGGACGTGAACGAGGACTTCGTCGCCGCGGGTGGCGACCGGCGCACCGCACATCACCTGGTGGAGGGCGTCCACCGACGCCTGGACGCCACCGCACCGGGCCTCACCGCGGAGCGCGTCCTCGCCCACTCCAGCGTCGCCACCCTCGCGGAGCTGATCCGGCCGGTGGTGAACGGAACCGGCGAGTCCGTCCTGCGTGTCCTCCGCGACGGCCGGCCCGGCGCCGACCGCCCCGCCCTGTTCACCTTCCACCCCGCCGGCGGACCGACCTCGGTCTACCGGCCACTCGTCCAGCTGCTCCCCACCACACGCAATGTGTACGGATTCGACCGCGTGGACAGTCTGCGGACGATGGAGGAGAAGGCCGCCCACTACGTCGGCCTCATCCGCGAACTTCAGCCCGAGGGCCCGTACCACCTGCTGGGCTGGTCGTTCGGCGGCTGTCTCGCCTACGAGGTCGCCCGCCGGCTCCGCGAGACGGACGCGAGCGTGGGCTTCCTCGGACTCATCGACACCATCCTGCCGGCGGCTCTGCCGGGGCTGGAATCCAAGGAGATGCTCATCAAACGGTTCGGCCGCTTCGCCGAATACATCGAGAAGACGTACGGACGCCCCCTCGACCTGCCCTACGAGGAACTGGCCGCCACGCCTGACGAGCAGCAGATGGACGTGGTCATGCGGCTCGTCGCCGAGGCCGGTCTCGACATGAGCCCCGGAATCATGGAGCACCAGCGCACGTCCTACATCGACGCGCGAGTGGGGGAGCGCTACAGGCCCCACCCCTACCCGGGCCACGTCGTGCTCTACCGCGCCCAGGAGGCACAGCCGCTGACCACCGCCCTCGACCCCCGCTACCTGCGCGAGGAGGCAGACCTCGGCTGGGCTCCGCTGTGCCCGTCGCTGGAGGTGGTCCCCGTCCCGGGCGACCACCTGTCGCTCATCGACCCGCCCCATGTCGAGGTCATCGCGCGGCACCTCACCGAAGCCCTGGAAGGGCACGGCGACGAAGCCCTGGAAGGGCACGGCGACGAAGCCCTGGACGGGCACGGCGACTGACCCGCGGCGGCGACCGGTCCCGCGCGGATCGCGGGACCCGCCCACGCCCTAGGAAACCCCCGGCAGCGCACCGCTCCGGAACGCGCGCAGACGGTCCTCGCCCACGCGCTCCCTGGCCTGCGGGTCCGTCACCCCGAGCCCGGAGCGCGGAGCGAGACACAGCACACCCACCTTGCCGATGTGCTGGTTGGTCTGCACACTCCTGGTCGCCGTCGCGACCTCGTCCAGGGTGTACGTCGTCGACAGCGCCGGCAGCAGACGGCCCATGCCGAACAGCCGGTTGACCTCCCACTGCTCGTGCAGGTTGGCCCCGTGGCTCCCGATGATCCTCTTGAGCCGCATCCACAGGTAGCGGTTGTCGTAGGTGTGCTGGTAGCCGGTACTGGAACCGCAGGTGACCACCGTCCCCCCGCGCCTGGCGAGGAAGACGGAGGCCTGGAACGTCTGCCGGCCGACGTGCTCGAAGACGATGTGCGGGTCCTCGCCCGCCGCGTCACGTACGGCGGCGCCGAGCTTCTTCCACCCCTCCGGCCGCTGCAGCAGGGTGGCGTCACCCTCCTCGATCTCCGAGCGGTTGATGACCGCCTCACAGCCGAGGGACCGCAACAGGTCAGCTTTCTCACGGGAGTTCACCACGCCGACCGGGATGCCGCCACCGTTGCGCACGAGCTGGACCGCGTAGGAACCGAGCCCGCCGGTCGCACCCCAGATCAGCACCACGTCCCCCTGCTTCATCTGGGCCCCGCGGTCGCTGACCAGCATGCGGTACGCGGTGCCGGCGCACAGCGGATTGACGGCCGCCTCCTCCCAGGTGAGCAAGGCCGGCTTGGGCATCAGCTGGCTGGCCCGCACGATCGCGTAGTGCGCCAGTCCGCCGAAGTTCGTCTCGAAGCCCCACGCCTTCTGCCCCTGTCCGAGCATGCCGTCCCGGTGTGTCTCGTGGTCCTGGTCGTCGACGTACGCCGTCGCCACCACCACGTGGTCCCCGACCTTCCACTTGCGTACGGACGACCCCGTTCGCACGATGACACCCGAGGCGTCCGACCCCACCACGTGGTAGGGAAGGTCATGCCGCGCCTCCCACCCCCCGGCCTTCCCCATCTGCTTGAGGAACTGGAACGTCGGCAGCGGCTCGAACATCGCGGTCCACACGGTGTTGTAGTTGATGGAGCTCGCCATCACCGCGATCAGGGCTTCGTCCGGAGCCAGTTCGGGCATCGGGACCTGCTCCACGGAGAGGGACTTCTGTACGTCCTTGTCCTCGGTGTCCTGGAACATCTTGATGTCGGCCAGTCGCACCGTGGCCGCGGCGAACTCATCGGGCAGGGGCAGCTTCTCCAGCGTGGCCCGGTCAGCACCCGCGATGACGGCCTCGGACATGGTCGTGCTCATGGAGTCTCCCAACGGTTCCTGGGCCGCGTGCGGCTGCCCCGCAGTTCACTGGCCGGTCTTCCCCGCCACCTCTTCAAAGCAAGCCGCCTGCCTCGACATGGCGCAACCGCACAGTCCTCCGTCTGGCCCCATGACAGGCCGACCGGCGAAGCATCATGAATCGCCCTGATCGTGATCAGTTGATCATATCTACATAAAATCGGCGTGTCGGCTGGGCCTGAGAGCGCCGACGTCGGCATGGTCTGCACGTATATGTCGTATACCGATAGGGCGCTATCCGCCCCAAGGAGTCCCCCGCCCATGCCCTCCGCCCGCAGAATGCTCACCGGCCCCGCCCGCCTCACCGGCCGCTCACTCCTGGCCTGCCTCCTGCTCCTCACACCCCTGTACGGCACCGCCGCGGCCGCGGCCGGAAACGGTGAGCGGCAGGCGTCCCGGTCGGCCGGCACCGGCGCCCGGATCACCCACGTCGACCAACTCGACGACCGCACGGTGGACCTGACCGTCCGGTCACAGGCCATGAGAGCCTCCGTACCGGTCCGCGTGATCCTCCCCAAGAGCTGGAAGAGCGAGCGGGACCGCACCTTCCCGGCGCTCTACATGCTGCACGGAGGCGCGGACGACTACACCTCCTGGACGCGCGAGACGGACGTCGAGGAACTGGCGGACAACTCCGAGGTACTCGTCGTGATGCCCGACGGCGGGGAGCACGGCTACTACTCCGACTGGTACGCCGGCAGGCCCCGCTGGGAGACCTTCCACACCGTCGAACTCGTCCGGCTCATGGAGCGGAGTTTCCGGGCGAACTCCTCCCGCGCGGTCGTCGGCCTGTCCATGGGCGGCTTCGGCGCGCTCAACTACGCGGCCCGTCATCCGGGAATGTTCCGCTACGTGGCCTCCATGAGCTCGTACGTCGACCTCGACGACCCCACGGTGCGTTTCCTTATTCGTCTCGGCTCCGTCATGGAGGGCGTCGACATCAATCGCGTCTGGGGAGACCCGAAGAGACACGGCGACATCTGGCAGGCCCACAACCCGGCCGCCATGCCGGGCGCCTTCCTCGGAACGAAGGTCCACCTGTCCGCGGGAGACGGAACGCCCGGACCACTGGACGAAGGCCACACGGCCTCCGCGCTCTGGGTGGGCTCGGTGTCCGAAGCGGCACTTCCGGCCTCGCTGACCAAGTTCGCCGAATCGCTCCGCTCCGCAGGCGTCGACGTCACGACGAACCTCTACGAACCCGGAACGCACTCCTGGCCCTACTGGCAGCGCGAACTGCACAGCATCTGGCCCACGGTGACCCAGGAACTCTCCTAGCGAACCGGGCTTTCCGCGCGTACGACCAGGAGCGAGGCAAGCATGGGCCGGACAGTGGTGATCTTCGCCGCCGGGTCGCGTGGGGACGTCCAGCCGTGTCTGGCGCTGGGCAAGGCCCTGACCCGCCAGGGCGATTCCGTCCGCCTGCTGGCCAGCAGCCGATACGAGCCACTGATCACCGGGACGGGGCTGCGGTTCCACGCTCTCCCGGCGGACCCCAGCGAGATCATCGAATCACCCGAAGGACAGGAACTGCTGGCCGGCCGACGCAACCCGGTGGCCTTCATCCGCGGCCTCAACCGGATCATGCGGCCCCTGTTCGCCCGTCTGCTCGCCGAAACCCAGGCGGGTGCCGAGGGAGCCGACCTTGTCCTGGCGCCCACCTTCGGTCTGCTCGGCGTCCACCTGAGCCAGTACCTGCGCGTCCCGCACGCCCTCGTCCACTTCCAGCCCAGCCAGCCGACCGGCGCCTTCCCCCACCCGTTCACACCGGCCGCACGGTTCCTCGGACCCATCGGAAACCGCCTCAGTTACGAGGCGGTCGACCTGGGAGCGTGGCTGGCGTGTCGTCAGTTCATCAACACCTGGCGCAGGGAACACCTCGCCCTCCCCGCGCTGTCCCCTTTCGCACCGCACCGCCGACTCCGCCGGGCCCCCGTGCTGTGTGCGTTCAGCCCCACCCTCGTACCCCGCCCGCCCGACTGGGGCCCCAACGTCCACCTGACCGGCTTCTGGCATCACGACCAGCCCCAGTGGAAACCACCACGGCGCCTGCTCGACTTCCTGGCCGACGGACCGCCGCCCGTGTACGTGGGCTTCGGCAGCATGAGAACCAGCGACCCCAAGGCCACCGACCGCGTCGTACGCGCCGCACTGCGGCGCGCGGGACTGCGCGGAGTCCTGGCCGGAGACCCTGCCACGAGCGACGACGACATGCTCGCGGTCGAGGAGACTCCGCACAGCTGGCTGTTCCCCCGTATGGCCGCGGTGGTCCACCACGGCGGCGCGGGCACCACCGCGTCGGCACTGCGTTCCGGAGTGCCGTCCGTCGTCTGCCCGTTCTTCGGCGACCAGCCCTACTGGGCCGACCGGGCGCACCGCCTCGGCGTGGGACCCGAGCCCCTGCCCGCCCGTCACCTCACCGTCCCCGCTCTCGCCGACCGACTGCGAGCCGTCACCGAGGACAGCGACCATGTTGAGGCGGCCCGTCGACTGGGCCGGACGCTGACGGCCGAGGACGGGGTCGAGCGCGCCTGCCAGGTCCTGAACCAGCTCGCATAAATCGGTTGATCTGCCGCATCCCTCACGAGAGTGACGTCTGGATTGCGAGGCCGCCCGCATGGGCAGACACCGCCCGGAAGGTTGCTGCGGCAGTGGATCGTTCCCGTTGCCGAGACCGTGGTCGGGTCTCAGCATCCCGGGCGTTTCGGCCCGGAAGGTCCGTCACGTCACCAAAGTGTGAGAGCTTCGGCTTGAGTACGGTCTCTCGCTTCCGTCTGCCGCTGGTGCGGCAGGGGTGCGCCACCTGCCCGCCCCGCGCTCGCCTTGCGGCGGGTGCGGGTGACGCGGGTCTTCTGGTCGGCTCCACGAGGCTTCGACACCACCGGGGCGGTGTCCTGGTCTCCGGCCACTCCGGTACCAGTTACGGCGGCTGCCGCGAGCGCGGCGAGGTTGAGTGCGGCGTTGTCGTCCCGGTCCACAACCAGGCCGCAGGCGTCGCATTCGTAGGTCCTGACGTGCAGCGGCAGCTTGGCTTTCACCGCGCCGCACCCGGAACATGTCTTGGAGGAGGGGTACCAGCGGTTGGCCACGATGGTGTGGGTGGCGTGGCGCTGGCGGGTCTTGTAGTCGAGCTGGCGGCGGATCTCGCCGAATCCGGCATCGGCGATGCGGCGGGCCAGGCGCCGGTTCTTGAGCATCCCGGCGACGTTCAGGTCTTCGACCACGACGGTGCCGTACTCGGCCGCCACCTTCGTGGTCAGCTTGTGCAGGGCATCGGCGCGGAGGTTTGCCACCCGGTGATGCATTGTGTTGCGGGCGGCGTTGGCCTTCTCCCACCGCTTCGACGGTTTCTGTCCGGTGCGCCGGTTTGGGCCTTGGCGGCGGGAGACGGTGCGGGAGGCGCGGCGCAGCTGCCCCAGTGCCCGTTCGTAGTGCCCGGGGTTGGGGACGGTGCGGATCTCACCGGTGCTGTCGGCCATCACGGCGAGGGTCTTCACGCCGAGGTCGATACCGACCGTCGCGTCCGGGCGTGCCACCCGTTCGAGGTCGCGTTTGACCTCGGTCTGGAAGGAGACGAACCAGCGTCCGCGTTCGTGCCGGACGGTCGCGGACAGGATGCGGGCGGTCTGGGCCTTGACGCGGGCGAGGAGGTTGCTGGTGGGTTCATGGACGCGGATCGTCCCGAGCCGGGGCAGCGTGACGTGCCGGCCGTCGGTGTCGACGCGGATCGTGCCGGTCGTGAACCGGCAGGCCAGGCGCGCTTTCCGTTTCGACTTGAGCCGGGGCGGGCCCATCCGCTTGCCGCGCCGCTTGCCCTGCTTGGACTTGGCGTAGTTGTCGAACGCGGACGACGCGTTCGCCAGGCCGGTGGAGTACGCCTCCTTGGAGTTCTCCTCCCACCAGGCGGCGAACCTCACATCGGTCGTCTTGGCCTGGTTGAACGCCTTCCGCAGCGACGGCAGCGACCACGGCCGCCACTCGGTCAGCTCCGCCTCGGCGATGCCGTACGTTTCCTCGGCCTTGCGCTGCCACCAGGAGGCGGTCACCCAGCCGACAGCCCAGTTGTACGCGGCACGCGCGGCACCGCAGTGCGAGCGCAGCGCGTGCTCCTGGGTGGTGTTCGGGTCCAGGGCGAACCGGTACGCCTGCACGACGAACCCGGGCTGCGGCTGGAACTTCTTCACTCGGCGGCCTCACCGGTCGCTACCGCGACCGCGCGGGCGGCCCGGTTCTTCGCCGCCCGCCGTCCATACAGGCGGGCGCACATCGAGGTCAGTACCTCGGTGATGTCTGGCACCAGGTCATCGTCGGTCTCGGTGGGGTCGAGGACGACCAGGCGCCGCCCGGATGCGACCAGGACGGCTTCGAGGTGTTCGACGCCGAACCGTGCCAGCCGGTCGCGGTGCTCAACCACGATCACCGCCGCCTGCGGGTCGGACAGCAGACGGTGCAGCTTGCGGCGCCGCCCGTCCAGCCCTGAACCCACTTCGGTGACGACCTCGGCAACGGCCAGGCCCAGCCTGTTCGCGCCGGACACGACCCGAGCGGCCTGCCGGTCAAGGTCACTCTTCTGGTCGGCGCACGACACGCGGCAGTACGCCACGACACGCCCGTGGGACTGGACGGCGACCTCGTCGACCAGCCACGTCCCGGACGGCGCCTGGCGAACGGGGACGGGCATCTTCCCGTCCTTCACCCACCGCCAGGCCGTCTGGTAGCTCACGCCCTGCTGACGCGCCCACTCCGAAAGCTTCACAAGGCCACGCTAATCGAGACAAGCGACTAGAACTGACTACGAATGACTAGAAAATCTGTAGCACCTTTCACCCCCATGGCACTGCCGCGGCGGCCCTCCGGTCGCATCCGTGCGGGGGGCGGATCGTTTAACTCGTCATGAGGATGTGGGACGAGGACGGGTCCCCGGCGGACTTCGCCGGGCTGACGGTCGATGACTGGCTGAACAGCGGCGAGGGTGACTGCGGTTGCTGCCGCACCCTCCCCGCTGCCGTGCCCACCGCCGACTTACCCACCAGGTGCGACAGCGTGCGGGCGACGATGGAGTGGGCACGGATCGTCATGCTTCCGGTGGCCGTCCTCACCGTCCTGGCCGCGCTGACCATGGTGGCAGTGGGCTGACCCGGCCCCTCACGGGCGCTCCCGCGGGCGGTTCCACGGCGTTGATGATCTCGATCGGGTGAAGGTGCCAGGTGGGGAGAACGATCACGTCGGCGAAAGGCGTCATGGCCGACATGAAACCGATTCAGGACGTGCACATGGCGGAGCCGGGTCTGCTGGTCGTGGATGCCGCGGCCGCCGATGAGGAGACAGCGCTCGCCTTCCACCGGGCGGTCGCCCACCGGTGGGCGACCGCGGCCGCCGACGAGAAGACCGCGATCGCCTTCGAGCGCGCGGTCGCCGAGCCGTGGACGACCACGACCCCGGCCGCGACCGTGTCCGGCGACCGGGCGGCCCGGGTGCCTCGCCAGTCCGGGGTATGGCTGCGCTTCTACCTGGACCTGCGTGAGGAACTCGGCACCAGAGGGTGACCGCGGCCCCTTTCTTCCCTGGCTACTGCCGTACGGTCGGCTCCTCTGGTTGTCCTAAAAGGTGCATAAGTCAACAGGTGACACTCAATCGGGTGTGTCGGAAATAGCAGCTTAAGAGGGGCCCGTGTTAGCGTCTGTGACGAGTTGGACACGGTCCGTAAGGAGGGTCGTGTGCGTGAAGGAATCGGAGACGTTGATGCACAAGTTCAAGAAGGTTGCGGCCGTAGCGGCGATGGTCGGCGGCCTCGGCCTGGTCGGCGGCGGGGTTGCCAGTGCCAACGGCGGCCACGACTACGACGGGGACTTCCCGTTCGCCGTCAACAACCTCCAGGTCGTGGACTGTGACCAGGACTTCACCCCCGCCGCTTTCACCAACACTCCCGCCGCCGTCGCCGGCGACAGCTCGCAGTCCATCGGCAACTTCTGCACCGTGATCGGGTCCATCGGAGACTGATTCCGGGACCTCTTCCCGGGATGGTCCTGGACCTCCGGGGTGTGAACGGAAAGCGCCTCCGACCGGTGCGCACGAGGGCATATGAGGTCCTCGTCGCCGCACCTGTCGGAGGCGCTTCGCTGTACGCAAGAAGCCGATGGGTTCCCGATCGCCGTCAATGGCCTGCAGGTGGACGCGAGCAGGGCTTCCATCAGGCCTCTGCACCAACACCCCAGCCGCCGTCATCGGCGACAGCACGGCAACTTCTGCACCGTGATCGGGTCCATCGAGGACTGGTCCCGGGCGCCAGTGGTGCCGTGCTCCCGCGAGTGGCGTTACGGCCCACGGATGGCTGGCGCACGGGGTGCAAGGCCTTTCGGGCGTGAAGGGAAAGCATCTGCGAACGGTGTCTGTGAGGACTCTGCGGCTCTTGGGTGCGTGGCCGTCGGAGGTGTTCCGCTGTCGGTTTTCAGCGGCTCGGTCGCGTCCGCGGCCCTCTTGAGGACCTGTCCGACGCAATGCGGCCCGGCACTTTCGAAAGATCACTCCATCGACTGCCTCCAATCGGGTGTATCGGAAATAACAGCTAAACTGCGCCATATGTTATCTTCCGTGACGAGTTGGGCACGGTCCGTAAGGAGGGTCGTGTGCGAAGGGATCGGAGAGTCATGTACAAGTTCAAGAAGGTTGCGGCCGTAGCGGCGATGGTCGGCGGCCTCGGCCTGGTCGGCGGCGGGGTTGCCAGCGCCAACGGTGGCCACGACTACGACGAGGGCGTCCCGTTCGGCGTCAACAACCTGCAGGTGGTGGACTGCGAGCAGGACTTCAGCACCACCCTCTTCACCAACACCCCCGCCGCCGTCGGCGGCGACAGGGAACAGTCCATCGGCAACTTCTGCACCGTGATCGGGTCCATCGAGGACTGATCCCGGGCGCAGGCAGTCCCGCGAGCGGCGATGCGGCCCGCGTGTGACTGTCAACCGGGAAGGCGTCTGCCTTCCCGGTTCGGATGTGAAGGGAAAGCGCCTCCGAACGGTGCGCATGAGGACTCTGAGGTCCTTGGGTGCGTGGCCGTCGGAGGCGCTCTGCTGTCGGCCTTCAGGGGGTGGGTCGCCTCCGACGGTGCCATGCGAGGGTCTGTCCGACTCAATGCGGGTCGGCGCAGCCGAAAGGCGCATAACTCTCTGGGTTGAGCCAATCGGGTGTGTCGGAAATAGCGGGTTAAGTGCGGCGCATGTTATCTTCTGTGACGAGTTGGACACGGTCCGTAAGGGGGTCGTGTGCTGAAGAAATCGGAGACACGATGCAGAAGCTCAAGAAGGTCGCGGCGGTAGCGGTCATGGTCGGCGGCCTCGGTCTGGTCGGCGGCGGGGTTGCCAGCGCCAACGGTGGCCACGACTACGACGAGGGCATCCCGTTCGCCGTCAACAACCTGCAGGTGGTGGACTGCGAGCAGGACTTCCACCCCGGCGCCTTCACCAACACCCCCCTCGCTGTCACCGGCGACAGCACGCAGCACATCGGCAACTTCTGCACCGTGATCGGGTCCATCGGGGACTGATTCAGGACGCTGCGGGTCTCGCACCTCCAGTGTGAGACCCGCTCCCTTAGTCCTTGCCGCGTCTGACTCCCTGATCATCTGTCGGCTCGGGGCCGCAGAGGAGAGGGTCAGTAATTCGCGGGGCAGGGGATGCCGGGAAGCAGGTTCTAGGCGTCCCCTTCGCTGTACTGATCGAGGCCACGGCGTTTTGTCGTGGCCGCGAGTCAATCAATGGAGATACGCGTGCGCAGGTTCAAGAAGGTCATGCTGGTGACCGCCGCCATCGGTGGCATCGGTCTGACGGGTGCCGGGGCCGCACAGGCTCACGGCGCCGGCGGTGACTCGCCCGATGCCACCATCGACAACGCGCAGTTGCTGAAGTGTGAGCAGGAATTCACCTCCTCCCTGGTCACGGTCCCTGTGACGGTCTCGGTCCTGGGTGACAGTGTCACGAATATCGGCAACTTCTGCACGCAGGTCGGTCCACGTCAGTGATCGGTTGACTGCCCGGCGGCTGGTTCAGGGGCGAATCCTGCGTTGCGGCGCGGGCTTGGGTCCCTGAACGTCGGGCGTGCGAGCTGAACGCCGGATACTCTGTGCTTGCGCAGGGTCGATCCAATACCGCCAGCGGCCATCCTCCGTCGCGGGTCGCGGGTGGCTTTCGGACGCGTGGCGGGGTTACGGACGGTCGGTCAGC
>NZ_JBEXRA010000089.1:0-20603 GCF_040612855.1 Streptomyces sp. NPDC006332
ACGGCCTCGGTCCGCCCTGCTGCCGCGGACCTGGCGCAGGCAGCGCTGAGCCCGGCGGGTAGCCTGCCCGTCAGCCTCGGCCAGGCTACGGACCACCGCCGTCGTGCTGGGTAGGTGTCGTCACCGGCCGCTTGCGCCGGGCGGGTCTGCGGCCGGGCTACGGCGCGGGGCGGGGTGGCCCGGTCTCCGCGCGACGGGAGCGGCGGGATGACGCGGCTGCCGGCCTCAGGTCAGCGGCGGACCCGGTTCCGGTTGGGGCACGGGTTCCGGACCCGGGGGAATCGGCGACGGGGAGGGTTCGGGCGTCGGACGGGGGTCCGGAGTCGGGCCTGGGGCCGGTGGGGGCGTTGGGTCCGGAGGGGGACCAGGGACCGGTGGGGATGTCGGGTCCGGAGCCGGGGGCGGTTCGGGGTTCGGTACCGGATCGGGGTACGGCTGCGGCGGCCCGGGATCCGGGCCGGGTGTGGGTTCCGGTCCGGGGCCAGGGGTGGGTCCTGGATGGACCGGGTCCGAGTACGGGTTCGTCATGGCGTCCTCCGGCCAGTCGGTCGACGTCGGCTCTGGACTACTCCCCCGCGTACCCGACGGCGGCGCCGCCACTCACTCCCCGGCGTGAACCACCTGGTCCTGGTGGGCCGCTCGACGTGCGGTCGGTCGACGTGCGGTCTGGGGGCGGCGCCCAGTCGGGCCCACTGCACACCCTCTGCACCCACTGCTGGGACCCCTTACTCCCCTGTGCCCGGCGCGTAACTCGGATACTCGGCGATGGCCATCGCCTCGGCGCCCGCCGCCAGTCCCAGCCGGGGACTGGACAGGACCGGGATCGTGGTCGCCATCAGGTGCTGGGCCGAGGCGGTCGAGACCTGCGCCAGCACGATCACGTCCGCGTCCCTCTCCTCGTCGGCCGCTGCCGCCACCAGGCGCAGCGAGCCCTCGAGGTCGCCGGCCTCGAAGCGCTGCCAGGCACCGCCGACCAGACGGCCGCGTACCGCGACGGCGTTGCCTGCGCGGCGGGCCTCCTCCTCGATCAGGGCGGCCGTGGGGCCGAGGGTGCTCTCGACGGTGGCGAGGACGACGATCCGCGGGCCGACGGCCACCGCGGCGGAGGCCATCGGGCGGTCCACCCGGAGCACCGGCACACCGACCTCGGGGGCGGCGGCCTCGGCGACACCCCCGATGGTCGAGCAGGTGCACAGCACGACCCGCGCACCGAGATCGACGGCACGCTCCAGGGCGGCGCGCACGTCGTCCCGTACGGCGTCCGGTCCCTCGGCGCGGGCCCGGCTCAGCAGTTCCTCGTCGACGAAGTGCCGCAGCTCCAGGCCCTGGTGGTCCGCGTCGCGCAGGCCGTCGAAGACCGGGACGTGGCGGGGCGAGGTGTGCAGAAGGGCGAGCGTCACGCGTTGTTCTCTCTACTTGTCCTCGTTACCGCTCGTTCGCTCCTCGGGCTCAGAAACGGCCCGGGTGTGCCGCCAGCCACTGCTTCGCGGCGCGCAGCAGTTCGGGGTCGGCGGCCGGAGCCTCGTCGGGGTGGCGCTCGGCCCACTTGACGACGTACGGGCACAGCGGGGCGACGACGATGTTCTCGCGCCGCGCGATGGCGTACAGCTCGCGCGCCAGGGAACCCGCGATGCCCTTCCCCTCATGGGCCGGCTCGACGATCGTGTGCACGGGGACGAGGGCGCCCGCGGGCGACTCCAGCACGAAGTACTCGATGTGACCGACGACTTCACCACCGCCGCGCGCCTCCAGACGGCCCGCGGTCCGGTCGTCGCGGATCTCGATCTCGCTCATGGGCACGCTCCTGGTACGTCGGGTCAGGCCACGACGGCCTGCGGGCTACGCTCCTGGTCCGACCCCGGCACCGGCTCGGACGGGTCGGCCCCCAGAGCCACGATCCGGTTGTCGCGGTCCACGTGCACGACCCGCGGTGCGAACTCCCGTGCCTCGGCGTCGGTCATCTGAGCGTAACTGATGATGATCACCAGATCCCCGGGGTGCACCAGATGAGCAGCGGCCCCGTTGATCCCGACGACCCCGGATCCACGCTCGCCCTCGATGACGTACGTCTCCAGCCGGGCCCCGTTGGTGATATCGACGATGTGCACGAGCTCACCGGGCAACAGGTCGGCGGCGTCGAGCAGGTCCGCGTCGATGGTCACCGATCCCACGTAGTGCAGGTCGGCCTGGGTGACGGTGGCTCTGTGGATCTTGGACTTGAACATGGTGCGCAGCATGAAGAAGCTCCCGACGTGTCTGCTCCCTGCCTGCCTGTGCAGGTCAAGGGCGATCCCCGGAGCGTACAGCGATTCGCGTTTCCGGTCAGCAGCCCTGGGGTGTTCCAGGACTCACGTTGACCCGTTGCCGACCTTCCTGAATGAACCATGAGCCCTGGGAGCCCTGAGCCGCCGACTGATCGGTGACTCACGGCTCCCACCGCCCTCACGGCTCGGCGATCGAAAGGACTGGCCGGCGGTCAGCCGTTCGAGAAACGGCCCGCCTCGGCGAGGATCTGCTCCGGGTCGTCGATCGGCGGGTAGATCCAGATCGCGTTGATGTTCCGCTTGAGAGTCTTGGCCTCCTGCCCGGTCAGCGCGATCTTGCGGTTCCACCCTTCGGTGAAGACGGCGCCGGCGGGGCCGAGGTCGAGACAGGTGACGTAGGGGTCGGGGGCGAAGGGCAGCGGGGTGTTGCCCAGGAGGTCAGCCACCACGTTGTGGCCGGCGAACTTGCCCATGGGCAGGGCGTGCTGGCAGGACTGCACCGTGGAGGAGCCCTCTTCCACGGGGGCGAGCGCGGTGTCGCCCGCCGCGTAGACGCCGGGCACTGCGATGACCCTCAGGTATGCGTCCACGACGAGTCGTCCCAGCCGGTCGCGTTCGCCGGGGATCTGGGCCGTGAGTGGGCTCGCGGCCATACCGGCCGTCCACACGACGGTCGCCGCGGGGATCACTTCGCCGTCCGAGAGGGTGACGTCCCGGCAGGTCGCCGATGCCACGGTGCGCCCCAGACGTCGTTCGATCCTCAGTTCGTCGATCGCGTCGTCGATGTTCGGGCGTGGGCCGGGGCCGAGCTCCGGGCCCACGACGTCGGCGCGGTCGACCAGGACGACCCGGACGTCTTCCGCCTCGCTCTCGCGGTCGGCGATCGCGCGGAGCCGTTCGCCCAGTGCGGTGGCGATCTCCAGTCCGGTGAACCCGGCGCCGACCACGACGGCGGTGTAGCGGCCCGGAGAGGATGCGCGCTCGGGCAGCCTCCGCAGGTGGTTGTCGAGGGTGGCCGCCGCGGGAAGGGTGTCGACGTCGAAGACTTCCCGCGAGCCCGGGAAGTCGGGCTGTACGAGCTGGCTACCCGTGGCCAGCACCAGCTTGTCGTAGGCCATCTCCAGTTCCTCACCGGCGCGTCCGACGGCACGTACGGTGCGCGCCTCGACGTCGATCCCTGTGACGGTCGCCGTGACGCGGCGTACGCCGATCGGGCCGAGAACGCGGTCGAGGGCAACTCGCATACCTTCGGGGGCGTCCTCGTAGAGACGAGGGCGGATGACCAGATCGTCGCCGCCGCTGACCAGCGTCACTCGTATGTCGTCGCCGGGGCCGCCCGCCTCTCGGGCGGCGCGTACCGCTCCTGCCGCGCTCCACACGCCGGCGAAACCACCACCGATGACCAGGACATCCTTCATGAACTTCCCCATTTTCGAAATCGAAGCGAGAAGCCGGTGCTCCGTGAGCAGGGCTGTCTACCGCGGGGGCCTCCAGCAGGGCCCGCACCGCACTTCCTGGACACTAACTATCCTGGATATTCAATGTCAAGATCTATTAGCGAGGCCGCCGCTCACGTCGAACGGAATGCGCAGGTCAGCAGCCAGTACCAAGCGTCGATCCTGGACATGTAATGTCCGTATTATGCGAATGGCTAAAGGTGTCGAGTGGGCTCTGCACACGCTGCTGAACCTGGACATGATCGGAGGCGGGCCGGTGGGCAGCGGCCAGCTCGCCGAGGCCCACGGCCTCTCCCCCTCTTACCTCAACAAGCAGCTGCAACAGCTGGCCCGTGCCGGGATCGTGGCCTCCGTGCCCGGACCGCGCGGAGGGTTCCGTCTGACCAAACCCCTTGAGAGCATCACCCTCCTGGATGTGGTGGAGGCGATCGAGGGAGACACCGAGGTGTTTCACTGCACCGAGATCCGCTGCTCCGGCAAGATCGGCGAACTGTCGCCGCCGCTGACAGGCGCATGCGCCGTCAAAGCGGCCATGCGCCGGGCGGAACAGGAATGGCACCGGGCGCTGGCCGCTCAGTGTCTTGCCGACATCAGAGCGGAGCTGAACCGCTCGCCGATGGTCCGGCAAGTAGTGCGCTCCGCACTCAACTGAGCACCCGAAACGACGCGGCAGCCGCTATGGCGGGCCACGGTGCAGCCCTCACCCTCACTGCGGGGACACATCCTGGCGGAAGGCGGCTGCTGCACGCGTTGTGCAATCTACATCGAGGCGCCCACTGAAACATACCGTGTGAGGTAACACCTTGTCACATGGGGCCCGCGCCGGACCACGGCTTCCGGTGAGTGTGCCCCGGGCCTGGCAATGGTCACGGCCGCGTGTCTCGTCACCCGACTTCCTGTCACACATCAGCATGGCACCTCGGTCAATAGTGTGCATCCGTCGTGCGGCAAGGAGATCAGCATGGAATCGCGCCTCAACCACTTCACCCACCCGCTCGCGCAAAAAGTGTTGAAGCACATCAACTCTGCCAACAAGGTGGTTTCGGACTCGACACTGCCGACCGCGACCCAGGATCTGGTGAAGATCCGCGCCAGTCAGATCAACGGCTGCGGTTTCTGCACCGACATGCACACCAAGGACGCCGCTGCGGCGGGAGAGGACATACAACGCCTCCACCTGGTCGCGGCCTGGCGCGAGGCCAAGGTGTACACCGACGCCGAGCGCGCCGCGTTGGAACTGACTGAACAGGGCACCCGCATCGCCGACGCGGCCGGGGGTGTCACCGATGAGGCGTGGACGAACGCGGCGAAGCACTTCGACGAGGACCAACTCGTCGCCCTGATCTCTCTCATCGCCATCATCAGCGCCTACAACCGCGTCAACGTCATCAACAAGCAGCCCGCCGGTGACTACCAGCCTGGCCGGTTCGGATGACCGGCACCGACCGGCTGACATCGCGCCCAAGTGTTCTCGACCGTGCCCTGCCGGGCCCTTCCAAATCAGGTAGCACAGGTCCACGACACGCTTAGCATTTGGTTTCAAACCATACCGTATCGAATGAGTCGATGGCTGTGTAATGTGGTGCCATGCCCGCCGACGTTCCCCACCGAACCACTGCCTCGCGTACGACCGGCCGCCCCGGGGATGTAGGGCCTTTCGCTCTCGGCTTGCTCCTGCGCCGGGCGCACTGGCACGCGGCCACGGTGATGACGGAGGCGCTCCGGCCGCTCGGCATCGAGTTGCGGCATTTCGCCGTGCTGATCGTACTGGTCGACCGCGGGCCCACGGTACAGCGGGACTTGGCGGAGGCGACAGGGTCGGACAAAGCGGGAATCATGCGGGTGGTGGACGACCTGGAGCGTAGGGGGCTGGCCGTACGGAAGGCTGTTCCGGGGGACCGGCGGGTGCGGGCAGTGGAGATCACACCCCAGGGCGTCGAACTCTTCGACGCGGCCCATGTGGCGGCGGAGCCGCTGGCTGAGCGTCTGGTTGCCGAACTGGCCCCCGGCGAGCCCGCGCAGCTGATGGATCTGCTGACCCGATTCGCCCATCCCGCCGACGGTGAGGCGTGAGCGCGCTCGCGCAGTGACTGCCTGCCGCGTGGGGGCGTTTCGTCTCATGCAGCTTTCGCGGCGAACCGGCCCTTGGAAGCTGCGGTCATCGCCGCTACGCCCCGGCCCCCGATGGTGGTCGCGGCCCACCCAAAGGACCGAACACACCGTCGTGACACGGGAGTCAGTTGCGGGGAATCAAGGTCAACGCTGCAGACGCGAGGCGTGGCGCGCCCCGCGTCTGCAGCGTGATCCAAACGAAGGACCCTAGGCGGCGAGCCGCTCCGCGAGCTCCTTGGCCTTGGCGGTCGCGTTCTCGAAGGCGCGTTCGCGGGAGGCCTCGTAGAGGGGGACCAGCGTGGACATGGCCGGGTTGCGGGGGGCCATGGTGAGTTCCGGGACGATGAACTCGAGGTCAAGGCCGAGGGTGTCCTTGAGGACGGCCTCCAGGTAGTTCTGCACGAACTCGTAGCCCTCGCGTGGGGTACCCGGCGCGTAGGAGCCGCCGCGGCTTGCGACGACGATGACCGGGGTGCCCTGGGCGGAGGGGGTCTCGCCCGCGGTGCGGCCGAGCAGGAGCACGTGGTCCAGCCACGCTTTGAGGGTCGACGGGATCGTGTAGTTGTACATGGGGGCGCCGATCAGGACGGCGTCCGCCTGCTCCAGCTCCTCGATGAGCTTCACTCGCGCGGCGAACGCGGCGGACTGCTCCGGCGTGTGCTCGGACGGAGCGACGTAACCGGCGGACCAGGCATCGGCGGTGATGTGCGGGACAGGGTTGGCGGCGACATCGCGGTAGATCACCGTGCCCTCCGGGTGCTGCTCCTCCCAGGCCTTGCGGAAGGCGGCCGCGACCGAACGCGACGAGGACGCCTCGCCGGGGAACGCGGACGAATCGATGTGCAGCAGCGTGGCCATGGGCTTACTCCAAAGTGCGGTGCCCGAGGCGGGGAGCCAAGGGCTGACGATTCGTGTTCAGTGATAGCTAAACACGAGAAGGTATTGAATGATACTGTCGTGATCGCAACGAAGGCAATCACCTCAAGTAGCGGGGAGGCAGGCGGTCTTGGACGTCTACGAGGCGGTCACGAGTCGGCGGGCGGTGCGCGGATTCACTGACCGGCATGTCCCGAAGGAAGTCCTCATGCGCGTGCTGTCCACTGCGGCTTGGTCGCCGTCCGCGTCGAACCTCCAGCCGTGGCGCGCCTACGCGCTGACCGGCGAGCCGCTGGTCGAACTCAAGAAGCGCACCGGTGAGCGCCTGGCCGCGGGCGACCCATGGGACGAGCCGGAGTACGAGATGTACCCGGCCGTACTGAAGTCGCCGTACCACGAGCGCCGGTCCGCCTTCGGCGAGCAGCGCTACGGCTCACTCGGCATTCCGCGCGAGGACCTGGAGGCGCGCCAGAGGGCCGCTTCAGCGAACTGGGACTGTTTCGGAGCGCCGGCCGCCCTGTTCTGCTACATCGACCGCGACCTGGGCCCGGCCCAATGGTCGGACGTCGGCATGTATCTGCAGACCGTCATGCTGCTGCTCCGCGCCGAAGGTTTGCACAGCTGCACCCAGATGGCATGGGCGAAGTACCACAGGACCGTCGCGGAGATCCTCTCGCCCCAGGACGAGCTCATCCTCTTCTGCGGCATGTCGATCGGGTTCGAGGACGTCACGGTGCATCACGCCCGTACGGGCCGGGCGCCGCTCGACGAGACGGTCACGTTCGTCGACGGTCACTGACAACGGCCTCCCTGTGAAGGCAGGCCGTTGAAGTTCACTGAAGGTCGCCCTCCGCGCGCTCAAGCGCTGAGCCGTGTGCAGCTCATGTCCCGCCGCGCTGATCCCGGTTGTCCGGTCCCAGCGCCGGGGCATTGAGGGTACCGAGCATGCGGCGGAGGAGAGCGCGTACCTGTTCCTGCTCCCGGGGCAGGAACGGTTCCAGGGCCTCCTGCTCGCATGGTTCGAGCGCGGTCTCGCCCCGCAGTGCCAGCGCCTCGCCCGCGGGTGTGACGCACATTTCGATGATCTTCCCGTGAGTGGGGTGGGGACGCCGCTCGACGAGGCCACGCTCGACCAGGCTCCGCAGTCCCGCGCCCATGGACTGGGCGGTGATGCCACAGCGGCGGGCAAGTTCAGCGCCTGACATCGCCCCGTCCCGGCTCAGTCGGACGAGCGCACTGAACTGCGCCTGGGTCAGCCCGAGCGGGCGCAACGCCCGTTCGAGGCGCTGTGCGTACGCCTGCGAGAGCTGCCAGATCAGGTAGCCGACGCGCTCACCTGGATCCTTCACCGCCATCTATGTCTCCCTATGTAAGGTAGCTTATAAGGCAGCTTACACAATGAAGATCGAGGATCCATGCCCAACACTGACACCCCAAGTCAAAGTCATCCCCCTTACCCCGACCATGGACCTAGGCGGCACCGTCACCATCCAGGAGCGCAGACCGACGCCCCACCCGAACGGCCGGGTCTGACCGGTCCGCAGGCGGTGCTCAAGCCCGTGATCACGGTGCTGACGATCGGTCTCGTCTTCGTCAGCGTTTTCCTCGCCGCCTTCCATACGCCCCAGGCGCACCGACTGCCGGTGGCCGTCGCCGCATCCGACAGGACCGCAGCGCTCTTCGACGTCCGGCTGCAGCGTGTCTCGCCGGCGGGCTTCCAGATCGACCGGTACCCGGACAACGCCTCGGCCCGCCTGGCGGTTGAGCACCGCCAGGCCTATGCCGCGCTGTTGGCCGACAACGGCGATCCCAGGATCGTGTATGCGGGTGCCAACGGCCCCGCGGTGTCCGCGCTGGTGGCTCCGCTCGCCAGCCCCTGCGCCCCGGACTGCCGGCCGGGAGACGAGAAGTGGCCCGTGGTCGACATCCTTCCCCTCTCGAGCGGGGACAGCCGCGGCCTGTCGGTCTTCTATGCCTCATTCGGGTTGGTGCTCGCAGGGTTCCTCTTCGGCCAGGTGACCTACCAAGTGGCACCGCGCCTCTCGTTCGGGCAGCGCGTGAGCAGTCTGACTCTGTTCGCAGTCGTCGGCGGGCTGGCGACCGCGCTCATCACAAGTACGGCCTTCGGAGCCATACCCGGTCCCTTTCTGGGCATCGCGGGGCTTGTCGCGCTGATGGCGGGGGCTGTGGCGGCAGCCACCATCCTCTTGATCCGGATCTTCGGCCCGATCGGAGTTCTGATGGCGTCGATCTTCATGCTGGTGATGGGGAACGCCAGCAGCGGTGGCGTGCTGCCACCCGAATTTCTGCCTGGTTGGCTGAAGCCCCTCACCTCGGTCATGCCTCTAGGCGTCGGAGTCCGCGCCCTCGACGGGCTCGTCTACTTCCACCACGACGGGCTGGTCGACGGTGTGGTGGTGCTGTCGGTCTGGATCGCTCTGTGCGTCGCGGCGCTGTTCCTGCTGGACCGCATCGCCGCGTCGGCCGCGATCCTGCACGCCGCGAGAGCGTGAGGACGACCAGGGATGAGTTTGTCGGAACTGCTGAGCGTTCCGACTGTCCTGATCACACCGTGCTTTCGCAAGCTCACACTGTTTGCCGTGTGCCTGCAATGACAGCTTCACCTGCCACACCTGGACCGACGGTGTCACACATCGTATGGCTGCCCGGTCCTAGTGGGGAGACCGGTCCGCTCAGGTGCCGTGGTGAGAAAGGTGGATCATGAGGGTTTCTCGTCGCCAAAGACCAGCCTCGTCGGCGCACTTCGGCCTCAGCGAGGCGGCGTCGAGAAGACCGCCCGCGGTCCCGACATCGGCCGGATTGAGCACTCTTCCCCGGCCCGTGGCCGTGGTGGTGGGCGCCGGTGGCGTGCTCGGAGCAGCGCATGTCGGTGTCGGGTACGCGCTGGAGCAGCGCGGATTCGTCCCGGACCTGATCATCGGAACCTCGGTGGGCGCCCTCAATGGGGCCATCGCGGCGGCCCACCCCGACAGCGCCGCGCCGTGGCTGGACCACGTGTGGACCCAGTTGCGTCGCCGTGAGGTGTATCCCCTCGGCTATCTGTCCTCACGGGCCGGTATCTTCACCGATCGCGGCCTGCGTCGACTGATCGCGCGGGCTGGGCTGCCGTCGCGGATCGAGCAGCTGGCGGTCCCGTTCACCGCGGTGGCCATGGACCTGGCCACCGGGGCACCGGTGCTGCTCGACCACGGAGACCTCGAGTCGGCGCTACTGGCCAGCACGGCCATTCCTGGGATGCTGCCCCCCGTCGATCGAGAGGGCCGGACGCTCGTCGACGGCGGGGTGATCGCCTATGTCCCGGTACTGGCCGCCCAACAGGCCGGGGCGGCCAGCGTGGTGGTGGTCGCGGCCGGGCCGGAGAGCTCGCCTTTGCGCCCCACCAATCCGCGCCGACGGGCCGGAGCGGTCGCCGGCCGGGCCGGGCTACTGCTGTTGCACCACCAGATCGAGCGTGATCTGCAGGAGGTGTCCCGGCGCATCCCGACCGTCGTGCTGCCGACCGGCATCGAGAGGTGGCCCGCCCCGTGGGACTTCGGCCATTCCCAGCGGCTGATCAGCACCGCCTGCCGCGCGGCGGGGCGCTTTCTGGACGGGCTGAGCATCAATGGGCCGGGGCTGTACCGGGCCGATGATCCTTCGGCGGCATCCGCCGGCCCGGGCGAGGCGTCAACTTGTTCCACAGTGGGAGTCGACCTGTGAGTACCATCGCGTTCCTCAACATCGGCATGCACGGGCACGTCAACCCGACCCTGCCGGTCGTGGCCGAGCTTGTCCGGCGCGGCCACGCCGTCACCTACCACACCTCGCCTGCCTTCCGTGAGGAGATCGAGGCCACCGGCGCGACCGTGCACCTCTACCCCGGGGGCGACCAGCCGCTCCCCGATCCGCCGACGCCGGTCACGTGGATGGACGCGCTCGCGAGCACCGCCGTGCGCCTGCTGCCCACTGTGCTCACCGACCTGCGCCGCGACCGACCCGACCTGATCGTCCACGACAGTGCCTGTCTGTGGGGCGCGGTCGCCGCCCGCGAACTCGGGGTGCCGGCAGCCTCGTCGTTCACCACGTTCGCCCTCAACCGGCGTGTCCCCAGCCCCACCCGTGCCTCCTGGGACCTGCTGACCGCAGCGACGGCTCAGCCCCGCAGTGTCCAGGGCTACCTGCGGTCCCGCTGGGCTCTGCACCGCCGCTTCGACGCGCGGGGGTTGCCCTTGCTCGACATGGCGAACATCCGCCGACCGCTCAACCTGGTCTACACCTCACGGGCGTTCCAGCCTGCCGTCGAGGACTTCGACGAGTCGTATCGGTTCGTCGGCCCGAGCATCGGCGCCCGGCCGGTCGACCCGTCCTTCCCGGCCGATCGGCTGCAGGACCCGGTCCTGTACGCCTCGCTGGGCACGGTGTTCAACGCCGCCCCACAGCTGCTGCGAAGCTTTGCCACCGCGCTCGCC
Source organism: Streptomyces sp. NPDC006332 (assembly GCF_040612855.1). Lineage (NCBI taxonomy): Bacteria > Bacillati > Actinomycetota > Actinomycetes > Kitasatosporales > Streptomycetaceae > Streptomyces > Streptomyces sp. NPDC006332. The sequence goes on from NZ_JBEXRA010000089.1 coordinate 11,179, forward strand.
CCGCTGGGCGGCACCGTGGTCGTCTCCACCGGGCAGACTGATCCCGAGGCGCTCGGTCCGCTGCCGGCCAACGTGCTCGCCCGCCGCTTCGTACCGCAGCCGCAGGTACTGGCCCGCGCGGCGCTGTTCGTCACCCATGGCGGGATGAACAGTGTCAACGAGGCCACGTACGCGGGGGTTCCGCTGCTGGTGGTCCCGCAGGGTGCCGACCAGCCGATGGTTGCCCGGCGCGTCGTCGAGCTCGGCGCCGGCCTGTCGATGCGTACCCAGGACGTCGCAAGGGGCTCGGTGCGTGTCCTCGCTCGACGTCTGCTTCACGAGCCCCGGTTCCAACAGGCCGCGAGCACCCTGCGGGACGCCCAGCGCGAGGCGGGTGGATACGGGCGCGCCGCCGACGAACTCGAGCGATACCTGAAGGCGGCGGGCCCGGCCGGTCCGTCGGCTCCGTCGCTCCGTCACAGCGGGGCCGAGTGATGTCGCCGACCGTCGTTGTCCTGCTGCTGTTCGCCGGGGTGTCGGAGACCGCCGGGCGCATCCTGCCTCTGGTGGCGCGCAGGCCTGGTATGTCGCGGACTTTCGTGGCTGGGCTTCTGCTGCCTGCCGGCCTCGTCGAGGGTGTGGTGTTCGCGTTGTGGCCGCTGACCGCGTGGACGCTGGCCGAGCTGGTGCTGTCCTCTTCGCCACCAGGCACCGGCTTGGTGTGGACGCCGAGCCTGGTCGCCCCGCTGGTGCTCGCCGCCGTCCTCGCGTTCCCCTTGCTCGGGCCCCTTCTCCACTTCCTGCTCTTTGCGGGGGTCGGGGCCGGTCTGGTCGGCCCGCTCGCCGCGGCGAGCGGGTTGGACTGGTGGAGCGCAGCTGGTTGCGTCGCCGTCGCTGGGACCGGGCTCGGTCTCGCCGTAGAGGCCGTTCGGCGTCTTGTCGTCAGGATCAGCGCGACCGCGGCGCGGGGGTCGATCGCATGAACGACTTCTTGCTCTGGGGCGGCGTGATCGGGCCTGCTCTGCTGGCCGAAGCCCTACTGGCCCGCTACGAGGTTCTTGCCTACGGCGCCGGCTGGCGGGCCCCTGTCACCGAGCTCCCGGAGGGCGTTCCCTACGCCCGGGGTGCGGCCCCTGACAGTCCCCCCGATGCCTACCTGGTCTACCTCGACGGCATCGGCAAGCGGCGCGTCCTGGACAGCCGCGACGGCGGCCAACTGGTCAAGGCCCTGATCGCGGGAGCGCCGGAGCTACGGGTGCTGGGACAGGTGCAGCCCTACTCACCACTGGCCGACCCGCTTGCCGACCGACCGGTGTGGGCGTGGCTGCGCCGCCGCATCGGGCTGCTGCTCTTCCTGCACAACGTGGTGCAGACCTTCGTCGCCGCCGACCACCGCTACCGCCCCCTGTACAACCGGGCCGTCGGCTCCCAGATCGCCACTCAGCTCCGGCTCGCCGGCTACCGACCCGACAGCGGTGTACCCGTGGTGCTGCTCAGCTACAGCGGCGGCGCCCAGGTCGCCACCGGTGCGGTCGACGAGCTGCACACCCAGCTACGCTGCCCGCTCCTGCTGATCACGCTCGGTGGCTTCCACAACGGCGCCAACGACCTCACCCATGCCGAGCACGTGCATCGGCTCACCAGCGCGAGCGACCGGATCGAGCGGGTCGGCACCTGGATCTTCCCGCAGCGCTGGCCGCTGTTCCGCCGTAGTGGATGGAACCGGGCCGACCGCGCCGGGAAGATCACCGTGCATCGGCTCGACCCGGCCACGCACGTCGGGCCGCGCAGCTACATCAGCCCGACGGCTCAGCTGCCCGACGGCAGCAGCCACCTCGACCGCACCGCCGACACTGTGATCGCGGCCATCCGCGCCCATCTCAGTACGACCGCCGCGCCACGCCATCCATTGCCATGAGGGGCCCGGCCAGGGTGCGCAGCGTAGCGCCCTCCACGCTCGGCGACGGAGCCGACGACCCCTGCCCGAACGACAACACGGCCCGTCCCGTTGCCGCATCCCCTCGGGGGGGCGGCTCTCACGGGGCGGCGGCCGACGTCCGGGAAAGAGCAGTACCAGGGCTGAGATCCTCGCTGCCGCACTCGAACTCTTCGCCGCCAAGGGCTGGTCGAGCGGCTCGCCCCGGCCCTTGGGGTTCATATGGACCGTCTCCCCGGGAAGTAGGCAGAGGGCCGCAACCGGCAGGTCAGGGGCTGGTTTTCACCCGGGGCCGACAGCACTGTCGACGTCGAGTCCCGCGACCAGGCCGCGCAGGACGGGGCCGTACTCCGGGTGGGCGAGGGCGAACGCCATCTGGGCGACCATGTAGTCGCCCGGGTTGCCGGTGTCGTACCACCGGCCCTGGATGACCTGCCCGTACACCGCGCGGGTGGAGGCGTAGGCGTTGATGGCGTCCGTCAGGTAGACCTCGCCGGACCTGTGCTCGTACCAGCGGCGGGTCTGCTCGCGCAGTTCGTCGATGACGCCGGGGGTGACGACGTAGCCGCCGATGGCCGCGTACGACGACGGTGCGGCAGCGGGCTCGGGCTTCTCGACCAGACCGGTAATGCGCAGTTGGCCGTCCCCAAGGTCTTCCTTGAGAATGGGCACCCCGTAGCGCTGGGAGTCGGTGGGATCCATCGGCATGAGGGCCAGCACCGGGCAGCCGGTCTGTTCATACGCGCGCATCAGCTGCTGGGCGCGGGGGACCTCGGCCACGAACACGTCGTCGGGCCACAGCACGAGCACCGGCTCGTCGCTGAAGGCACGGGCCGCGTTCAGCACGGGGGTTCCGTTGCCGTACGGGCCGTACTGGTCCAGGTACGTGATGTGGCCCTGGCGGGCCAGCTCCGCGACCTCCTCCACCGCGTCCGCGTAGGCCGTCTTGCCGTCCTCGCGAAGTTGTTCGACGAGGGCGGGGTTGGGGCGGAAGTGGTCCTGGATGAGGCTCTTGCCGCCGGACACGACGATGGTGATGTCGGTGATGCCGGAGTCCACCAGCTCACGAACGGTGTGCTCGATGACCGGCTTGTCGCCGACCGGGAGCATTTCCTTGGGGATCGCCTTCGTCAGCGGCAGCAGACGGGAGCCGAGCCCGGCGGCGGGAATGACGGCTCTGCGGATCATCGGGGTCATCACGTCTCTTTCTCCGGTCGGCGGGGGACGGTCATTGACCGACGTCAGTGGCGCTCATGCTCGTCTTGCCCTCCCCCGGGAGCGGTCTTCGGTCGGAGGTGACCTGGCTGAACAGGAAGCAGCAACACGTCAGTTCACAGGGGCTGGGCACAGTCGCACCTCCGTAGTCGTCCATCGAAGTGAAGACCGTGTGAGCCGTGCTTGTGTGACAGATGTCGTCGCTTCTGTGACGCTCCCCGCTCGGTGTCACAACCATGGTGTGAGCCCTGTCGTATGTGTAGTGCGCGTCCACGGGGTCGTCGACCCCTCGACAGGAGGGACCAGGATGAGAGTCGTTGTCGCAGGGGCCACGGGGCTGATCGGCTCCAGGACGGTTACCAGACTCCGTGACCACGGTGTGGAAGTCGTGCCCGTCTCACGCCGCCATGGTGTCGACGTGATCACGGGGAGCGGTCTCGGCGAGGCCTTGCGCGATGCCGAGGTGGTGGTCGACGTCACCGACGCACCCATGCGCACCGAGGAAGCCGGACTGCGGTTCTTCCGCATCGCGACGGCCAACCTCCTGGCCGCGGCGGCCTCGGCCGGCGTCGAGCATCACGTGGTCCTGTCGGTGGCGGGAGCCGGGCGGCTGCGGTCGGGGTACTTCCTCGCGAAAGAGTTGCAGGAGTACCAGGCAGGGCAGTCTTCGATCCCTCATTCCATCGTGCGGGCCGCGCTCTCATTCGAGTCCCTTGAGGCCATGGCTCTGGCGGACACACGCCCGGACGGGGTCCACGTCGCCCCTGCGCTGATCCGTCCCGTGGCAACGGACGACGTCGCCGCCGCCGTCGCGCATGTCGCTGTAGGGCTGCCCCTGTTGGGCACGCTCGAGGTGGCCGGTCCCGAGGAGTACCGCCTCGACGACCTCACGGCGAAGCTCCTCGCCGCAAAGGGCGACGCCAGGAGCGTCGTCACCGATGCACGCGCCAGGCTCCTCGCCGCCGAAGTGGGCAAGCGCGCGCTTCTGCCCGGACCGGGCACCCACATAGGTCACACGACCTTCAGCGAGTGGCTCGCGCAGCGCTGACACGCGCGGACACGGCGCGGCCTCCCGCTCGCATCTCGTCTGGACGGCCGCCCAAGGCGGCTTGTGGCCGACGTCCGCCCTCTTCCCCGCGCCTTGACGGGAAGGGCCGCGAGGAGTGATCCGACCACCCGGCTCAACGGAGTCCTCCGCGACGAGTGAGCTCGACCGGCGCCGCCGGGCCTCTGCTCGCCGTCTGTATCGACGAGGTGGACACCGAGATTCCCTCACCCGTCTCCGGCGTGCCGCTGGAGACCGTCGTCGGTGAGGACTGGCCCGCCGAGGTCGGCGCCAGGCCGGCCCGGTTCGGCAGGCCGGCGGCACCTGCGCGCGTAGCCATTTACCCTGCCGCCCCATCTGTCGTGAACGAGGCTGCGTCTCCCCTCCCTGTCCGCCGTCCGACCCGGTGCAGTGCGCTGCCTGCTTTCGCGCTCAGTGAGCATCCGGGCAGTGGAGCGGATGTGCCCGACGAGGGCTTCCGGTCGGGCAACGGCTCCACCGGCCGCCGTACCGTCGGTCATCACACGGAGTAACTGGCACCACACCGGTTGAGCCGGAATCCGCCTTACTCGCACAATCACCGCAGGTGCAGCGATCCGGAAACGTATTACGATACCGGCCGGAGTGCGTTGATATGGGAGCTGCCATGGCGGAGAGCAGTTCAAGAGCCGGACTCCTCGGAAGGCAGAACGAGTGCCGGGCTCTCGACGACCTCATGACAGGCGTCCGGGCTGGGCGCAGTGGGGTCCTGGTCCTGCGCGGTGAGGCAGGGATCGGGAAAACCGCGCTGTTGAGATACCTCCTAGATCGTGCTGGATGCCGCACGGTCAGGGTTGCCGGCATCCAGTCCGAGATGGAGCTCTCCTACGCCGGCCTGCACCAGCTCTGCGCTCCTCTGCTGGCCGGCCTCGACCATCTGCCCCAGCCTCAACGCGACGCACTCGGCACGGCGTTCGGGTTGCGCGCCGGCCATGCGCCCGACCGGTTCCTCGTGGGCCTGGCCACTCTGAGCCTCCTCGCGGACGCCGGAGGGCACCAGCCGCTGCTCTGCCTCATCGACGACGCCCAGTGGCTGGATCGCGCGTCCGCACTGACCTTGGAGTTCGTCGCGCGTCGACTGCTCGCGGAATCGGTCGTGCTGGTCTTCGCCGTCCGCGAGCCCAACGCCGACGAGGCTCTTGGCAGCCTCCCCGAGCTCTTTGTCACGGGGCTGACCAAGCACGACTCCCGAACACTTCTCGACTCGGTCGTCACCGGGCCGCTCGACCAGCGGGTGCGCGACCGCATCGTCGCGGAGTCGCGCGGTAACCCGCTGGCTCTGCTCGAGCTGCCTCGCGGGTTGACCGCAGCGGAGCTGGCCGGCGGTTTCGGGCGTCCGGACGCATCACCGTTGTCGAGCCAGATCGAGCAGGGATTCCTCCGCCGCGTCCAGTCACTTCCGGCCGAGACGCGACGCCTGCTGTTCACCGCGGCCGCCGAGCCGGTCGGCGACGTGACGTTGTTGAGGCGTGCGGCCGAGCGGCTGGGGATCGACGCCGACGCCGCTGCGTCGCATGCCGACGCGGCGGAGCTGATCACACTCGGCACTCGGGTGCGGTTCCGGCACCCGCTGGTGCGATCGGCGGCCTATCGCGCGGCTGGCCCGAACGACCGTCGAGAGGTACACAAGGCGCTGGCCGACGCCACCGACACTCAGCTCGATCCCGATCGTCGGGCCTGGCATCTGGCCGCCGCAGCCTCGGGACCTGACGAGATGGTGGCTGCCGAGCTGGAGCGCTCCGCGGGCCGGGCGCAGGCACGCGGCGGCATCGCGGCGGCGGCTGCGTTCCTCCAGCGCTCGGCCACGCTGACGCAAGATCCTGCCCGACGTGCGCATCGCGCTGTGGATGCCGCACAGGCCAAGCTCCACGCCGGGGCGTTCGAACCGGCGGCTGCTCTCCTCGCCACAGCAGAGGCCGGCCCCCTCGACGAGCATGGGCGCGCGCGGCTCGATGTGCTGCATGCCCAGATCGCGTTCGCCCAGAACCGCGGCAGTGAGGCTCCCTCGTTGCTGCTCGCCGCCGCTCGCCGGTTCGAGCGGCTCGACGTCGCGCTCGCCCGTGAGACTTACTTGGACGCCATCGCGGCGGCGATATTCGCCGGCCGGCTGGCGCGCGGCCCAGGCCTGCGAGAGGTGGGCAAGTCTGCCCGCGGCACGCCGCCACCGCAGCCGCCGCCGCGGGTGCCCGACATGCTGCTGGATGCCATTGCCGTGCGTCTCACCGACGGTTACTCGGCTGCGGTGCCGATGATGGACCAAATCCTCGAAGCGTTCTGCGGCGAGGAGATACCCGTTCACGAAGCGCTGCGCTGGCTCTGGCTCGCGTCGGTTCTTGCTGCGGATCTGTGGGACGACGAGCGCTGGCACGTGGTCGCAACCAGTCACGTGACCATCACCCGCGAGGCCGGCGCGCTCAGCACCCTCCCCGATGTGCTCGAATCCCGCGCACACATGCACCTTCTCGCCGGGGAGCTGACGGCGGCCGCGTCGCTGATCGAGGAGGTCGGCACTGTGTGTGCGGCGACCGGGAGTACCCCGGCGCGGGTCATGCCGCTCGGCCTGGCTGCCTGGCGCGGTCGCGAGCACGAGGCCCGCACGCTGATCGACGCGATCATGACCGAGGCCATGCCGCGTGGCCAGGGAGCCGCCGTTACCGTCACACACCTCTACCACGCGGTGCTCTGCAACGGCCTCGGCCAATACACGGAAGCACTGGCTGCGGCCCAAGAGGCAGCCGCCCACCCGTGGGAGTTCGCCTCGCCTCAATGGGGCTTGGCCGAGATGGTCGAGGCGGCCGCACGCAGCGGTTCCCCCGAGCTGGCAACCGAGGCGCTCGAGCAGCTCTCGGAGACGACACAAGCAAGTGGCACGGACTGGGCGCTGGGCGTGGAAGCGCGCTCGCGGGCGCTCCTGAGCGAGGGTGACGCCGCGGAGCATCTCTACCGCGAGGCGATCGAGCGACTCGGCCGCACCCGAATCCGCGTGGAACTCGCCCGCGCACAACTCTCGTACGGCGAATGGCTGCGCCGCGAGAACCGTCGAGTCGACGCCCGTGCCCAACTGGGCCTCGCACACGAGATGTTCAGCCAGATGGGGACCGAGGCGTTCGCCGAACGCGCACGAAGCGAGCTGCAGGCCACGGGAGCGCGGGTTCGCAAACATCCCGTCGCGGCGCCCGCGGCCCTCACCCCGCAGGAAGCGCAGATCGCTCGTCTCGCCGGCGAAGGGCTCACGAACCCCGAGATCGGCGCCCAGTTGTTCCTCAGCCCCCACACGGTCGAATGGCACCTCCGCAAGGTGTTCTCGAAGCTCGGTATTTCCTCACGCAAGGAGATCCGGACCACGCAGCTCGTAGGCGAAGCCACGTCGGCCTAGGCCGCGACGTGCATGCGTTCTGCCGAGGATGTGACACAGGCAAGAAGTCACGACGGTCACGAGGGGCAATGGTGTCTGCCTGGACGTCACTGTCACAGATGAGTCGCATGGCCTGTCTTGCTGTATATGCACCCTTCCCCATCAGATGTGTCCGCTGACTCCATCGGCCGGGAGCAGCAGGACGCCTATGCGATCAGTGCCGAGTTCTACGACGTTCTGCAGTCCGAGCGGGATGGGGCGCGCGTACGCCGGCTGTACCGGGGCGATGTCAACAAAGCCCGTGCCGGCGTACTGGATGTGGGCGCCGGCACGGGATGTGCCACGCTGATGAGCCTCATGGAGTCGCAGGTCTCCGTGCATTCCGTCGAGCCCACGCGTTCCATGCGTTCCGCTTTGATGACGCGTCTCGCATCCCTGCCCGCCGACCTGAGAATGCGGGTCACGGTCTACCCTCACCCGCTTGGCGAGGCCGGTCTGCAGGAGGTGGCCGATGTGGCGATATGCCACAACACGATCGCCTGTCTTCATCCGGCTGCGCGGCAGGGCCTGTGGCCGGCCATCGCCGAGGCACTCGTGCCGGGAGGCGTGTTGCTCGTCCAGTTGCCGCCCGCCCGCCTCCCGCATCACGAGACCACATATGTCCTTGCGCCCCAGAGGGTCGGCCGGCACGAGTACGGGGGACGCATGGTGGCGTCGGCAGACGCAAACCGGATTCGGACCCGCTTCGAGTACTGGGTACGGGGTGAGGGCGTGGTGCTGCGAGAGCACAACGAAACGTTCTGGATGTGGCCGGCTTCCCGTACGAAGGTGATCGGGGAACTGGAGAAGTGTGGGTTTGCCCCGCTGCCCGAGCGGGCCGATTCTTCCGTACTGGCGGTGCGGCGCAGGCGGCGATGACGGGTGTTGGAGAGACAGTCGCGACTGGCGATCAGCTCTCGGCGTTCCAGCCCGGCCGGAAAACGGCTACGCCGGGACTCCCGAGCTCTGGGGGTGTCACATCGGGAGTGACTCGCCGGTCAACTGGCTGTATCGGAACCGGGGCGTCGCCCACGACATGGAGGTGGACAAGACATGGCTTGTGGCCTGGTTGGTTCGATGCGTTCTGCGCGTTGCCGGGCGTCTCGCGTGGTGTGTCGGTGTGACATGCCGACGCCGGCAAACAGCGGACTTCCCGCATCTATGCAGGCTTCGCGCCCGACCGTGTACGACGGCACTGAAGGAGACGTGCGGTGACCGAGCAGATCCGGCTGCCCAATCTGTCCACCGACAAGGACTTCGACGGGGAGTTCTTCGCCCCTCTCTACACCACGACGGTGACCGTGAGCGGTGGGACAGCGAGTCACGGGCGGGCCTCGGGAAGAGCACGCTCGACCGACGGAGTCCTGGATCTCAACCTGCGCATGCCCGCCGAACTGGGGGGAGACGGCCAGGGGACGAATCCCGAGCAACTTTTCGCCGCCGGCTTTGCCGCCTGTTTCCACGGGGCGCTGAGCCTGGTGGCACGACAAGCCGCGCTCGATGCCGCCGCGATCTTTGTGGAGGCAACCGTGGCCTTCGGGCGCGACCCGGGAGACGGCGGCTACTTGTTGCGCGTCGACCTGGTGGTCAAGTGGCCCGGCATCGATCCTGAAATCGCCGCCCCGCTCCTGGAGAAGGCGGACTCGCTCTGCCCTTACGCGAGGATGGCCTGGCAGGGGACGCCGACAACCATCACGCTGGCTTCCTGACCGCCGGCCCGACTGCGTGCTGAACTGTGGGCCGTTCCAGGCTGTTTCAGCAGTCGTGGTTTGACGGACGGCCGGCACCAAACAAACATATAGATGAAAACAAATAAC
>NZ_JBEXRA010000090.1:0-20251 GCF_040612855.1 Streptomyces sp. NPDC006332
CTAATCCCCACCGAAGTGGTTCATCGTTCGACTTGCATGTGTTAAGCACGCCGCCAGCGTTCGTCCTGAGCCAGGATCAAACTCTCCGTGAATGTTTTCCCGTGATCGGGACAACACACACGAGAGCGGAACAGCCAGGCGGAATAAGCCCGGCCGTTCACAGCGTCCTCGCTGTGTTTTTCTTCAAAGGAACCTCGTCCTCTCAACAAGTGAGAGAGACGGGGTATCAACATATCTGGCGTTGACTTTTGGCACGCTGTTGAGTTCTCAAGGAACGGACGCTTCCTTTGTACTCACCCGAGAGACTCTCTCGTGGCTTTCCTCCGGGCGCTTCCCTTCGGTCTTGCGTTTCCGACTCTATCAGATCTTTTTCTCGATCCGATTCCCTGTCGGCGGGTCGCTTTCCGGCCTTTCGGCCTTCCGGCGATGTTGACTTTATCAGATCCTTTCGGCGTCCGACTCCCAGTCAACCGGGCTTGTCTTCGCGGCTGTTGGGCCGTTCCGACGTCTCAAACTCTAGCTGATTCCCCCGGCAGGTCCCAAATCGAGGTGCCGGGTCCCAATCGATTTGAATTCGGGCGCGCCGAATTCAACCCCGTTGGGAGATCGTGCTGATGGTTTGAGGTGCCGCTCAGGCGGCGGAGGTGCCGCCGCAGAACCGTTACGGCCCCGTGGCAACCCGAAGAACTTTACGGATCGGGCGAGTGGCTGTCAAACGCCGCCTGTCAAGATCTTTTGCGGCCGCCGGGTCGCACCCTCAGTCCAGGTCGATGAGCCGGCCGCCGGCGTCCGGCTGGGCGTCCTCGACCCTGCGCAGGAGACGGGTGAGTACCTCGCCGAGGGCCGTGCGGTCGTCCGGGGAGAGGTCCTGGAGCAGGTCCTCCTCGAAGACGGTCGCGAGCCGCATCGCCTCCAGCCACTTCTCTCGCCCCTCTCCGGTCAGCTCGACGATCACACGGACGCGGTTGGTCTCGTCCCGCTCCCGGGTAACCAGGCCCTCGGTGACCATGCGGTCGATCCGGTGGGTCATCGCGGCCGGTGTGAGACCGAGCCGCTTCGCGAGGTCGCTGGGGCCCAGTTGATAGGGGGCACCGGAGAGGACGAGGGCCTTGAGCACCTCCCACTCCGCGTTGCTGATGCCGAGGGCGGAGGTCTGGCGGCCGTAGGCGACGTTCATACGGCGGTTCAGCCGGGCGAGAGCCGAGACGATCTGCTCGACCTGGGGGTCGAGGTCCTGGAACTCGCGTTGGTACGCGGCGATCTGCTCTTCGAGTGTCGGTTCGCCGAGGGTGTCGGGGGTGTCGCCCATGGGCCCGAGTATCGCACGGGGCTGCTTGGCGTTGAAGTCCTTCGAGGTGTACTGTTCAATCTCGAACTTTAGCTTTGAAGTCTTCACCACTATATGCATGCAAGACTCACTGACTACCTGAGAGAGGTGAACGTGACCAGGGCGATGGGCGCAGCGATGCGCCGGATCCACGTGGGCAACGCACTCAGTGCGTTCGGGCTCGGCTTCACCGTCCCCTATCTGTACGTCTACGTGGCGCAGGTGCGGGGACTGGGAGCCATGGCGGCGGGGCTGGTCCTCGCCGTCTTCGCCGTGGCCGCGCTGATCGTGTTGCCGTTCGCCGGCCGGGCGATCGTGCGCCGTGGTCCGCTGCCGGTGGTGCTCGTCGCCCTGGTCACCGCCGCGCTGGGAGCGCTGAGCCTGGGGCTCGCGAGCAACACGCCGAGCGTGCTGCTGTCGGCGGCCGCTCTTGGGGCCGGGCAGGCCGTGATGCAGCCGGCGCTGGCGACGATGATCGTGGACTGCTCGTCGGCCGACACCCGCTCGCGTGCCTTCGCGACGCAGTTCTTCCTGCAGAACCTGGGGCTCGGCGTCGGTGGGCTCATCGGCGGTCACCTGGTCGACCCGACGAGCGCTTCCTCCTTCACCGTGCTGTTCACGATCGAGGCGGCGGTGTTCCTGCTGCTGGTCGTCGTGATGTCGACGGTGCGCATGCCGCGCTCTCCGCGGATCGAGGACGCGCCGGGGAGTCCGGGGTCGGCCGGGGGCAGCTGGAGGCAGCTGCTCGGCAACCGGGCGATGGTGCAGCTGTGTGCGCTGGGTTTCGTGCTGTTCTTCGCCTGCTACGGGCAGTTCGAGTCAGGGCTGAGCGCCTACGGGGTGGAGGCCGCCGGGATCTCGACGTCCGCGCTTGGGACGGCGCTGGCCGCCAACACCGCGATGATCGTGGTCGCGCAGTTCGCCGTGCTGAAGTTCGTCGAGCGGCGCAGGCGGTCCCGGGTGATCGCCGCGGTCGGGCTGATCTGGGCCGTGGCGTGGGTCGCCGCGGGGTATGCCGGGCTCGGGCACGGCAGCCGGGAGATGGCGACGGCGGTGTTCGTCTCGACGTACGCGCTGTTCGGGCTGGGTGAGGCGATGTTGTCGCCGACGCTGGCTCCGCTGGTGGCGGATCTCGCGCCCGTGGGGATGGCCGGGCAGTACAACTCGGCCTTCGCCCTGGTGAAGCAGCTCGCGCTGGCTGTCGGTCCGGCGGTGGGCGGGCCCATGGGGGCCTCGCTGCACGCGCCGTACATCGTGACGTTCCTGGTGTTCTCGCTGGGGATCACGTATCTGGCGGTGCGGTTGGGGCGCGACCTGACGGCGGCGCAGGATCGGCCGTGGGCAGGGAAGAGCCGGGTGGTGGCGCAGGGCGGTCCCGCCCCGGCCGGCCACACGCAGGCGCACGCCTGACGTCTCCAGGAGGGGCGGGCCTTCGTTACTTGGTAGCCGCGGGCAGTGCGAACTCGCACCACACCGCCTTCCCGCCCCCGCATGTCCGTCGGGACCCCCACGAGGAGGCGATCGTCGCGACGATGGCGATGCCCCGGCCGGACTCGTCACCGGCTTCCGCTCGGCGGCGGCGTGGAAGGTGGTCGTCGCCGTCGGTGACCTCGACGATCAGGCGCCGGTCGGTGCGGCGCAGTCGTAGCCGCATCGGCGGGGTGCCGTGTTGCAGGGAGTTCGCGACCAGCTCGCTCACCGCGAGGACGCCCAGGTCGTGCAGTTCCACGGAGAACCGCCAGCTGGTCAGCACGCCGGAGGCGAAGGCACGCGCGCGGGGCGCCGCTTCCACACCGCCGAGCAGTTCCAGCGAGGCGTTGCGGAAGAGCTCGCTGTCCGGGCCCGTGCGGGCGGGGTGCTGGAGGACCAGGACGGCCACGTCGTCGTCGTGGTCGGCGGTGACGCCGGCCGAGCGGACCAGGCGGTCGCAGACGACCTGGGGTGTGCCCCTCGCGCCGGACAGGGCGCGCTCCAGCGAGGCGATGCCCTCGTCCAGGTCCTCGTTCCGGCGCTCCACCAGGCCGTCCGTGTACAGGACCGCGGTGGAGCCGGGGCCGAGCGGGATCGTGCCCGAGGCGTGCATCCAGCCGCCGGTGCCGAGGGGCGGGCCGGTGGGCTCGTCGGCGCGCAGGACCGCGCCGTTCTCGTCGCGGACCAGGATGGGCAGGTGGCCGGCCGAGGCGTACACCAGCCGGCCCTCGTTCGGGTCGTGGATGGCGTAGACGCAGGTGGCGATCTGGTTGGCGTCGATCTCCGCGGCGAGGCCGTCCAGGAGTTGGAGGATCTCGTGCGGGGGGAGGTCCAGGCGGGCGTATGCCCGTACCGCCGTGCGGAGTTGGCCCATGACGGCGGCCGCGCGGACTCCCCGGCCCATCACGTCGCCGATCACCAGCGCGGTACGGCCGCCGCCCAGCGTGATCACGTCGTACCAGTCGCCGCCGACGGCGGCCTCCGTGCCGCCCGGCTGGTAGGTGGCCGCGACGCGCAGGTCGTCGGGCTGTTCGAGTTCCTGGGGGAGCAGGGAGCGCTGGAGGGTGACCGCGGTCTCCCGTTGCTCCCGTTCGCTGGCCCTGAGGCGTTCGGCGGCCTCGGCGTGGTCGGTGACGTCGGTGGCGAAGACCAGAACACCGCCGTCCCCGCCGTCTTTGCCGTCGCCCTGGGCGACCGGGGTGCAGGTGAAGGTGTAGGAGCGGCCGTCGGGGGCCTTGCGGGACTTGACGGTGCGGGGTCTGCCGCTGCGCAGGACCTGGTCCAGGAGCGGGAGCAGACCGAGCTCGGCGAGTTCCGGGACGGCCTCGCGGGCCGGGGCGCCGGTCGGGCGGGTGCCGAATGCGGCCACGTAGGCGTCGTTGACGTAGCCGAGGCGGTGGTCGGGGCCGTGGACGAGGGCGACGAGGGCGGGAACGCGGTCGAGGACCTCGCGCACCGGCAGTTCGTCGACGGCGGGCACCGGTGGGGCGGCGTCGGTGAGTTGTTCGGCGCGGGCCGCGGGGACGGAGGAGCCGGCGGCGTCCTCCTTCCGGTCCGGGGTGACCGGGTGGTCGGTCCGCGTTGCGGCGCGGCGCTGCGTTCCGGGGAGGCGGGCGTTCCAGCGCGTGAAGTTCACGAATCCTTGCCTCGTGTCGTCGTCTGCGGCGTCTTCGGCCGGCTCCGGACCCGGTCAGGGGTCAGGGGGGCGGCACCCCGGGGTTGCAGCACTGGGGAAGCCTCGTGGGTTCGAAGGGCGGGGTCGGTCCGTCCAGGGTGGGGGACCAGTCTGGCAGGGCGGCCGACCGGGTCGACATCGGTCAGACGCCTACCCCGGGGTTGAAGTTCCTCGGTCCGGTCAGGACGACCCCTTCGGGTCGTTCGGGGGGTCATGAGGAGGCTTTCCACCGGCCGCGAGTTCGAACTCGGCGCGGGGATGTTCGAGTGATCCCAGGGAGACGATCTCCCTCTTGAAGAGCCCGGACAGGGTCCATTCGGCCAGGACACGGGCCTTGCGGTTGAAGGTGGGGACCCTGCTGAGGTGGTAGACGCGGTGCATGAACCAGGCGGGGTAGCCCTTCAACTTGCGTCCGTAGACGTGGGCGACACCCTTGTGGAGACCCAGCGACGCCACCGAGCCGACGTATTTGTGGGAGTACGTCCGAAGGCGCTCGCCGCGCAGGGAGTGGGCGATGTTGTCGCCGAGGACCTTCGCCTGGCGCACCGCGTGCTGGGCGTTGGGTGCGGTCTCCTTGCCGGGTTCCTGGGCGGTGACGTCGGGGACGGCCGCCGCGTCTCCGGCCGCCCACGCGTGTGTGGTGCCCTCGATCGTCAGCTGGGCGGTGCATTTCAGGCGCCCGCGTTCGTTCAGGGCCAGGTCGGTGGCGGCGAGGACCGGGTGGGGTTTCACGCCGGCGGTCCAGACGACCGTACGGGCCGGGAATCGGGCGCCGTCGCTGAGGACGGCGACGCGGTCGGCGCAGGATTCCAGGCGGGTGTGCAGGCGTACGTCGATGTTGCGGCGGCGCAGTTCGGTGACGGTGTAGCGGCCCATCTCCTCGCCGACTTCGGGCAGGATGCGGTCCGATGCCTCGACGAGGATCCACTTCATGTCCTCGGGCCGGATGTTGTGGTAGTAGCGGGCGGTGTAGCGGGCCATGTCCTCCAGCTCGCCGAGGGCCTCGACTCCGGCGTAGCCGCCGCCGACGAAGACGAAGGTGAGGGCCGCGTCGCGGACGGCGGGATCGCGGGTGGAGGAGGCGATGTCCATCTGCTCGATGACGTGGTTGCGCAGGCCGATGGCCTCCTCGACGGTCTTGAAGCCGATGGCGTGCTCGGCGAGGCCGGGGATGGGCAGGGTGCGCGAGACCGAGCCGGGGGCGAGGACGAGTTCGTCGTACGACAGCTGCTGGGCGCCGGTGCCCTCCTCGTCGGTGGCGAGGGTGGTGAGGGCGGCGGTGCGCTTGGCGTGGTCGATGGAGGTGACCTCGCCGACGATGACCCGGCACTGGTCCAGGACGCGGCGCAGCGGGACCACGACATGGCGCGGGGAGATGGATCCGGCGGCCGCCTCGGGGAGGAACGGCTGATAGGTCATGTACGGGTCGGGCGTGACGACGGTGACCTCGGCCTCGCCGCGCTGAAGTTCCCGTTTCAGCTTCCGCTGGAGACGCAGGGCCGTGTACATCCCGACGTAGCCGCCGCCGACAACGAGAATGCGCGCACGTTCCTTCACCATCCCATGACGCACCGGACGCTTGCGTTTGTCCACAGCCTCGACAATTTGTGTGACTGCGCGCCATCGGTGCACAGGGTTGGCCGAATCACCAGAGTGCGGGGTATCGTCGCAGGTCAGTGGGTATGCGGGGGATGGTTGGAGGGGGCGCAATCGGGACGTATGCCATCCGTACTCCGATCGGGGTGCGCTCCGTGCGGAACGTCCCCCTTCTGAATTGACCCTCACTCAACTATGTTCGTGTGTCGACGGGGTGTAGGGGGATACGCCTTCGGGTCCGAGACCACGGACCCAGGAAGCGGGCCTGTTCCGTTCACTCCGGCTTTCAGATGGCGGGGAGAGTCTCCGGGGGGAGACGTCATTACCGGGGGATCACTTATGCATGTTCAGGACTCTCATTGGTCGTCCGCGTCCACCATCGCACCTGGTGGTGGGGCGATGGGCGGCGCGATCGGCTCAGCGATGAGCGCGGCGGCGGGCACCAACGGACGCGGGGACAGCTCGCGGACCACACCGCTGCGCGTGGACGCACAGCGCAATCTGGAGCACGTGCTGCGTGCGGCGCGCGAGGTCTTCGGCGAGCTGGGGTACGGCGCGCCGATGGAGGACGTGGCGCGGCGCGCGCGGGTCGGCGTCGGCACGGTGTACCGGCGCTTCCCGAGCAAGGACGTCCTGGTACGACGGATAGCCGAGGAGGAGACCTCCCGGCTGACCGACCAGGCACGGACGGCGCTCGGTCAGGAGGACGAGCCGTGGTCGGCGCTCTCGCGCTTCCTGCGGACGTCGGTGGCCTCGGGCGCCGGGCGCTTACTGCCGCCGCAGGTTCTGCGGGTCGGCGTCGCGGACGAGAGCACCGGGTTCGACGGGGCGCGGGTGCCGCAGCAGCGGACCCAGCAGGGCTCCGGGGAGCTGCGGCTGGTGGCGGAGGAGGCTCCGGTGCTCGCCGCGGACGACACGGGCGCGGCGGCTCTGCTCGAGGTCGTGGGTCAGCTCGTGGAGCGGGCGCGCGCGGCGGGCGAGCTGCGGGCCGATGTGTCGGTGGCGGACGTCCTGCTGGTCATAGCGACGGCGGCACCCTCGCTGCCGGACGCGGCGCAGCAGGCGGCGGCCTCGTCGCGGCTGCTGGACATCCTGCTGGAGGGCCTGCGCTCGCGACCGGCGTGAGGAACCTGGGTTCCCCTGGGGCGGTGCCCGCCACTCGATGTCGCCTTGTGCCTCGCGGCCGTGACTCGAATAGGTGACGGTGGAACGTGGGCGCCGCACCGCCCTCACTCCGGGCTCGCCCCAGGGGTGCACTCCGTCGCTTTTCGGACAGTGTTCTCAACTCCCTTACGCGGAACGCCGATTGAGGCCGGCCGGTCCAGGTGACGGCCGGAACCTCGTCGCCTGAAGTTCCCGCGAACCGTTGGAAGGGCTGCACAGCGGGGTCCTGAACCCGAGCCGATATGGCACTGTGACCGAGTGTTCGGGACTGGTAGGGCCGGCGGAGGGGGCTTTCCGCGATGAGCTTCGACGGGCGGGACGGTTCACTCGGTGACGACGACGGGGAGGCCGAGGGCGCGGCCTCGCCCCAGGTGCCGAGCCAGGGAGGACGGGCCGGTGTTCCGCACGACCCGGTGGCGGCCGGCATCCCGGCGCAGGGCGGCGAGCCCGTGGAGGGCAGCGTCCCGGCCCAGCGCGACCGGCGCGAGGACGGCGGTGTCCCGCATCCGCCCAAGGAGCTGCCACCGTCCGACGCCGACCTGATCGATCGGATGCGCTCGGGCGACGACACCGCTTACGAGGCGCTCTACCGGCGCCATGCGGGAGCGGTGCGCCGGTACGCCCGCACCTGCTGCCGGGACGGCCACACCGCGGACGACCTCACCGCCGAGGTGTTCGCCCGCATGCTCCAGGCGGTGCGCCGCGGCATGGGCCCCGAACACGCCGTACGCGCCTATCTGCTCACCACCGTGCGCCGGGTGGCCGCGAGCTGGACGAAGTCCGCGAAGCGGGAGCAGCTGGTCGACGACTTCGCGGTGTTCGCCGCGCAGTCCACGCGCGCGTCCGAGCTGTCC
The DNA here is from genome assembly GCF_040612855.1 of Streptomyces sp. NPDC006332. Lineage (NCBI taxonomy): Bacteria > Bacillati > Actinomycetota > Actinomycetes > Kitasatosporales > Streptomycetaceae > Streptomyces > Streptomyces sp. NPDC006332. Next base: position 8,087 of record NZ_JBEXRA010000090.1, read on the forward strand.
GACGACGGAGCGGGGCTGGACCTGGGTGCCGATGTGCGGGCGATGCACGAGGCCGAGCAGTCCATGGCCATGCGGGCCTTCCGGTCACTGCCCGAGCGCTGGCAGGCCGTGCTGTGGCACACCGAGGTCGAGGACGAGTCGCCGAGCGAGGTCGCCACGCTCTTCGGGCTGGACGCCAACGGCACCCGGGTGCTCGCCAGCCGGGCCCGCGAGGGCCTCAAGCAGGCCTACCTCCAGGCCCACGTCAGCGCCGCCCTGGCCGACGACGAGGAGTGCGCCCGCTACGCCGACCGGCTCGGCGCCTATGTGCGCGGCGGCCTGCGTACCCGCGCCGAACGCGGGCTGCGCAAGCATCTGGAGGGGTGCGCCAAGTGCTGGCTGGCCGCGGGCCAGATCAAGGACGTCGCCGGCGGCATCCCGGCCGTCGTACCGGTCGCGGTCATCGGCTGGTTCGGTGCCGCCGGGTACGCCAAGGCCGTCGGGATCATCGCCGACGGCGCGGGGGCGGGCGCGGCCGGTGCGGCGGGGGTGGCCGCGGGGGGCGGCGGCTCGTCGGGTGGGGTGAGTGCGGGCGGCGGGGCGACGAGTTCAGGTGCCGGGGCGAATTCAGTGGCCGCCTCCGAAGGGCTCGGCGCGACGGTGAAGGCCGGTGTCGCGGCCGGTGTGGTGGCGGTGGCCGCCGTCGCGGTGACCATCGCGCTGGCCGGTGGCGATGACCCGCCCAGGAGACCGGACGCCAAACCGCCCGCGTCCGCGCCGGTCGTCGAGCCCGCCGATCCCACCGATCCCACCGATCCCACCGAGGACGCGCCCACGACCCCGGGGCAGGGCCCCGCCCCGGAGCCCCCGTTGATCGCGGCGGCGGCCGCCCTGGCACCAACGCCCGCAGCCGCCCCTGCCCCGCCGCCGAAACGCCCCCCGACCACCCGACGCACATCCCCAGTCACGTCCACGTCCACGTCCACGTCGAAGCTCACACCGACTCCGTCTCCCCCGCCGCCCCTCACACCGACGCCGAAGCCGACCCCCGCGCCCACGCCGCCCTCACCGGCTCCCCCGCCCGCCGCGTCGACCGTGTTCCTGTGGAGCGAGCTGTCGTACGACATCTCCGGCGACGGCACCGAGCCCGAGATGCGGATCGGTGGGAGCAGCTGGGTCTGGCAGCGGTTCGGCGTGTCGATCGCGGACAAGCAGTACACGCACGGCGTGACCGTGCACGGGAACTCCTCCGTCACCATCGACCTCAACCGTGAGTGCACCGCCTACGACGCCCTCGTCGGCGTCGACGACATGACCGCGGGGCTCGGCAAGGTCGACTTCACCGTCTACGCCGACGGAGTCCGGCTGTGGCGGTCGGGGAGCGTCGAGGGCGGGGAATCCGCGGTGCCCGCCCATGTGGACCTCGCCGGGCGCGAGACCGTCCGGCTGGTGGTCGAGCCGCACAGCCACCTCGACGACCTGACACTCGCGGACTGGGCGGAGTCGAGGTTCACCTGCTCGTGACGCCGTAACCGCGAAGGGCGCACCCCGACGCGCCTACGCGAGCACCGCCCCGCCCCCCGACGCCCCCGCCCCGAGTGCTCCCTGCTGCCGTGTGACGCCCGCCGGGACCGCGCGCGTGCGTGCGGGCGTTCCGGTCCAGCAGGTGCCCCGGCGGGCGATCAGCCGGCCGAGCCACAGCTCCAGGGACACCAGGTCCGCCAGTCCGTCCAGGGGCAGCGGCTCGCCCTCCGCCGCCGCGCGCAGCGCCTTGCGCACCACCCGGGCCTCGACCAGGCCCGCCTGCGCGAGCAGGGGTGTGCCGAAGAGAGACATCAGGGAGTCCGCGGCCACCCGGAGCCCGGTACGGGCGGCGGCCGCCGAGGGCCCGTGGGAGGGCGCGCCCCAGCCGGGCGGGAGGTCGGCGACCCCGGCGCCCTCCAGGACCGTACGGAGGATGGCCGCGCGGGCGCCCGGTTGGACCCGTAGGGCCTCCGGCAGGGCGCGGCAGGCGCGGACGACCTGGTTGTCGAGGAACGGAGCGTGCAGGCGCTGGAAGCGGACTTCGGCCGCCTGTTCGAGGATGCGCAGGTCCGCCGCGCTGCGGGTGAGGGCCGCGCGGGCACGGAAGTCGCCCGGTCGCTGGCCGGGACCGACCCCGGAGCGCTGGGTCGCCGCTTGCAGGCGAACCGATACTTCAGCCAGCGCCTCGCCCGTCAGCCAGCGCGCCGCAGGACCCGGTCTGGCCCAGGTGAGCGCGGCCAGCGACGCCCCCACGGCACCTCCGGGTTCGTCGAAACGGCGGCGCATGAGACGGTCGGCGAGGCCCTCCAGACCGGAGCGGTAGGGCGTACGGGCGAGGCGGCGGGCCGCGCCGTACACCCGCGCGGGGACCAGGACCGAGCCGTCCGCCTTGGCGAGCGCGGCGACGGGGCGGACCAGGTGACGGCGTTTGCGGTCCATCAGGAGGTCCGCGAGGCGGGCCGGGTGGGCGTCCAGGACCTGGCGGGCGCCGTAGCCGGTGAAGTGGTCCGCGCTGCCGGCCGCGAGGCGGGCGCGATGACGGGCGGCGGTCACCAGGGAGGCGGCGGGCTCGTCGGTCAGCGGGCCGTCCAGTTCGGCGTACGGGAGGGTCTCCTCGTCGCCGGTCACCACCACGTGGTGCAGGCGCGGGTTGGCCGCGAGGGTGCCCGCCCGCTCCACTTCGGCCTCCCGGCCGCCGACGACCAGATCGTTGAAGGTGACCGCCAGCAGCCGCTCCCCCGCGCCCGTGCCGTGGCCCAGCACGGTCCCCGGCATGCCGGGCAGGCCGGCGGCGAGCAGCGCCAGGGTTCCCGAGGCAGGGCCGCCGGACAGATCCGCGCCGATCCCCGGGACCGGCATCCCGCGCGCGGCACGCCGTTCGGCGGGCCCCATGCCGGGGACCGGGCCGGGGTCTATGTCGGCGCCGGGGACATGACGAGGAGCGGACAGCCGCGCGCGGACGGCGTCGACCAGGGCGTCCCGTACGGCGTCGACCGCGCTGTCCGGGTCGGCGGAGGGTGCCGCCACGGCGAGGGAGGCGACCTGCTCGTACCCGGCGACCTCGCGTGCCCCGGCGCGCAGGATCAGCGCGTGCCCCGGCGGAATGCGCCGTACGCCGTCGTAGGGGGTGGAGTCGTGCAGTGCCGCCGGGACGTCGGGGGCGGCGAGCAGTGCGGCGAGGTGGCCGTAGTCGAGGTTGGCCTCGATGAGGTCGGCGAGGGGCAGCGCGGCCGTCGCGTAGGCGGTGCCGCCGGCCCAGGGGGTGTGGAACACCGGGCGGGCGCCCGCCAGATCACCGCAGACGGTGATGCGGCGCCCCACCTGGACGACGGCCGTGTAGCTTCCCGGCCATGCCGTCAGGTGCCGAAGTGCCCCGCCGCGCGCGGCGAACAGACCGACCTTCAGCTGTTCGTCGGAGGCGCCGCAGGTGCCGAGGACGGCGATCCGGGTCCGGTCGTCGGCCTGCAGCACCCGCACCTCGTCCGGACGCCAGTCGCCGACCGCCCACAGCGGATCGGGGTCGCCCCACAGAAGGTGCGAGCCCACCGGATGCAGTGTCTCGCCGTCGTGCCCCACCGCGCCGGCGGAGCCGATCTCGGCGGCCACCGTGGCGGTGCTGCTCCATCCCACCAACCACCGCATCGCCGCCTCCACAGGCTGTGGACAACCAGTGCACCGTACGAACTCGGCACCATGCTGCCATGAAGGAGGCGCGACGGAGGGACGGCGGCGTCGCTCGCGCTCCGGGGAATGCGCCCCGGCGGATACCGTCCCCTCGGGCCTGGCCCGCCTGCGCACCGCGTCGAACTGCCGCACGAGGCAAGGAGATCGAGCACGGACGGGGAGTGTTGATACGGTGACTGCGACGCGAATGCGCCCCCAAAACACTCCCCAAAAACTCCCAACGCGCCCTCAACTGCCGTGGTGGGAGGGCTGACGCCCCGCACAGATAGGGTCGATTTTCAGCCAAATCGGCGGCAACAGAACAGGTTTGAGCACGCTCCGTACACACCCCGACCACCGTCCGGCGAGCGCACAGCCCGGGAGACGGAGCTCGCCCCCCGGGCCGGTCCGCCGCCCGCGGGGATGTAGGCGGCGGTGTCCCCCAGCCCACTGGATCCAGTACAGCGGGCCGACCCACGCACGGCCCATGGAACCGCTCCCCCGATGGCCGGAGAAGAGCGCACGGCCGGGCGCACGGCCACACAGCGGGAGCACGCCGCAACCGTCCGTCGCTGAACCGCACTTCAGTACGGACCACAATCCCGCCAACCGGAACAATGCCCCTTAACGCTTGGGATCCGGCGAACTACGCTGGGTTTACGAATGCCGCATGGTTATGCCAGCGCGGCAGCCGTCTGTGTCGAGGGGTGGCGCAATGTCCAGGGAGCAACGCGGGCCGAACGAGAAGCTCGGCGCCGTTCTCGCCCTCGCGGGAATCAGCAACGCAGGACTCGCCCGACGCGTCAACGATCTTGGCGCCCAACGCGGGTTGACTCTTCGCTACGACAAGACGTCGGTGGCGCGCTGGGTGTCGAAGGGCATGGTGCCGCAGGGTGCCGCGCCGCATCTCATCGCCGCCGCGATAGGGCAGAAGCTCGGCCGCCCGGTGCCGCTCCACGAGATCGGCCTGGCGGACGCGGATCCCGCACCCGAAGTGGGCCTCGCCTTCCCCAGGGACGTCGGACAGGCGGTGCGCTCGGCGACGGAGCTGTACCGGCTCGACCTGGCCGGCCGCCGGGCCGGCTCCGGCGGCATCTGGCAGTCACTGGCCGGATCATTCGCCGTGAGCGCGTACGCGACGCCTGCCTCACGCTGGCTGATAACCCCGGCCGACAGCTCGGTCGCACGCGAGGTGAACTCCGCCGAAACCTCCGGGGCACCGCTCAAAGTCGGCCACAGCGACGTGCAGAAACTGCGGGAGGCCGCCGAGGACGCCAGGCGCTGGGACTCCAAGTACGGAGGCGGCGACTGGCGTTCGTCGATGGTGCCGGAGTGCCTGCGGGTGGAGGCGGCTCCGCTGCTGCTCGGCGCGTACTCCGACGAGGTGGGCCGGGCGCTGTTCGGCGCGAGTGCCGAACTCACCCGCCTCGCCGGGTGGATGGCCTTCGACACGGGCCAGCAGGAGGCCGCGCAGCGGTACTACATCCAGGCGCTGCGACTCGCGCGCGCGGCGGCCGACGTCCCGCTCGGGGGCTACGTCCTGGCCTCCATGTCCCTCCAGGCGACCTACCGGGGCTTCGGCGACGAGGGCGTCGACCTCGCCCAGGCCGCACTGGAACGCAACCGGGGGCTGGCCACCGCCCGCACCATGAGCTTCTTCCGCCTGGTCGAGGCACGTGCCCACGCGCGTGCCGGAGACGCCCAGGCGGCCGGCGCGGCCCTGACGGCGGCGGAGGCCTGGCTGGAGCGGTCCCGGGACGGCGACAACGACCCGTCCTGGCTCGGCTTCTACTCCTACGACCGGTTCGCCGCGGACGCCGCGGAGTGCTACCGCGACCTGAAGGCCCCACGTCAGGTGCGCCGCTTCACGGAACAGGCACTGTCGAAGCCGACGGAGGAGTTCGTGCGCTCGCACGGGCTGCGCCTGGTCGTCTCGGCGGTCGCGGAGCTGGAGTCCGGCAACCTCGACGCGGCGTGCGAGCAGGGCGTGCGGGCGGTGGAGGTCGCCGGGCGCATCTCCTCCGCGCGCACCACCGAGTACGTGAAGGATCTCCTCCACCGTCTGGAGCCGTACGGCGACGAGCCGCGGGTGGTGGAGCTGCGGGAACGGGCACGGCCACTGCTCATGACTCCGGCGTAGCGCTCCGCCGGGGTGGCCGGGGTCGCCGGGTCGCGGGGTCGCCCGGTGCCGTCGTGTCCGCCGCGCTGATCCGGCCCGCCCTTCCGGTCGGTCTCGCGCCTTCCGATCGGTCTCGCGCCTTCCGATCGGTCTCGCGCTCCTCGCCGGGCTGCGGTCCTTCTGGTTTGAAGGCATTGTCAGTGGCGCAGTGCACTATCGAAGCCGGGAGGTGGTGCAGGTGGCGAGGCAGGCGCCGAAGATCGCGTACGACTGTGACGTGCTGGTGATCGGTGGCGGGATCGTCGGCCTGTCGACGGCGTACGCGATCACGCGTGCCGCGCCGGGCACGCGGGTGACGGTGCTGGAGAAGGAACCCGGGCCCGCCCGGCACCAGACAGGGCGCAACAGCGGAGTGATCCACAGCGGCATCTACTACCGCCCCGGCTCCCTCAAGGCGCGGTACGCGGTCAGGGGCGCCGCCGAGATGATCAAGTTCTGCGCGGAGTACGACATCCCGCACGCCGTCACCGGCAAGCTGATCGTCGCCACCGAGCGGGCCGAGCTCCCCCGCCTGCACGCGCTCGTCCAGCGCGGCCGGGAGAACGGCATCTCGGTGCGCGAACTGGGCGCGTCCCAGATCGCCGAGTACGAACCGGAGGTCCGTGGCCTGGCCGCCATACACGTCGGGACGACCGGGGTGTGCGACTTCGTCGCGGTCGCCGGGCAGCTGGCCGAGGCGTCCGGGGCGGAGATCCGCTACGGAGCCCGTGTCGTCCGGGTCGACCGGCGGCCGGAGCTCGGAGTGGCCGTGCGGACCGCGGACGGGGACATCGTGCGCGGGCGGGCGCTGGTGAACTGCGCCGGGCTGTACTGCGACGAGATCGCGCGGATGACCGGGGACGAGCCGGGGATGCGGATCGTGCCGTTCCGGGGCGAGTACTACACGCTGACCCGGCCGGAGCTGGTGCGGGGGCTGGTGTACCCGGTGCCGGACCCGGCGTTCCCGTTCCTCGGGGTGCATCTCACCCGCGGGATCGACGGTGGCGTGCACATCGGCCCCAACGCGGTGCCCGCGCTGGCCAGGGAGGGATACGACTGGCGTGTGCTGCGGCCGCGGGAGCTGGGGGCGACGCTGCGCTGGCCGGGCTCCTGGCGGATAGCGCGGCGGCACTGGCGGTACGGCGCGGGTGAGATGCGGCGGTCGGTGTCCAAGGGGGCGTTCGTGGGGGCGGTGCGCAGGCTGCTGCCCGCGGTCGAGGAGGGGGACCTGACGCCGGCGCCCGCCGGGGTGCGAGCCCAGGCGGTGCTGCGCGACGGGACCCTGGTGGACGACTTCCTGATCCAGGAGGGCGCCCGAACGGTCCACGTACTGAACGCGCCGTCCCCCGCGGCCACGGCATCACTGCCCATCGGGCGCGAGGTCGCCCGCAGAGCACTGTCCGTGCTGGGCACCGGATGAGCAGGAACCCCACCTCCTGTGCCCATGTCCTCCATGCCCGCCGGAGACGCCCCCGGCCCCACCGCCGTAAAATCGACGCACTGTGTCTGACTCTCTCAACGCCTCCGAAACCCCGCACACCCCCGGTGTGTCCCGTCGCCACACCCGGGCCAAGGGCGAACCGCGTTTCCCCGACGGGCCGCAGGCCGATCCCGCCGGGTCGCACTTCGAGCGGCGGATCCGGAGTTTCCAGCCGCGCCGCAGCCGGGTGACCGCGGGGCAGGCGGACGCGCTGCAACGGCTGTGGCCCACGTGGGGCCTGGACATCGACGGTCAGCGGATGATCGACCTCGGCGAACTGTTCGGGAACGACGCTCCCGTCGTCCTGGAGATCGGCTTCGGGATGGGCGAGGCCACCGCACAAATGGCCGCGGCCGACCCGGACAGCAACATCCTCGCCGTGGACGTCCACACCCCGGGGCAGGGGAACCTGCTCAACCTCGCCGAGCAGCACGGGCTGTCCAACGTCCGCGTCGCCAACGGGGACGCGATCATCCTGCTGCGCGAGATGCTCGCCCCGGACTCCCTCGCCGGCCTGCGCGTCTACTTCCCGGACCCCTGGCCCAAGAAGCGGCACCACAAGCGTCGGCTGATCCAGCCGGAGTTCCTCACCCTCGCCGCCGCCCGGCTCCGGCCAGGAGCGATCGTGCACTGCGCGACGGACTGGGAGCCGTACGCGGAACAGATGCTGGAGGTGCTCGACGCGCACCCCGCCTTCGAGAACACCCAGGCCGACGGCGGTTTCGCGCCGCGTCCCGGCTTCCGGCCGCTGACTCGTTTCGAGGGCCAGGGTCTGGAGAAGGGACATGTCGTGAACGACCTGCTCTTCCGCCGCGTAGAGCACTCGTGAAGCCCTCCGCAAAAGCATCGTTAGGGTCAATGCCGTGGCCACCGTTCCCCCGTATCCGCCGCACCCCGGTGCCCCTGTCGGCGGCACCCTGCGCCACGCTCACTGGTGGCAGCGGAAGTGGGTGCGCTACGGCGCGCTGAGCACCCTGCTCGCGCTCTCCGGGCTGGTCATCCTCGCCCTGGTCCGCGAACAGACCGGAACCGAGGGATTCCTGGTCGGGCTCGGGCTCGCCGTCCTGCCCGTGCCACTGCTCACCGCCGCGTTCCGCTGGCTCGACCGGGTCGAGCCGGGCCCTTGGCGCAACCTCCTCTTCGCCTTCGCCTGGGGCGCCTGCGCGGCGGCGCTGATAGCGATCGTCGCCAACAGCTTCGCGACCAGATGGATCGCCACGGCCACCGCGGACCCCTCCAGCGCGGACACGCTCGGCGCGACGGTGATAGCGCCGATCGTGGAGGAGTCGGCCAAGGCCGCCGCCGTCCTCCTGGTGTTCCTCTTCCGGCGGCGGGACTTCACGGGCATCGTCGACGGGGTGGTGATAGCCGGAGTCACCGCCACCGGGTTCGCCTTCACCGAGAACATCCTCTACCTCGGCACGGCGTTCGGCACCGATCAGCTCACCGGCGACCGCGGTATCGCCTCCGTCACCGCGGCGACCTTCTTCGTGCGCATCATCATGTCGCCGTTCGCGCACCCACTGTTCACCGTTCTCACCGGCATCGGCTTCGGCGTCTCCGCGCTGTCGGCGGAACGCCAGCACCTGCGACGGGTGCTGCTGCCGCTGTCCGGCCTGCTGCTCGCGATGGGCATGCACGCGATCTGGAACGCCTCGTCGACGTTCGGCGAGTACGGGTTCATCGCCGTGTACGCGGCGTTCATGGTCCCCGCGTTCGGCCTGCTGACCTGGCTGGTCATCTGGACCCGCCAGCGCGAGCTGCGGACCGTACGGGAGGAACTGCCCGCCTACGCGGTGGCGGGCTGGCTGACACCGGCCGAGCCGTACGCGCTCGGGTCGATGCGGGCACGGCGGATGGCCCGCGAGTACGCCCACCGCCACGGGGGCCGCCCCGCCGCGCGGGCGGTGGCCCAGTACGAGGCGTACGCGACGTCCCTGGCGTTCCTACGACACCGGGGGCGCCGCGGCCGGGCGGGAGCCGACTTCGTCGTACGGGAGCAGGAGCTGTTGCAGGAGCTGTGGCGTCGGCGGGACGTGGCCCGTCCCGCGCTGGACCACGCCGCCCGCGCGACGGCCCCGCCGGTGGCGGTGGCCGCCGCGCCCTGGCCGCTGTACGGGGCGTACGGCTACCCGGCCACGCCGACCCACCCGGGCTACTCCGGCCAGGCGACGGTGCCGTCGGCGATGCCGTATCCGGCGTACAACCCGTACCGGTCCTAGCCGCCCAGCCGCCCCACCTGAGCAAGTCCGATGAGGCATCCGCAGGCGCCCGTTGGACGGTCCCTAGGCCGAAGCCTCCGTCAGCCGCGCGACCTCCGCCTCCGTCAGAACCAGGTCCCCCACGCCCACCAGCGCCGGGAGCTGTTCCACCGTGCGCGCGGACGCGATCGGGGCCGCCACCGTCGGCTGGGCCGCGAGCCACGCCAGGGCGACCGTGGCGATCTCGGTGTCGTGGGCCTGGGCGACCTCGTCGAGGGCGGTGAGGACCCGCCGGCCACGCTCGGTCTGCAGGTGCTTGGCAGCGCCCTCGGCCCGCGCGCTGTCGACCGTCGTACCGGGCCGGTACTTGCCAGTCAGGAAGCCGGAGGCGAGCGAGAAGTACGGGACGGCGGCGAGGCCGAAGCGTTCCGCGACCTCCTGCAGCTCACCCTCGTAGGTGTCGCGGGAGACCAGGTTGTAGTGGGGCTGCACAGCCACGTACCGCGCCAGACCCACGCGCTCGGAGTGGGCGAGCGACTCCTCCAGCCGCTCCGGCGAGATGTTGGAGGCCGCGATGTACCGCACCTTGCCCGCCCGCACCAGCTCGTCGAGCGCGCCGATGATCTCCTCGACCGGCACCTCCGGCTTGTCGAAGTGCGTGTAGTAGAGGTCGATGTAGTCGGTGTCGAGGCGGCGCAGCGAGGCGTCGGCGGCGGCCTTGATGTTGGCGGCGGTCAGGCCCTGGTACTCGGGGTGCTGGCTGACCTTGGTGGCGATGACGACGTCGGAGCGATTACCGCGGGCCTTGACCCATTTGCCGATGATGGTCTCGGACTCACCGCCGGAGTTGCCCTCGATCCACGCCGAGTACGAGTCGGCGGTGTCGATGAAGTTGCCCCCGGCGGCCGTGTACGCGTCCAGGACGGCGAAGGAGGCGGCCTCGTCGGCCGTCCACCCGAAGACGTTGCCCCCGAGGGACAGCGGGAAGACCTCGAGGTCCGACGTACCGAGCTTGCGAAGAGAAGTCATGCCTCTCTTCAACACAAAAGGCGGAGCGCCTCATTCCACCAGGACTGAGACGCTCACACAATCCACGCAACCGCGAGGGTCAGGGGTTGAGCCCCTTGCTGCGCAGCCAGGACATCGGGTCGATGCCCGTGCTCGCACCGCCCGAGTGGACCTCCAGGTGGAGGTGGGCCCCGGTGACGTTGCCGGTGGCGCCCACGCGACCGATGACGTCACCCGTGCTGACCTTCTGGCCGGCGCTGACACTGATCGAGGACTGGTGGCAGAACCACAGCTCGGTGCCGTCGTCCAGGGTGAGGATCGTGCGGTAGCCGTACGAACCGGCCCAGCCCGCCTCCGTGATGGTCCCGCTGTGGACGGCCTTGATGAGCGTGCCCGTGGGAGCGGCGAAGTCGAGCCCGGTGTGGTAGCCGGACGACCACAGGGAGCCGGCCTGACCGAAGGTCGAGGTGATGGTGTACGAGGAGGTCGGCAGCGTGTACTGCTTGGCCAGCTGAGCGAGACGCTCGGCCTCGGCCTTCCTCTCCGCTTCCTCCTCCGCCTGCTTCTTCTTCTCGGCGGCCTTGGCCTCGGCTTCCTTCTCCGCCTTGGCGACCGCGTCGGCGACCTGCTTCTCGGCGGCGGCCGCGGCCTCGGCGACGACCTTGCTCTCGGCCTGGTCCTGCTGCTTCTCGGCCTGGGCCATGATCCGGGCGCGCAGCACCTCCCCGGCGTCCGAGGTGCCCTGCGAGGTCTCCTCGGTGGCCACACCGACCTCGCTGAGCGCGGTCGCCGAGCCTTCGGGTGTGTCGTCCTCCGAAAGGAGGGAACCCACGGAGGGAAGATCGGGCATGGAGATGGACACCGGCGGCTTACCGGTGTTGGCGCTGGCGATGCCGCCCGCGCCGACGGCGGCTATGACGCCGACGCCCAGGACGGTGGAGCTGCGGGCGAGTCCGCCGCGCTGCTTGGCGACACGGTGCCGACCGCGTACCGGACGAATGGACTCCTCGGTGGGGTTCCACTCCGTCCAGGGGCCCTCGTCGGTGCGGTACTCGCCGTAGCCGAAGGTCTCGGTGTCGCGCTGACTCGGCACGAACGGGGCTTCTGGGGCAGGCCGGTTGGACGCCACGTGGGCGTACTCCTTTCCTTCCTTCTCGCCTACCGGGTTAGCTGACGGGTTCGGAGCAGGAAGGTCTCCTACGCGCGTATACCAACCGTGAGTTCACGGTGATACCCGCGCGATTCACCCCAAGTGGTGGTTCCCCGGTTCCCTTGCGGAATTCGGCGCATGCGCACGGAGCCGACTCTTGTGACGGCTGGGACGACCGCGCTGCGTTATCGAACGTTAATAGACCCGAGGGTCCGATTCCAAGCTGTTCCGCTTGATCATTAACGAATTTCCGCCCGACCAAGACCCCATGACCGGCGAAAACCGGGCGAGTTGACCACACCCGGAATCCGCCCGGGTATTGACGGCACGTCAGTTGCTATGCGGAGGGCACCGACACGATCACCCCTCGTAACCTCCTCAAACCGCACACACACATGCCCCAACGCACCGAGGGCCGGAACCCTTTCGGATTCCGGCCCTCGGCCTTCAGTAGCGGGGACAGGATTTGAACCTGCGACCTCTGGGTTATGAGCCCAGCGAG
>NZ_JBEXRA010000091.1:0-19934 GCF_040612855.1 Streptomyces sp. NPDC006332
GCCCGGCCGGCGCTCCCCCTCCCGCCCCCCCCCCGCGGCGGCCCGGGCGGGCGCCGGGCGGGCGGGGGGGGGCGCGGACGGCGCGGCGACCGCCAGGCCGCCCGCGCCGCCCCCGCCCGCCCCGCCGCCCTCGACCGAGCCCCACGTCAGGGCCGCCGGAACCGCAGGGTGACCAGCTCGAACGGACGCAGCCGCAGTGACACCCGGTTGCCCTCGCGCTCCGGTTCCGGTACGTCGGCCAGCGGACGTTCCAGCAGGTCGGTGGCCGTCACCCGGTCGAACTCGAAGTCCGCCGTCAGGGTTGCCCGCGCCCGGCCGCCGTGCGCCTCGTGGAAGCGGACGACCACGTCCGAGCTGCCGTCGTCGGCCAGTTTCACCGCGGTGACCACCACCGAGGCCGCGTCGACCGTCACCAACGGCGCGCTCTGTCGGGCGCCGGTCACCCGCCGCTCGGGCACGTTGGTCCGCCAGCCCTCGCGCACGGCGTCCCCGATGCCCGCCCCGGGCACCAGGGCGTGCCGAAAGCGGTGGACGCCCTGGTCGGTCTCGGGGTCGGGTAGCGCGGGGCACGCAGCAGGGAGACCCGGACGGTCGTCGTCGTACCGCGGTCGCCCTCGGTACGGACGGTCCGCGTCACGTCGTGGCCGTACGTCGAGTCGTTGACGACCGCCACGCCCCAGCCCGGCTCCTCCAGGTGGACGAAGCGGTGGTTGCACGCCTCGAACTTGGGCGCCTCCCAGCTGGTGTTGGTGTGGGTGGGCCGGTGGACGTGCCCGAACTGCGTCTCGGACGCGTACCGCTCGGCGTGCACGTCGAGCGGGAAGGCGAGCTTGAGGAACTTCTCCGTCTCGTGCCAGTCGACCTCGGTGTCCAGGACGAGCCGCCGCTCCCCCGGGGCGAGCGACAGCACCTGGGTGACGCGGGAGGCTCCGAAGGACCGGACGATCCGCACGCCATCCTCCACGGCGACGACCTCGTCCGCGTCGGTCAGGTCCGTGACCGTGTTGCGGTAGAACTCGTCGACGTCCCAGGCGTCCCACTTGTTCGGGAAGTCGGGGTGGAGCTGGAGCAGGTTCGCGGCCCGGCCGGGTGCCACGGTCTCCCGGTCGGCCTCGGTGTCGTACGCGGAGACGACCAGACCGCGGAGGTCGATCTCGACGCGCAGGAGGCCGTTGTCGAGGACGTGGCCGCCGCCGGGACGCTCACCGATCGTGGTCCGTCCGGTGGCGGCGGGTGTGCCGGCGCCGCCCGCCGGGACGCCGTCGCGGGTGTGCGGGGCCGCGTTGAAGACGAGGGGGGTGGCGCCCTCGCCGGCCAGCGCGCGCTGGGCGGCGGCGATGACGTCGTTCAGTGCCCCGGCCACCCGTTCGTAGGTCGCGCGTGCCTCGCGGTGCACCCAGGCGATGGACGACCCCGCCAGGATGTCGTGGAACTGGTGCAGCAGCACCGTCTTCCAGATACGGTCCAGCTCCTCGTACCGATACGGAAATCCGGTCCGTACGGCCGCCGTCGCCGCCCACAGCTCGGCCTCCCGCAACAGGTGTTCGCTGCGGCGGTTGCCCTGCTTGGTCCTGGCCTGGCTGGTGAGGGTGGCGCGGTGGAGTTCGAGGTACAGCTCGCCGACCCAGACGGGCGGGTCCGGGTACTCGGCCTCGGCCTTCTCGAAGAACTCCCGCGGGGTCTCCCAGACCACCGTCGCCGAACCTTCCTCATCAGCGATTCCCCATTCATCGGAGGCCTGATCCTTGACTCGGCCCATCCTCTATCAATGGGGGGCGATGGGGCGGAAGTCGGGCCATTGATCGGATGACCTGCGGGTCAGTCGACCGCGGTGCCTGCCCCACCGCGAAGAGTCCAACAGGAGCTGTCCGAATGTCCAAGCGCACACGCTCTCGACGCGGCGCCCGCTCCCGGGCAGAGTTCTCTCGACGTACCCACCAGTAGCCTCCAGGGAGCGCCCGTGACCAACTGGGTCGGCCGGACCGCCGTCGAGATCGCCGCCGCCGTACGCGAGAAGCGGGCCACGCCCCGCGAGGTGGTGGCCGAGCACCTTGCCCGGATCGAGCGGCTCGACTCTCGCGTCGGAGCCTTCCGCGTAGTGCGGGCTCAGGCGGCGCTCGCCGAGGCCGACGAGGTCGCCGAGCGGGGCGAGTTGGACACCCTCCCCCTGGCCGGGGTGCCCGTGGCCGTCAAGGACAACCTCGCCGTGCGCGGTGAGGCCAGACGCGTCGGCTCGGCCGCCACCCCGGACACGCCGTCCGACGCGGACCACGTCACCGTGGCCCGGCTGCGGGCGGCGGGTGCGGTGGTGGTGGGCCTGACCAACGTGCCGGAGCTGTGTGTCTTCGGAACCACGGAGGGTGTCCACGGCACCGCCCGCAACCCCTGGGACACCTCCCGCACGGCGGGCGGTTCGTCCGGCGGCAGCGCGGCGGCGGTCGCCGCCGGGCTGGTGCCGATCGCCCTGGGCAACGACGGCATGGGCTCGCTGCGCATACCGGCGGCCAACTGCGGCCTGGTCACCCTCAAACCGGGCCTCGGTGTGGTGCCCGCCGGCGTCAGCGACGGCGACTGGTTCGGCATGTCCGAGAACGGACCCCTGGCGACGACGGTCGAGGACACCCGTCTGATGCTGTCGGTCCTGGCCGATGCGGCGTTCGTACGCCGGGACGCGGACGCGACACACCGGATCGCCGTCTCCCTGCGCAGCCCCCTCGCCGGCGTCGTCGTCACCAGGCCGTACACGACGGCGGTCCGGGAGGCCGCCGGGGTGCTGATGAAGGCGGGGCACCGGGTACGCCGGGCCGATCCGCCGTATCCGCTGTCGCTGAGCTTCACCTCGCTCGCCCACTGGACGGCCGGCACCGCCGTGGACGCGCGGGGTCTCGACCGCGAGCGGCTGGCGCGGCGCACCCGCGTGCACGCGGCCGTCGGGCGCCCCTTCGTGAAGTCCGTGCGTACCGGCGCGGGGCGGGAGGCGCTGCGCCGACGCCTGGAGCCGTTCTTCGAGGAGCACGACGTGCTGCTCATGCCGGCACTCGCCCGCCGCTCCCCCAAGTCCGCGCCGTGGCACGAGCGGGGCTGGCTGCGCAATGTGCTGGCGAACACCAACTACTCGCCCCTGACCCCGCCGTGGAACCTGACCGGCTGGCCCGCGATGGCGGTCCCGTTCGGCACCCTGCCCGCGGGCGCCCCGTGCGCCGTCCAGTTGGTGGGGCGGCCGGGATCGGAGGCGGATCTGCTGGAGGTGGCGGCCCAGTTGGAGGAGCGGCACCCGTGGGAGCGGACGGCGCCGCTGGAGTAGCGGGGCGGGCTGTGTGTGGCCCGTGCCGCTGGAGCAGCGGGGCGGGCTGTCTGTGCCCCAGTGCCGCTGGAGTAGCGGGGCGGGCCATGTGCCCTGATGCCTAGAGGGCCTTGTGCATGATGTGCAGGCCGACCGGTCCGTGCCGGGGATGGTCGTACGCGTCCGGGACCGTGCCGAGGATCGTGAAGCCGAGGGAAGTCCAGAGCTTGACCGCCGGGTTGGTCTCGACGACGGCATTGAAGACCATGCCCCGATATCCGGCTGCCCGGGCGGCGGTCAGGAGGTGCTCGGCGAGGGCGCGGCCGTAGCCGAGGCCGCCGTGGTCGGGGTCGACCATGAAGCCGGCGTTGGCGATGCCGGCGGCGGGCCCGCCGTAGTTGGGGGTGAGATAGGCGGAGGCGACCACGGCGCCGTCGTCGCTCTCGACGACGTAGACGCGTTTGGCCGGGGCCATCCACAGGGCGCGGGCCGCTTCCTCGGAGGTGTCAGGCGCCCAGGAGTAGGTCTCGGCGGCGGCGACGATCCGGTGCCAGAAAGGCCAGATCCGTGGCCAGTCGTCGGCCACGGCTTCTCTGATCAGCATGGGCGTGAGTCTCGCACGCCCATGCGGTCGGCGATCGCGACGGGTTGACCCCCGGGTCAGTCCACGCTGGGCAGGATGTGGTCCTCCGCGAGGTCTTCCTCGTAACCCGCGAGGCGGATCGGGGCGGACCGTGCCCACACGTCGAGGCTGCCGATCTCTCCGGGCCTGCGGCCGGCACGGTCCGTGCGTTCCTTGGGGCGTTGATCGCGATTCGTCTTCTCCGGTGTCACCGCGCACTCCTTCTGTGTCGGGTCACCCTCGGGCGTCCCTGCCCAGTCTGCGACCTGGCTCCCGACGCCCGCTTGGGTATGGCTAGAGGCAGTTCGGACGCGGTGGCGCCGGTTTCTCGAATGAGAGCAGGCCGTGGTGAACGGGCGGGTCCCAGGACGGACCATGGGTGTGGGTTGGACCCCGTACTGCTGTCCGTCCGCTACAGACTAACCAAATGAGCGGCGGTCCGCTCGATAGGGCTGAAAACAAAGGGTAACTATCCGAAGTCAACCCGTGCACAGCCAGGGACAGTCTGCCCTGTTCTCCTCCATGGCGCCCCTTTTACGCGTCGCCCGTTCGGCCTACGGGGACGAACGCGCGGCGCAGTTCAGATCCCGTTGGCCGAATCGCAAGCCGACCATGATCTGCTGGCGCCCGGCAAGGCTCGTCCAGCGGGAGGACTGGCGCATGGAGCTGCGCGGTGTCGAAGAGCTGATGGATCTGCTGTACGCCTGCCGGGGCGCGTTCGGCGGGCCCGGCTTCCCAGGTGGCCGCTCGGTCGACCTCCACCAGCACGCGCTACGGACAGCCGCGCTGCTGCGCCGGTCCCGGCCCGCCGACAAGGAGCTCCAGGTGGCGGGCCTGGTGCAGGCGATCGGCCCGCTGCTGCGGCCCGGCGACCGGACCGCGCACCCGGACTGCGCCGCCGACGCGGTCCGCTCCCTCCTCGGCGAGCGGGTCGCCGGCCTGATCCGGGACCACCGCCCCGACGGCCGACTCGCCGACGGCGACCTGCTGCGCCTGCGCCAGGCCGTCGAGGAGGGCCGCCAGGCATCGTTCGACGCCGGGGTCCTGGAGGACTGGCGCACGGTGCTGGAGCTGCTGGCGGCACGCAACTCGCGCCTGGGGGCTGTTGACTGACGGGCCGTCATGAGACGGTACGGCGATGACGTCGTCGTACGGACTCAAGGGCAGGGCCGCCGTCGTCACCGGGGCGACGCGAGGGATCGGGCGGGCCGTGGCGGCGCGGTTGGCCGCGGCCGGCGCGCTGGTGTGCGTGACCGCTCGGGACGGCGACGACGTGCGCCGGACCGCCAAGGAACTGGGCGGCATCGGGTTGGCGGGCAGCGTCGCCGACCCGGGTCATCCGGCGCGGGTCACCGAGCTGGTGCTGCGCGAGTTCGGCCGCTTCGACGTACTGGTCAACAACGCGGCGACCAACCAGCCGTACGGGCCGCTCATGGACGCCGACCCGGGCGCCTGGCGAGAGGCGTTCACCCTCAACGTCGAGGCTCCGCTGCGGCTGATGCAGTGCGCGTGGCAGGCCTGGATGCGTGAGCACCGCGGGGTGGTGGTCAACATCTGCACGGAGGGCGCCACGCACGTCGGCCCCAACGTCGGCGCGTACAACACCAGCAAGGCTGCTCTCCTGCACCTGACGCGGCAACTCGCGGGCGAACTCGCGCCGAGAGTGCGGGTCAACTCCGTCTCGCCCGGGCTGGTCCGCACCGAGATGGCACGGTTCGTGTGGGAGCGGCACGAGGACGAGCTGGCCGCCGGGCTGCCGCTCGGGCGGATCGGGACGCCGGAGGACGTGGCTCGGGCCGTGGTCTGGCTGGCCTCGGACGAGGCGGAGTGGGTGACCGGGGCCGACCTGCTCGTCGACGGCGGGACGCGGGTCAGGACGGCGTACTCGGACCGGTACGCC
Organism: Streptomyces sp. NPDC006332; assembly: GCF_040612855.1. Taxonomy (NCBI): domain Bacteria; kingdom Bacillati; phylum Actinomycetota; class Actinomycetes; order Kitasatosporales; family Streptomycetaceae; genus Streptomyces; species Streptomyces sp. NPDC006332. The sequence continues at coordinate 5,806 of NZ_JBEXRA010000091.1, forward strand.
GTCCATGATCGTCTGCGGTCATCCGTCCCACCTCACGCGTGACGGTACGCCGCTTCGGTTCCTCACGGGAACAGCGCGATCCCCACGAGGACCAGCAGGACGATGCCCACCACGAAAGCGGCCGTGGCCCAGGGCCCGCGGTGTCTCAGCGGGGTCCCGGGCCCGCCGCCACGCGGCCGGTCCTCCGGCAGTACAGGCCGACCCGGGCGGTCGCTCGCGTAGAACTGCTCGTCGGACGGATAACGGTTGCGGGGATCAGCGACAGCCCGGGGATCGATGCTGTCACGCGGATCGGTGCTGTGCGGAATGGCCATGGCACCTCCCGACGCAGGACTTTCATTCCGCGAGTACCACGCTCGCGTCACGGCATGCGTCGCAGGCTGCGGGTCACCACTTGCCCGGCGCGTAGTCCTTCAGGAAGACGCCGTACACGTCCTCGCCCTCCTCGCCGCGCACGATCGGGTCGTAGACGCGGGCGGCGCCGTCCACGAGGTCGAGCGGGGCGTGGAAGCCCTCCTCGGCGAGGCGCAGCTTGTCGAAGTGGGGGCGTTCGTCGGTGATCCAGCCGGTGTCGACCGAGGTCATGAGGATGCCGTCGGACTGGAACATCTCCTGCGCGCTGGTCCGCGTCACCATGTTCATGGCGGCCTTGGCGGCGTTCGTGTTCGGGTGGCCCGCGCCCTTGTAGCCACGGCCGAAGACGCCCTCCATCGCCGAGACGTTCACGACGTACGCCCGTCCGCTCTCCGTCTTCCTGGCGGCCTCGGCCATGACCGGGCGGAGCTTGCTGATCAGGATGAACGGCGCGGTGTAGTTGCACAGCTGGGTCTCGAGGAGCTCCACCGGGGAGATCTGCTCGATGGTCTGCACCCAGGTGTTGCTGTCGACGACGTCGGGGACCAGGCCGCCCGCGTCGATGGCGGTGCCGTCGAGGTGCCGGGCGACGCTGGCGTTGCCCGCGACCAGGGCGAGGTCGGCGACCTGCTGTGCGTCGAGGCCGCTGATGCCCACAGGCAGCGCGGCGAGGCCGTCGACCGCGCCGGAGCCGAAGGCGCCGATGACGTGGTGGGCGGGCAGTTCACCGGCGGGCAGCGGGGCGCCCTCGCCCTCGACCAGGGCGGCGTAGGCGGAGGGCAGGCGGCGCACGGTCTGGGTCGCGTTGTTGATCAGGATGTCGAGCCCGCCCGCCTCGGCGACCTGGTCGGCGAGGGCCACGGCCTGTGCCGGGTCGCGCAGGTCGATGCCGACGACCTCGAGGCGGTCCAGCCAGTCGGCCGAGTCGTCCATGGCCTTGAAGCGGCGGATGGCGTCCTTGGGGAAGCGCGTGGTGATCGTCGTGTGCGCGCCGTCGCGCAGCAGCCGCAGCGCGATGTACATGCCGATCTTGGCGCGGCCGCCGGTGAGCAGGGCGCGCTTGCCGGTGAGGTCGGCGCGGGCGTCGCGCTTGGCACGGTTCAGCCGGGCGCAGTCGGGACACAGCTGGTGGTAGAAGTAGTCGACCTCCACGAACCGGGCCTTGCAGGTGTAGCAGGAGCGGGGTCGCTGGAGGATCCCCGCGATCCTGCCCTCCTCGGTGGCCGACGACGGCAGGATGCCCTCCGTCTCGTCGTCGATGCGCTGGGCGGAGCCGGTCGCGGTGGCCTCCGTGACCGCCTTGTCGTGGGCGGTCTTGGCGGCCCGGCGCTCCTGACGGCGGCGCTGCTTCACGGTGCGGTAGATGCCGGCGGTGGCCCGGCGCACGGCGATCGCGTCGGGGTGGTCGACGTCCAGCTTGTCGAGTTCGTCGAGCACGCTCAGGCAGACGGCCAGCCGCTCCGGGTCGATGCCGGGCCCGTACACCACCTCGTCCGTGGTCGCCGAGCCGTTGTCTGTCACCGTCATGGCCGCTGCCGTTCCCTGGGTCTTCCACGCGGCGCTCCGACGGCGTCCGCTTTCGAACGGCGAATTTTACGACAGCGTCGGGCTGCGGCGCCAAACCGCGAGGATCACGCCTCGCAGGCGGTGATCAGCGTCTCGACCTCCTCGGTGACGGCGCGGGCCAGCCGGTCCAGGTCGGGGACGGCGTGGGCGTCGGCGACCAGGCCGTAGTGGACGTGTCCGCGGTAGGTCGAGATCGCGACGGCGAGGGACTGGCCGCGGGCCAGCGGGGCGAAGGGGTACACCGCGGTGACCGGGTTGCCGCCGAGCTTCAGTCCGATGCTCGGCAGGGGCACGCTGGTCACCAGGATGTCGAACCAGAGCCGGGCGGCCTGGCCGACCAGCGGTCCGCCGAGCCGGTGGCCCAGCGCCGGCACATGGTCGGCGAGCAGGGCGACGGCTCCGGGGCCCCGGTTGGGACCGGCGTCCTTGTTGCGGTCCATGGCCGCGCGGACCGTGGCGAGGCGCCGGAGCGGGTCGGGATCGGCGACGGGCAGCCGCATCAGGTAGCCGGAGAGCCGGTTGCCCTGGGGCTGGGCGGTGCGCGGGCGGCGTTTGGAGACCGGGATCAGGGCGCGGGGCGCCACACCCTCGCTGCCGTCGCCGCGTTCGTCGAGCCAGCGGCGCAGGGCGCCCGCGACGACCGCGATCAGGACGTCGTTGACGGTGCCGCCGACGACCTTGCGGACGCGGTGCACGTCGTCGAGGTCGATGACCACTCCGGCGGTGCGGCGGGTGCCGGTGGACCCGGCGGTAAGGGCGGCGGAGGACCGCACGTCCATGGTGGACAGGGCGACGGAGGCGCCGATGTCGAGTGCGCGGCCCACGTCCGCGAGGGCACCGGCCAGGGCGCCGCGCAGGACGTCCGGCAGTCGGCGGACGTCCTGGACGAGGCCGCGCGGCGGCTCGACGGGACGGGGGCGCGGCGCGGGCATGTCCGTCATCGGGTCCAGGACGGCGGCGGCGAGCGTCAGTGCGCGCAGTCCGTCGGCCAGGGCGTGGTGGAACTTGAACAGCACGGCGAACGAGAGGCCGTCCTGCCCCGGCAGCACATGGGCCTCCCACGGCGGCCGACCGCGCTCCAGGGGCTGCTGCATGAGGCGGCCGGCCTCGGCCTGGAAGTCCGCGGTGGGGGCGCGCAGGGTGACGTGGTCGAGCGGGTCGAAGTCGGGATCGGGCTCCCGGGCGGCCCCGCCGAACGCGGTCGGGAAGCCCAGGGGCCACACGTCCCGGATCCGCATCCGCAGCCCGGGCACCGCGGCGGCCCGGGCGGCGAGCAGGTCGGCGGCGTGGGCGCCGGCGCTGGGCGACTGGGCCGCGAAGACGCCGAGCGCGCCCAGGTGCATCGGGTGCTCGGCGGATTCCATGTTCCAGAAGGCCAGGTCGAGAGGGGCCAGCAGGTGAGAAGTCAATGGCTTGCCTCGCTTCGACGACGGGTGAGTCAGCAGTCAACCGCCCACAGGCGATTACGGTCAAGCACGGTCATGCTACGCACAGTTAAAAGCAGATTAAGTCCCGCCTCTCGGAAGAGGCGGGACTCGTGGGCCGTCTGTGGTCACATCCGCTTCGCGCGGCCCCTCAGGGCGCGGGGCAGCCGGCGGGCGTGGCCCGGGAGGCGTCCCGGATCAGCGCCCGGTGAGCGGCCTTCAGCCGCGCCACGTCCGGCTTCAGCACCTTCCGGTCGTAGGTCAGCAGACCGTTCAGCTCACCCTCGACGTCGGAGATCTGCGTGTATACGGCACCGTTGCCACCCCGGCAGGCCAGGGCGCGTACCTCGTCGAGCTTGGTCAGGTAGTCGTCGGTGTAGGTCGCCGGGTCGACGTCGACGTACGACTGCTGGACCGACCAGGCGTGTCCCGGCACCGCCAGTCCCAGTCCGCCGTACTCGCCGCTGACCAGGGCCCGTCTGCCGTCCGGGCGGGGCGGCAGGGCGGGGCTGGGGTAGCCGTGCTCGTCCATGATGTCGCCGGCGTCACCGTCGGCTCCGAGGTTGAGGCCCGACTGGTTGTTGACCAGCCGGGTCGGGTCCCAGGCCTTGGCCTGCTCGGCGACGCGCCCGACGTCGTACTGCCCCCAGCCCTCGTTGAAGGTCACCCACATGACCACCGACGGGCTGCTGACGTGCTCGTCGATCAGCTCCTTCATCTCCTGCTCGTACTCGGCGCGGGCGGCGGCGCTCGGGTTCACCCCCGCGGTCATCGCGGGCATGTCCTGCCACACCAGGAGACCCAGCCGGTCGGCCCAGTAGAACCAGCGGTCGGGCTCGACCTTGATGTGCTTGCGGACCGAGTTGAAGCCCAGCTTCTTGTGGACCTTCAGGTCGTACGCGAGGGCCTCGTCGGTCGGCGCGGTGTGCAGTCCGTCCGGCCAGAAGCCCTGGTCGAGGGTGGCCATCATGAAGACCGGCTGACCGTTGAGGACGGTACGCGGGACACCGTTCACCTGTTTGACGGCGATGGAGCGCATGCCGAAGTAGCTGCCCACCCGGTCGGTGCCGACGGTCACCTTCAGGTCGTAGAGAAACGGGTCGTCGGGCAACCACAGACGCGGGTTCTCGATGGTCAGGGTCAGCGGCCCGCCGGTCCGGCCGCGCGCCGTGGCGACCTTGCGCCTGCCGTCGTACGCCGTCGCCGTGATCGGTACGCCGGGACGGACGCCCTGTGCCTCGACCGTGAGCCGGCCGGCGTCGACGTCCGGGGTCAGCTTGAGCGAGTCGACGTGGTCGCGCGCCACCGGCTCCATCCACACCGTCTGCCAGATGCCGGAGCTCGGCGTGTACCAGATCCCGCTCGGGTCCAGGCGCTGCTTGCCCAGAGGCGGGTTCTCGCCGCCGGCCGCGTCCGTCGGGTCGTACACGCCGACGATCAGCTCCTGGGTGCGGCCGGGCTTGAGCGCGTCGGTGATGTCGGCGCCGAACTTGTCGTAGCCGCCCTGGTGCTCGGCGACCTTCGTGCCGTTGACGTACACCTCGGAGCGCCAGTCGACCGCGCCGAAGTTGAGCCGCAGTCGCTTGCCCGAGCCGATGTGCCAGTCGGCGGGGACCGTGAAGGTACGCCGGTACCACATGCGGTCCTCGTGCCGCTCGATGCCGGAGAGCTGGGACTCCACGGGGTAGGGCACCAGGACACGCTCCGCCAGGTTCCTGCCGACCGGCGGCCCCTCCCCCGCCTCGGCCGCGGCGAACTGCCAGCGCCCGTTGAGATTGCGCCAGGCGTCACGGGTCAGCTGCGGGCGCGGGTACTCGGGGTGGGCGTTGTCCGGTCCGACCTCGTCGGCCCAGCGGGTGCTCAGCTGGTACGTGGAGTGGTTGGAGCCGCTGCTCCAGAACGCCCCGACGGTGTCGCCCTCGGTGTCGGTGAGGCCGCCGTTCCCGTCGTAGCGGAGGTCGGCCGTGCCGCGTGCGGTGCCGGTCTTGTTGCCCACGACGGGTTCGTCGAGGGCGACGAGCAGGGCACTCGGCTTCGCGGGGTCCGGCTCGACCGCGCCGAGCGGCCATGCGGCGCCGCCGATCACCGCTTCGAGATGGTCGGCCAGACCGGCCGGGGGCGGGGCGAGGCGCTGGGCGAAGTCGAGCCTCAGGGTGCGGCCGTCGCCGAGGACGGTGGTCGCGATCGGCCCGTCGTAGTCGAACCCGGCGGGCAGCCGGAACGCCGACTGCGGGACGGCCTCCTTGCTGCCGCCGGGCTCGGTCCAGCGCAGGTGGAGGTTGGAGCCGCCGTAGTGCTCGAAGTATTCGATCTTGATGTCGTAGGCGGTGCCGGCGGTCAGCTCGATCGGGTCGGCGGTCTGTTCGCGGTCCCAGTCGTCGACCCAGTGGTCGATGAGGAGCCTGCCGTCGATCCACAGCCGGAAGCCGTTGTCGCCGATGACCGAGAAGGTGTGCGGACCGGTCCGCTCCGGCACGATCCGGCCGGTCCAACGGACGCTGACGTCGTCCGCGCGGCCGGTGGCGGCGGCCAGCCGCGGCTCCAGGGTGTCGAAGTCGATGGCCGGGTCGAAGGTGGTGGCCTTGAGCTCGTGGAAGTCGAAGGCGCCGGGGGCGGACTGGGTGTAGTACTCGCCCTTCAGGCCACGGGCCTCGACCACGTCGTCGGCCAGGGCGGGTGCCGCGGTCAGCCCGGCGAGGCCGAGGAGCGCGGCGAGGAGTAAGGAGAGTCGGTTTCTGAGGCGGGTGCGGTGCACTGGACCCCCATAACAACGTTGTCATGCAACGGAGTTGGCATGACAACACGAATCCCACCCTCCGTCCAGAGGACATCACGTGCAGAGACATGACGTGCAGAGGACATGACGACGTGACATCGCGGCAGCCCCGGTGCGCACCGGTCATCGGGGCCGCTGGGGGAGGTCAGGGCACCTGCTGCCCCTTCCCGAGCGCGATCACCCCGCCCTTGGAGACCGTGTAGAGCTCCGCGTCCCGCTCCGGGTTGACGCCGATCGTCGCGCCGGGGGGCACCTCGACGTTCTTGTCCAGGACGGCACCCCGCACCACCGCGCCCCGCCCGATGTGCACGTTGTCGTGCAGCACCGAGCCCTGGACGACCGCGCCCGGGTCGACCAGTACGCCGGGTGACAACACCGACCGGCTGACCTGGCCCCGGATCAGGCAGCCCGCGCTGATGATCGACTCGCTGGCGATGCCGCCGGCGTTGAAACGGGCCGGGGAGAGCTGGCCGGAGTGGGTGTAGATGGGCCACTGCCGGTTGTAGAGGTTGAACGCGGGCCGCTCGGCGATGAGGTCCATGTGGGCCTCGTAGTACGCGTCCAGGGTGCCCACGTCCCGCCAGTAGCCCCGGTCGCGGGTGGTCTCACCGGGCACGTGGTTGGCGCTGAAGTCGTACAGGTGCGCCTCGCCGCGGCCGGTGAGCTGGGGCAGGATCGAACCGCCCATGTCGTGCACGGACTGCGGGTCCTCGGCGTCCCGCTGCAAGGCCTCGATGAGGGCCTTGGTGGTGAAGACGTAGTTGCCCATGGAGGCGAACACGCTCTCCGGGTCGTCGGCCAGGCCCGGCGCGTCGGCGGGCTTCTCCAGGAACCGCTCGACCGTCTGGCCGTCCGAGCCGGGGGTGATCACGCCGAACGCGGACGACTCGCTGCGCGGGACGCGTATCCCGGCCACCGTCACGCCCGCGCCGCTCTCGATGTGCTGGTTGACCATCTGGCGCGGGTCCATGCGGTAGACGTGGTCGGCGCCGAAGACGGCGACGTACTCGGGGCGCTCGTCGTCGATGAGGTTCAGGGACTGCAGGATCGCGTCCGCGCTGCCCAGGTACCAGCGGGGGCCGAGGCGCTGCTGGGCGGGGACCGGCGTGATGTAGTTGCCGAGCAGACTGGACATCCGCCAGGTGGTGGTGATGTGCCGGTCCAGCGAGTGCGACTTGTACTGCGTGAGGACGCAGATGCGCAGGATGTCGCCGTTGACGAGGTTGGACAGGACGAAGTCGACCAGGCGGTACGTGCCGCCGAAGGTGACCGCGGGTTTCGCGCGGTCCGCGGTCAGCGGCATCAGCCGCTTGCCCTCTCCGCCCGCCAGTACGATGCCGAGCACCGAAGGACCACCACGACGCATGGCCGCTCCCCTCACGCTGGTTGACCCATGCCTGCCCTCACACAGGGCGGCTTACGCTTGCTTGACGATCTCCTCGTAGAGCCGGACCGTGCGACGGGCGACCGCGTCCCAGCCGAACTCGCCCACCGCGCGCTCCCGCCCGGCCTCACCCATCGCCCGAGCTGCCACCGGATCGCCGAGAACCGCGTCCAGCGCCTGCGCGAGGCCTGTCTCGAAATCGTCGTCCACGGGGACGAGTACCCCCGTCCCGCCATCCTCTACGACCTCGGGGATCCCGCCGACCTGGGAGGCCACGACGGGAGTCCCGCAGGCCATCGCCTCCAGGTTGACGATCCCGAGGGGTTCGTACACCGAGGGACAGACGAACACGGCGGCGTGCGTGAGGAGCTGGATCACCTCGGGCCGCGGCAGCATCTGCGGGATCCAGTGCACGCCCTCGCGGACCCTGCTGAGTTCCCCGAAGAGGTCGCGGAACTCCTGGTCGATCTCCGGAGTGTCGGGGGCGCCCGCGCACAGCACGACCTGGGCCGCCGGGTCGATCTTCCGCACCGCGCGCAGCAGATGGGGCACGCCCTTCTGGCGGGTGATACGGCCGACGAAGAGCACGTACGGGCGGTCGGGGTCGAGACCGATGCGGCGCAGCGCGTCGGTGCCGGGGTCGGGCCGGTAGAGGGTGGTGTCGATGCCGTTGTGCACGATGTGGACCTTGGCCGGATCCAGCGCCGGGTAGCAGCCGAGAATGTCCTCGCGCATGGCGCCCGAGACGGCGACCACCGCGTCGGCGCTCTCGATCGCGGTGCGCTCGGCCCAGCTGGACAGGGCGTATCCGCCGCCGAGCTGCTCGGCCTTCCAGGGGCGCAGGGGCTCCAGGGAGTGCGCGGTCATCACGTGCGGGATGCCGTACAGCAGCTTGCCGAGATGGCCGGCCAGGTTGGCGTACCAGGTGTGCGAGTGGACCAGATCGCGGCCTTCGAGGCCGGCGGTCATGGCGAGGTCCACGGAGAAGGTGCGCAGCGCGTCGTTCGCGGTGTCCAGCGCCGACCAGGGGCGATGCCGGATCACGCCCTCCGCGCGGCCCTCGCCCCAACAGTGCACGTCCAGGTCGACGAGGGATCTCAGCTCCCGGGCAAGGAACTCGACATGGACACCCGCGCCGCCGTACACGTCCGGCGGGTACTCCCGGGTCAGCAGTCCCACTCGCACCCGGAACCCCCTGTCTCAGCCGCTGATTGCCTTCATGGTCTTCATGGTCACCCAGATGACGCGCGTGGGGAAGAGCGCGGGGGTCGTGGGAAGCAACAGTCACCGCAGACCCCGCCGCCGGGGACGCGGTAGTAGAGGCAGCAGCTGCGGCGCCGGAACGCTGTGCCGGTGAGGGTGCCGGTTCCGGCCAGGAGAGGGTGGGCGAGCAGCCCCGCCGTGAGTTCGCGGGCCCGCTCGCCGACGTCCCTGCGACCGTGCGCCCGCGCCCAGCCGTCCAGCTGGCGAGCGGCGCCCGCCAGCGCGGAGGCCGCGTTGCCCCACAGCAGACCCTCGGCCAGGCGGTGGCGGGTGTGCAGGAGGCCGGTCAGCGGTCGCAGGTGAGCGGTGAGGACGATGTGGGTGAGGGTCTCCACGTCCGCGGGCAGGGGCCGTAGGGCGGTCAGCCACAGGTCGTCGGGGGCGGTGCCGTCCGGGTCCCAGTGCAGCAGCCGCGGGTCGAGGTCGGGGACCCGCTCGTAGAGGGCGGCGCAGCCCAGCGCCGTCGACCAGAGGCGGGCGGCGAGGCCCTGGTGGGCCACGGAGGCCCCGATTCGCACCTCGGGGGCTCGGAGAGCGTTCACCACCTTGTTGACGCGGAAAGTTATAGAATGTCCAGAACCATTCGACGACCCTTCCTCATACACACGTTCGAGCGTCGGCAGCGGTGGCCGCCGCCCTCCGGTCGTGCGCAGGGCGAAGAAGCCGCCGAGTGGGCGGAGCGCGGCGAGTTCGGGGTCGAGGTCCACGAAGAGCAGTAGTACCAAGGCCCCTCGGGGTCGCAACCCGGAGGGCCCCCGACCCGGGTTCCCCACCTTGGGGATGATGGCGCCCGTTTCGTACTCCATCGGCAGTAGGACCCATTGCCTGCTCCAGGACGACGACGGGAAGAACTTTTCACGGGATCGTGTTGCCTATGGAAGCCGACCGTTCGTCGCGCCGGGCGCCCCGCCCCCGCCTCACGCAGAGGAGCAACTGATGAGTGCCCTCGCGTTGTCCGTGCTGCTGTCGCTCGTCTCCGCCGTCGCCTACGCGGCCGGAGCGATCGTGCAGGAGCAGGTCGCGGTGTCCTCGCCCGACGAACAGTACGCGCCGCTGCGCCGCCCGGGCTGGTGGGCGGCGGTCTCCCTGAACGGCCTCGGCGGACTGCTGCACGTGGTGGCGCTCGCCTACGGCCCGCTGAGCCTGGTCCAGCCGCTCGGCGCGCTGACCATAGTGTTCGCCCTGCCGATGGCGGCCCTGTTCGTGGGCCGCAGGGCCGGGGCGACCGCCTGGCGGGGCGCGATCATGGCGACAGCGGGTCTGGCCGGTCTGCTGTCGCTGGTCGGCGCGTCCGAGGCGCAGTCGCTGGACACCACCCAGCGGGTGGTGGTGGCCGTGGTCACCGCCGCCGCCGTGGTCACGCTGATGATCGCGGGCCGGGCCGCCCACCGGCATCCGGCGGTGCGCAGCATCCTGCTCGCCACGGCGTCCGGCATCGCCTTCGGCATGTCCTCGGTGTTCACGAAGACGGTCGCCGTCGACTGGACCGGCGGCGTCTCCGCGGCCGATGTGCCCTCGCTGGCCGTGATAGGCGTGCTGGCCACGGCCGGCATGATGCTGTCGCAGGCCGCCTACCGGGGCGCCGGTCTCGCGGCCCCGCTGGCGACGCTCACGGTCGTCAACCCGGTGGTGGCGGCGGCCGTCGGCATCACGATGTTCGGCGAAACCTTCCGCTACGGCACGACGGGCACCGCGCTCGCCCTGGGCTGCGGTGTGGTCGCGGCGGGCGGTCTGATCCTCCTGACGACGGAGCGGCTCGCGCGCACGCCCGCCGAGGAGGAGGCATCGCCGACGCTCCCCGCGCCCGCCGGCGCCCAGCCCTCCGACGCCCAGCCCTCCGACGACGAGTCCAGCCCCGCTGGGCCGGTCGCCACCGGGGAACTGGCCGAGGCGCTCCTGGCGCTGCTGCCGGAACAGCGGGTCGCGGCACTGCGGGGCAGCGTGCCCGTCCCGTCCCTCGTGCCCGCGGACCTCGTCCCGGCACCGGCGGCACAGGACGTGGTCGTCCCGGTCCCGGCCGATGTCCCGGAGGGCGTGATCATCCCGGCGCCCGCCGCCCTGAGCGGCGGGCACGAGGAGCCGGAGCCGTCGGTGCCCGACGACGCGTTGGAGCTCTACGGGCCCTTCTACGGCGGCCCGTACGTCCCGCTGCCGGTCCTGGACAGGCGCCGTACGCGGGTCACATCGTGACGCCGCCGGCCCTCAGATAGGCCACCGGGTCGATGTCGGTACCGAAGCCGGGCCCCGTCCGCACCTCGAAGTGCAGATGCGGGCCCGTGCTGTTGCCGGTGGACCCCGAGCGGCCGATTCGCTGGCCGCCTCCGACCGTCTGCCCGGACCGCACGGAGATTGCCGACAGGTGGGCGTACTGGCTGTAGCGGCCGTCGGAGTGCCGGATCACCACCTGGTACCCGAAGGAGCCCTCCCAACCGGCGCTGACGACGGTGCCCGCCCCGACCGCCTTCACGGACGTGCCGGTAGGCACGGGGAAGTCGACGCCGGTGTGGTAGCCCTTCGACCAGGAGCCGGCCTTGTGGTACGGCGTTCCCATGCCCGCGCCGACCGGCGCGACCATCGAACCGCTGTGGGTGGCCTTCTCCGGGGCGTCATGACTGTCCCGTGTGCGGGACGGTTTGTGCTGGGTGCGGGACTTCTTGTCGTGGGTGCTGGACTTCTTGTCCTGCGTGCTCGACTTCTTGTCCTGCGTGCTCGACTTCTTGTCGTGGGTGCTGGACTTCTTCTCCTGGGTTCGGGAGGACGACGTCTTCTCGGTGGACTCGGTGCCCGCCCGGGGTGTCGCGGTGCCGGTGTCCTGACCCCGCAGACTCAGCCGCTGCCCGGGCATGATCAGATCCGGGTCCGGCCCGATGGTCTTCCGGTTGGCCGTGTACAACCCCTGCCAGCCGCCCCGGACGCGCTCCGCGTCGGCGATGGCGGACAGCGAGTCGCCGCGGACCACCGTGTACATCTGCGCGGTCCCGGCCCGGGACTGGGGCGTGGTCTGCGGCTGCACGTCGGGGGCGGAGGCACCCGACCTCCTGCCGGTGGCGCTGTCCTGCTTCTTGCCGTGGGCGCCGTCCGACCTCTCGGTGGTGGCTCCGCGCGAGCCGCTGTCGCGGTCGCCGGCGGGACGGATGTCCGGGGTGCTCCCACCCTGGGTCAGCCCGGCCCGCACGGAGCACTGTGGCCAGGCGCCGGGCCCCTGCGCGTCGAGCACCTTCTCCGCCACGGCGATCTGCTGGTCCCTGGTGGCCAGATCCGCTCGGGGCGCGTACCGCGTACCGCCGTACGCCTCCCAGGTGGACTGGGTGAACTGCAGCCCGCCGTAGTAGCCGTTGCCGGTGTTGATGCTCCAGTCGTTGGTCGACTCGCAGGCGGCCACCTTGTTCCAGGTCTCCACGTCGGCGGCCTGGGCCACGCCGGTGCCGATGAGCGGGATCGCCATCCCGGCGCCGCCCGCCGTGACGGTGAGTGAGGCGCGGTTGATCCTGCTCGGCTGATACCGGCGGTGCCGGCCACGTAAGGCCATGGAAAGCCCCCTCCACATGCGTCAGAAGGGGCAAAAGTAAGTGCCGCGAACAGGCCATGACAAGGCGGCAATCGGCCGCGCTTCCGGCGAAGCGAACCGGGAAAAAACGGTAGTTGCGAAACGTCTGAGGAAGGTGGGGCCTCTCGTGCGTATCTGCCTGCGGAACGCCGAACGGCCCGGATGCGCGGACGGTGTACCGGCACGTCACGATGGTCGGTGGGGCAGACTGGCGGCTAGGACCGACACCCCCGACGACCGGAATCCTCCACGGGATCCTTTAGGAGCCACACCGCATGAGCACTTCAGCCCAGATCGGCGTCACGGGACTCGCGGTCATGGGCCGCAACCTCGCCCGCAACTTCGCCCGCAACGGCTACACGGTCGCACTGCACAACCGGACGGCGTCGCGCACGCACGCCCTGGTCGAGGAGTTCGGCGGCGAGGGCGACTTCATCGCGGCCGAGACCGCCAAGGAGTTCGTAGCCGCGCTGGAACGACCGCGCCGTCTGGTCGTCATGGTCAAGGCGGGCGAGCCCACCGACGCGGTGATCCAGGAGTTCGCCCCGCTGCTTGAGCCCGGCGACATGATCATCGACGGCGGCAACGCGCACTTCGCGGACACCCGGCGCCGCGAGCGTGAACTGCGCGAACAGGGCATCCACTTCGTCGGCATGGGCGTCTCCGGCGGCGAGGAGGGCGCGCTGCACGGACCGAGCATCATGCCGGGCGGTCCCGTCGAGTCGTACGACTCCCTCGGCCCGATGCTGGAGAAGATCTCCGCGAAGGCGGCGGACGGGTCGCCCTGCGTCACGCACGTCGGTCCCGACGGCGCGGGCCACTTCGTGAAGATGGTGCACAACGGCATCGAGTACGCCGACATGCAGCTGATCGGTGAGGCGTACCAACTGCTGCGCGATGTCGCCGGGTACGAGCCCGCGCAGATCGCGGAGATCTTCCGCACCTGGAACACCGGCCGCCTGGACTCCTACCTGATCGAGATCACGGCCGAGGTGCTGTCCCACGTGGACGCGGCGACCGGCAAGCCCTTCGTGGACGTGCTGGTGGACCAGGCCGAGCAGAAGGGCACCGGCCGCTGGACCGTCCAGATCGCCCTGGACCTCGGCGTTCCGGTCTCCGGCATCGCGGAGGCGGTGTTCGCCCGTTCCCTCTCCGGCCACGCGGCACTGCGCGAGGCCTCCCGCGGCCTGGCCGGGCCGAAGGCGTCCGCGCTGAGCCCGTCGGAGGCGGGTGCCTTCGCCGACCGGGTGGAGCAGGCGCTGTACGCCTCGAAGATCGTGTCGTACACGCAGGGCTTCCACGAGATCTCGGCCGGCAGCGAAGAGTACGACTGGAACATCGACCTGGGTTCCGTGTCCGCGATCTGGCGGGGCGGCTGCATCATCCGCGCCGCCTTCCTGGACCGTATCCGCGCGGCCTACGACACCCGCGCCGACCTGCCCAGCCTGCTGTCCGACGACACGTTCGCCCAGGAGATCGCCGCCGCCCAGGACGACTGGCGCGAGGTCATCATCGCCGCGACCCGCCAGGGCGTTGCGACCCCGGGCTTCGCCGCGGCCCTCGCCTACTACGACGCCCTGCGCGCGGAGCGTCTGCCCGCCGCGCTCACCCAGGGACAGCGGGACTTCTTCGGCGCCCACACCTACCGCCGGACCGACCGGGACGGCTCGTTCCACACCCTGTGGGGCGGGGACCGGTCGGAGGTGTCCGCCTAGAGGCGGATGCCGGAACGGCTGAGCACGACCGAACGGCGGTGGGCGACCTTGTGGCCCACTCGTGGTCGAGGGTGCCGTTGTCGTCCCACTGGAGGACCTT
>NZ_JBEXRA010000092.1:0-19905 GCF_040612855.1 Streptomyces sp. NPDC006332
CAAGACGTCGCGATGCCTCCCTCAACCCGAGCGAAACCATGCCTGACCAGCAGGAATCAAGGGATCACGTTCGGTTGAGATACGGCTTCTTAGCCCAGCGCTAAGCGGCAACGCGGTCGACCCACCTCCACGCGAGTTCCAGGACGGCCGCCGCCACCACCGAGATGCCGACCGCCAGCCACGGCATCGTCACCCCGACCAGCTTCAGCGCGAAGAAGTCCTGGAGCGACGGCACCACCAGGACCACCAGGAACGCGGCGCCCATCGCCGCGACCAGGGCGATCCGCCACCAGGTGTAGGGGCGGGCGATGATCGCCAGCACCCACATGGAGATCAGGAAGAGCGTCAGCGTGGCGGCGCTGGTCTCCGCGTCCAACGCGCCGCTGCCGGTGTAGTGGTGACGGGCGATCAGATACGTCACGAAGGTCGCGATCGCCGCCACCACCCCGCCGGGGATCGAGTACCGCATGACCCGCCGGACGAAGTGGGGCTGGGCCCGCTCCTTGTTGGGCGCCAGGGCGAGGAAGAACGCCGGGACGCCGATGGTCAGGGTGGACAGCAGCGTCAGGTGACGTGGCAGGAAGGGGTACTCGACCTGCCAGCAGGCCACCAGGACGGCCAGCAGCACCGAGTAGACCGTCTTCACCAGGAATAGGGTCGCCACCCGCGTGATGTTGCCGATGACCCGCCGGCCCTCCGCGACCACCGAGGGCAGCGTCGCGAAACTGTTGTTCAGCAGCACGATCTGCGCGACCGCCCGGGTGGCCTCCGACCCCGACCCCATGGCCACGCCGATGTCGGCGTCCTTCAGCGCGAGTACGTCGTTCACGCCGTCGCCGGTCATCGCGACCGTGTGCCCGCGTGACTGCAGCGCGCCCACCATGTCCCGCTTCTGCTGCGGGGTGACCCGCCCGAACACGGTGCCCTCGTCGAGCGCCGCGGCCATGCCGTCCCGGTCGCCGGGGAGCCGGCGCGCGTCCACCGTGGCGCCACTCAGCCCGAGCTTGGCGGCCACCGCGCCCACCGACACCGCGTTGTCCCCGGAGAAGACCTTGGCGCGGACGTCCTGCTCGGCGAAGTAACCGAGCGTGTCGGCCGCGTCCGGCCGCAGCCGCTGTTCCAGTACGACGAGCGCGGCGGGCCGGGCACCGGCGGCCACCTCGGCATCGCCGAGGTCGCGGACGGCCCGGGCCAGCAGCAGCACCCTCAGGCCCTTCTCGTTGAGGCGCTCCGTCTCGGCGAGGTCGGGATCGTCGTCGGTCAGCAGCACGTCCGGCGCGCCGAGCAGCCAGGTACTGGTCTCCCCGTTCCCCTCACGGAAGGAGGCGCCGCTGTACTTGCGGGCGGAGGAGAACGGCAGTGACTCGGTGCAGCGCCAGTCCTCGACGTCCGGGTAGGCGTCGATGATCGCCTTCAGCGAGGCGTTCGGCCGGGGGTCGGACGCGCCGAGGGCGCCCAGCACCTGTCGTACGTACGACTCGTCGTCGCCCAGCGCCCGCACCTCGGTGACGTCCATGCCGCCCTCGGTCAGTGTGCCCGTCTTGTCGAGGCAGACCGTGTCGACGCGGGCGAGGCCCTCGATGGCCGGGAGTTCCTGCACCAGGCACTGTTTCCGGCCGAGCCGGATGACGCCGATGGCGAAGGCGACGGAGGTGAGCAGCACCAAGCCCTCCGGGACCATCGGTACGATCCCGCCGACCGTCCGCGCGATCGAGTCCTTGAGGTCGTTGTTCTTGACGAACAACTGACTGACGACCAGGCCGATCGCGGTCGGGACCATCATCCACGTCACGTACTTGAGGATCGTGGAGATACCGGAGCGCAGCTCGGAGTGGACGAGGGTGAACCGGGAGGCCTCCTCGGCGAGCTGGGCGGCGTAGGCCTCGCGCCCGACCTTGGTCGCCGTGAAGGCGCCCCCGCCGGCGACCACGAAACTGCCCGACATGACCTGGTCGCCCGGCCGCTTCACCACCGGATCGGCCTCGCCCGTCAGCAACGACTCGTCGATCTCCAGACCGTCCGCCTCGACGCACACCCCGTCCACGACGGCCTTGTCCCCGGGCCCGATCTCGATGAGGTCGTCCAGCACGATGTCACCGGTGGCGACCTGGGAGGCGACCCCGTCCCGCCGTACGGTCGGCCGGGCCTCCCCGATCACGGCGAGCGAGTCCAGGGTCTTCTTCGCCCGCCACTCCTGGACGATGCCGATACCGGTGTTGGCGAGGATCACGAACCCGAACAGGCTGTCCTGGATGGGCGCGACGAACAGCATGACCAGCCAGAGCACACCGATGATCGCGTTGAACCGGGTGAAGACGTTCGCACGGACGATCTCGGTGAGGGACCGGCTGCTGCGCACCGGCACGTCGTTGACCTGACCCCGAGCCACCCGCTCCGCGACCTCGGCGGCACTGAGACCGGTCACCGCCGGGGCCGCCGTGGTGTGCGCAGGGTGGACTTCGGCGCCCGCGTCCATGTGCGTCATGCATCCGACGGTACGTGCGGATTTACGCGTTCACCCGCCGAGTGGGCGGAAGATCCGACTTGCGGAGGAGAGGGGCGGGGGCGAGTGATGCCCTGGTACTACACGGCCACGCCCACGGGCCCGCACGGGCCGCCGGTCACTCCGCCGCGGTGACCGGCGAGTCCTCGGCGGCCGACCGCTTGATCGCCGCGTCCCGCCGGCGGACGTACCAGATGCCGATGAATCCCAGCCCGCCGCCGGCCAGGCAGGTCCACAGCCACCAGGTGTGGCCGTGGTCCTCGAACCAGCCGTAGAAGGGGAGCTGCACCAGGAAGAGGACGAACCAGAGGATGGTGCCACCGACGATGGTGGGCACGATGGGGCCCTCCAGGGGCTCCGGAGCCTCGTGCTTGAGGGATCGCGTGGAAAACACGGACATGGGGACAGCTTACGGCCCCCTCTCCGCCCCTTCTCTTCTCGCATCCGCGCGTATTCCCAGGTCTATCTACGCGCGGAGATGGCTTTCCATCGATCATGTGTTCATACTGAACCCGTTTGTGTCCGGACACTTCTCTTCGTACGAAACACCAAAGGCGCTGGGGGAAAGCCGCTGGTGATGAGGTCTCGCATGCCCACCCCGGCCCCCGCCAAGGTCCCCACGCCCCGTCAACCGGGCGGCACGCCCGCGTACGGCGCCCTCGACCGTTACTTCAGGATCACCGAGCGGGGCAGCACCCTGCCCCGGGAGATCCGCGGCGGATTCGCCACCTTCTTCGCGATGGCCTACATCATCGTGCTGAACCCGATCATCCTCGGCAGCGCCAAGGACATGTACGGGCACCAGCTCGACAACGGGCAACTGGTGACGGCGACGGCCGTGACGGCGGCGTTCACCACCCTGCTGATGGGCGTCGTCGGCAACGTGCCGATCGCGCTCGCCGCCGGACTCGGTGTGAACTCGGTCGTCGCCCTCCAGCTCGCCCCCAGGATGTCCTGGCCGGACGCGATGGGCATGGTGGTGCTGGCCGGCCTCATCGTGATGCTGCTGGTCGCCACGGGCCTGCGTGAGCGCGTCATGAACGCCGTGCCCTACGGCCTGCGCAAGGCCATCTCCATCGGTATCGGCCTGTTCATCATGCTGATCGGCCTCGTCGACTCGGGCTTCATCTCCCGCATCCCGGACGCCGCCCACACCACCGTCCCGCTCCAGCTCGGCGGCGACGGCCACCTGGGCGGCTGGCCGGTCCTCGTCTTCGTCCTGGGCGCCCTGCTCACCCTCGCCCTCATCGTCCGCAAGGTCACCGGCGCGATCCTGATCTCGATCGTCACGATGACGGTCCTGGCCGTGATCATCAACGCGGTCGTGACGGTGCCGTCCTGGGGGCTCACCACCCCCAAGTGGCCCGGCAACCCCGTCGCCACCCCCGACTTCGGTCTGATCGGCAAGGTCAGCCTCTTCGGCGGCTTCGACAAGGTCGGCGTGCTGACCGGCGTCCTGTTCGTCTTCACCGTGCTGCTGTCGTGCTTCTTCGACGCGATGGGCACGATCATGGGCGTCAGCGACGAGGCCAGCCTGACAGACGCCCAGGGCCAGATGCCCGGCATCAACAAGGTCCTCTTCGTCGACGGCATCGCGGTCGCCGCGGGCGGTGTCAGCAGTTCCTCGGCCACCACCTGCTTCGTCGAGTCCACCGCCGGCGTCGGCGAGGGCGCCCGCACCGGCTTCGCGAACGTCGTCACCGGCGGCCTGTTCGCCGTGGCGCTGTTCCTGACCCCGGTCGCCACCATGGTCCCGTCCCAGGCGGCCACCCCGGCCCTGCTCGCGGTCGGCTTCCTGATCCTGGCCGGCTCGGTCAAGGAGATCGACTGGGCCGACCACACCATCGCCATCCCGGCCTTCGTGACCATGGTGATGATGCCGTTCACCTACTCGATCACCAACGGCATCGGCATGGGCTTCATCACCTTCGTGGTGCTGCGCCTGGCGGCCGGCCGGGGCAAGGAGATCCCGGCCGCGATGTACGTCGTGTCGGCCGTGTTCGCCTTCTACTACCTGATGCCGGCCCTCGGCCTCACCTGATCCGTCGGGCCTCACGCGATCCAGAAGCACCTCACGTGACGCCGTAGAACTTCTCCGTCTCCTCGACGGCCGCCTGGAACCGCTCGTCGAAGTCGTCGCGGACGAGCGTCCGGATCACATAGTCCTGGACGCTCATCCCCCTCTTCGCCGCGTGGTGCCGGAGCCGTTCGAGCAGCTCCCCGTCGATCCGCAGGCTGAGCACGCTGGTCCCCATGACATGAGGGTGGCGGCACATTCCCACTGGCGTTCACTTTCCGCCGCCGCGTCACTCGTAAGGGTGACGGTCGGGTTGAGTGGCCCGTGTCACGGGAATTGCCGTGCTCCCAGCTTGTTTAGCCAGAGTAATGAGTTACGCTAAAGAGATGCCGGACCTAACCCATGGCGACGACGCTGCCGCCGTGAACTCCCTTCGCTCCGCCGTGATGCGCCTGTCACGTCGACTCAAGCACCAGCGGGTCGACGAGTCGCTGAGCCCCACCGAGATGTCGGTGCTCGGCACCCTGTCCCTGTGCGGCCAGGCCACCCCGGGCGAACTCGCCCGCAAGGAGCACGTCCAGCCGCCGTCGATGACCCGGATCGTGGCGCTGCTCGAAGCAAAGGGGCTGGTCCGTCTGGAGCCGCATCCCGAGGACCGCCGCCAGAAAGTCGTCACGAAGACCGAGCAGGCCGAGGCCATGCTCGAAGAGAGCCGCCGCAAGCGGAACGCCTTCCTGGCCACCCTGGTCGACGGCCTCGACGAGGACGAGTGGGCGAAACTGCGCGCCGCCGCCCCCGTGCTGGAGAAGCTCGCACACCGCTAGGCAGCGTTCACGAGGAGGCGAGCACTTTTGAGTACGGGACCCGGAGCAGATTCCGTCCCCGCACCGACCACCCACGACACCCCGACCGCCCACGACTCCCCGACCGCTCCTGAGCCCCGGGCCACCGAGCCCCCGGCCACCCCCGGGCTCTCCCCCCAGGCGCCCGCCGCCCGCCCCGCCCGCAAGTCCTCGATGTTCAGCTCGCTCAAGGTCCGCAACTACCGGCTCTTCTTCCTCGGCCAGGTGGTCTCCAACATCGGCACCTGGATGCAGCGCATCGCCCAGGACTGGCTGGTCCTCAGCCTCACCGGCTCCTCGACCGCCGTCGGCGTGACGACGGCCCTGCAGTTCCTGCCGATGCTGCTGTTCGGCCTCTACGGCGGAGTCCTGGTCGACCGGCTGCGCAAGCGCCCCACGCTGCTCGTCACCCAGGCGGCGATGGCCCTCACCGCGATCGCGCTGGCCCTGCTCACCCTCTCCGGCCACGTCCAGGTCTGGCACGTCTACCTCGCCGCCATCACCGTCGGCCTCGCCACGGTCGTCGACAACCCGGCCCGCCAGTCCTTCGTCTCCGAGCTGGTCGGCACCGGCCAACTGCAGAACGCGGTCAGCCTGAACTCCGCGAACTTCCAGTCGGCCCGCCTGGTCGGCCCCGCCGTCGCCGGCCTGATGATCACCGGCGTCGGCACCGGCTACGCGTTCCTCGCCAACGGCCTGTCCTTCGTCGCGCCCATCGCCGGCCTGCTGCTGATGCGCGCCCGTGACCTGCACGTCGTCGAGCGCGCCCCGCGCGCCAAGGGCCAGCTGCGGGAGGGCCTGCACTACGTCGCCGGCCGTCCCGACCTGATCTGGACCATCGTCCTGGTCGGGTTCATCGGCACCTTCGGCTTCAACTTCCCGGTCTACCTCTCGGCCTTCGCCGACGACGTCTTCCACGCGGGCGCCGGGTCCTACAGCCTCTTCAACACGCTGATGGCGATCGGTTCCCTCGCGGGCGCCCTGCTGGCGGCCCGGCGCGGCACCACCCGGATGCGGGTGCTGATCGCGGCGGCGGTGGCCTTCGGCACGATGGAGCTGGTGGCCGCGACGGCCCCCTCGCTGTGGCTGTTCGCCCTGCTGATGGCCCCGATCGGGATGTTCGGCATGACCGTCAACGTCACCGCCAACACCAGCATCCAGATGACCACCGACCCGGCCATGCGTGGCCGCGTGATGGCCCTCTACATGATGGTCTTCCTCGGCGGTTCACCCGTGGGCGCACCGATCGCCGGCTGGGTCACGGACGCGTACGGCGTCCGGGTGGGCATGGCGGTGGGCGGCGCCATCGCGGCGGCCGCGGCCGTCACCATCGGCCTGGTCCTGGCCCGGGTGGGCAACCTGCGCCTGACGGTGGGCTGGAACGGCGGACATCCGAGGGTCGCCTTCGTGCCACGGGAGCGGGAGGAGCTGGCAGCGGCGGCGTAGCCCTCCAGGGCCTTAGTCGCGGGGAAAGTCGTCGGTCTTGAGGGTGAGGCCGACGACGGTGCCGGTGAGGTCCACGTCGTCTCCGAACGAGACCTTCGTCTCGATCGCGTAGTCGCCGTCCTTGGGGTGGACGTAGAGACGGCACTTGCCCTGATACGGGTCGGCGATGAGGTACACGGGGACTTCGGCCAGCGCGTACGCGGTCTTCTTGGGGCCGTAGTCGTTGGCGGCCGTGCCCCGGGAGATGACCTCGGCGACGAACTCGACGTCCTCATGCCGCCAGCGTCCCTCGTCGTCCTTCACCGCCGAGGCGCTGAGCAGGGCCACGTCCGGGCAGAAGCCGTTCTCGTGGCCGGGGAAGTCGATGCGTACGTCCGAGAAGACCTTGGCATCCATCCCGAACCGGTCCTCGACGGCCCGTACGATCCGGCGAATGATCTGCCAGTGGGTGTCGCGCTGCGGCGTCATATGAACGTTGCCCCCGACGATCTCGACCCTGAAGCCCTCGGGGACGGGCATCCGCTCAAGCCGCTCGAACCACTCGTCCAAGCGCTTGGTATTGGCGTCGGCCATGGCGATCCTGTCGTCTACGACGGTCATCGTGGCGCTCCTACCCGGCTGCCCTGCGGGCGGGTGCGGCCGCGCGGTACAACGATACGCACGGTGACCAGGACCCGCCCGGACGTGCGGGCACGGCAGGCAGACTGGCCCCATGAGACTCTTCGCCGCCGTGCTGCCCCCCGAGGACGTGACCAGTGAACTCGCCGCCGCTGTGGCCGAGTTGCGGAAGCTCCCCGGCGCGGACGGCCTGCGCTGGACCGGGCGCCCCGGATGGCCCCGCGGCGGAGCCGCTAATTGGCACTTCACGCTCGCCTTCTACGGGGAGGTGGACGACGACCTCGTACCGGAACTGTCGGCGCGGCTGGAGCGGGCCGCGCACCGGACCGCGCCCTTCCCGCTGGCGGTGCGCGGCGGTGGGCAGTTCGGGCACGGGCGGGCGCTGTGGGCGGGTGCGGAGGGTGATGTGCCCGCGCTGCGGCTGCTGGCGGACCGGGCCGAGTCGGCGGCGCGCAAGGCGGGCGTACCGATGGGGGAGCACCGCCGGTACAAGGCCCATCTCACGGTGGCCCGCAGCCGCGAGGCAGTGGACGTCCACCCCTACCTGGACGCCCTGAAGGGGTTCACCAGCCGCACCTGGACGGTGGACGAGCTGACCCTGGTCCGCAGCAACCTGCCGACCTCGGGCGTGCCGGGCGAGCAGCCGCGCTATGAGACGGTCGGCCGCTGGTCCCTGGAGGCGGCCGGTTAGGCTCGAAGGCGTGGACCCGAAAACCCGGAACCGGATCATGGCCGGTGCGCTCGTGCTGATGTTCGTCGTGGTCGCGGTGGCGGCGGCGATCGGGAGGTAGTTCCCGACCACCGCCGGCCGACAGCCCCGAGGGCCGACAGCCCCGAGGGGCTGTCGCCTACCAGGCGAAGGCCTCCGGAGACGGCCCCGGACCGGGGAAGATCTCCTCCAGGCCGGTCAGCAGTTCCTCGCTCAGCTCCAGCTCGACCGCGCGCACGGCGGAGTCGAGCTGCTCGGCGGTGCGCGGACCGACGATCGGGCCCGTCACGCCGGGGCGGGTGAGCAGCCAGGCCAGCGCGGCCTCACCCGGCTCGACCCCGTGCTTCTCGAGCAGGTCCTCGTAGGCCTGGATCTGTGCCCGCTTGGTGGGGTCGGCGAGGGTGTCCGCGGCCCGCCCGGAGGCGCGACGCCCACCCTTGGCCTCCTTCTTGATGACCCCGCCCAGCAGCCCGCCGTGCAGCGGCGACCAGGGGATGACCCCGAGGCCGTAGTCCTGCGCGGCTGGGATGACCTCCATCTCGGCGCGGCGCTCGGCCAGGTTGTACAGGCACTGCTCGCTGACCAGACCGATGGTGCCGCCGCGCCGGGCGGCGATCTCGTTGGCCTGGGCGATCTTGTAGCCGGGGAAGTTCGACGACCCGACGTAGAGGATCTTCCCCTGCTGGATGAGGACGTCGATCGCCTGCCAGATCTCCTCGAACGGAGTCGAGCGGTCGATGTGGTGGAACTGGTAGACGTCGATGTAGTCGGTCTGCAGCCGCTTCAGGCTGGCGTCCACGGCACGCCGGATGTTCACGGCGGACAGCTTGTCGTGGTTCGGCCAGGAGGGGCCGTCCCCGGCCATGTTGCCGTAGACCTTGGTGGCGAGTACGACCTTGTCGCGGCGGCCCTCGCCCTTGGCGAACCAGCTACCGATGATCTCCTCGGTGCGGCCCTTGTTCTCGCCCCAGCCGTAGACATTGGCCGTGTCGAAGTAGTTGAATCCCGCGTCCAGCGCCGCGTCCATGATCGCGTGGCTGTCCGCCTCGTCGGTCTGCGGACCGAAGTTCATGGTGCCGAGGACGAGTCGGCTGACCTTGAGTCCCGTGCGTCCGAGCTGCGTGTACTTCATGGCCCCAAGCCAACGACTTGGAGTGCGCTCTAGGCAAGCAACCTTGAGTGCCTCAGTCCCGGGAGAATTCGGCCGTCCTGAGGACGAGGTCCACGATGGTGCCGGTGAGGTCGACGTCGTCCCCGAAGGGGACCTTCGTCTCGGTCGCGTAGTCACCTTTCTTGGGGTGGGTGTAGAGGTGGCACCTGCCCTGGTACGGGTCGACGACCAGGTAGAGGGGGATTTCGGCCTCGGCGTACGCGGTCTTCTTCGGGCCGTAGTCATTGGCGGCCGTACTCTTCGAGATCACCTCGGCGACGAACTCGACGTCCTGGTGGCGCCAGAGGCCCTTGTCGTCCAATTCGGCACCGTCGGCGACGAGCGTCACGTCTGAGGCGAAACCGTTGAGGTCGCCCGGGTAGTCGATGCGGACGTCGTGCAACAGGCGCTTGAGCGGGTACTTGGCGCGCAGCTGCTCGAGGATATCGATGGTGATGTTCCAAGAGGTGTCCCTCTGCGGCCACAGGAAGATGCTCCCTCCGACGATCTCGCTCTTGTAACCCTCAGGGGTGGGGCTCTCTTCAAGCCACTCGAACAGCGCGTCGAGGTATGGGCCGCCCGCACTGGCGCTGTTCTCGTTGCACTCGGCCATCTCGATCCTGTCTTCAGGGACGGTCGTCGTGGCGCTTCGCCCCGGCTGTGACCGGGGCGACTGCGGGCCGTAGGGTAAAACGATCTGCGCGGTGACCAGGGCACGCCCCGATTCGGTCAATCACATTCGGCCGGATACGGCCCCGCCAAGTCCCACGCCTGGTACATCGCGTCCGCGAACGCCGCCGCGATCTTGTGCTCGCCGCTCTCGTTCGGGTGCGTGCCGTCGTAGGTGTCGGTGTGGATGTCGTACGACGACGGGAGCGACGCCAGGAGCAGGGGGGAGCGCGGCTCGTCCAGGTCGGCCACGGTCTTCGCCAGCAGGTCGTTGAAGAGCGCGACCTGTGCCGCGAAGGCCGCGTCCGTCCGGGCCCGGATGTTGGGGATCACCGGCAGCAGGACGAGGCGTATGAGCGGGTTGGCCTCCCGCGCGCCCGCCACGAAGGCCCGGACGTTCTCCGTGGTCTGCTCGGCGTTCGTGTAGAAGCCCAGGTCGATCAGGCCGAGCGAGACGAGGAGGACGTCCGCCCCGGTCTCCCGTACCGCCCCGCCGATCAACGGGGCCATGTGCAGCCAGCCCTCGCCCCAGCCGGCCAGGTGTCCGCGCGGGAAGTCCGGGTCGGCGTACGCGTATGAGGTGGGGGCGTCCGTCTCCGTGTCGTGGAGCGTCTCACGCGGGCCGACCAGGGCGAACGGGCCGTCGTGGGTGGCCTGCAGGTGGCGCCACATCCAGTAGCGCCAGGTGTGTTCGCCCGCGCTTCCGATCGTCATGGAGTCGCCGACCGGCATGATCCTGAGCATCCGCTCATGATGGACGATCTCCGCGACGGGTGGGGTGCGCGAGCGTGTGAGGCCCGCCACGCGCCCGCACGCCCGGCTTGGGATGGCAGGCTTGGGCCATGCGTCGCTCCCTTGCGTTCCTTGCCGCGGGTTTCCTCGTCGGTGTGCTCGCCATGCCGGCCGCCGCCGCGGACGGAGACGAGGGGTTCACCATTTCGGACCCCCGTATCACCGAGTCCAGCGGACTCGCCGCCTCCCGGCAGCATCCCGGGATCTACTGGACCCACAACGACCAGGACACCGGCGCCTACCTGTACGCCGTCGACAGCGCCACCGGGAAGACCGTCGCCAGGATCACCATGGCCGGCGTCGGCACCCCGAGGGACGTCGAGGCGATCGCCATGGGCCCCGACAACGAGCTCTGGGTCGGTGACATCGGGGACAACGACGGGGTGACCTGGCCCTACGTCTGGATCTACAAGCTGCCCGAGCCGAAGGTCCTCAAGGACCAGACCGTCAAGGCCACCCAGTACGTGGTGAAGTACACCAACGGCTCCCGCGACGCCGAGTCCCTCCTGGTCCACCCCAAGACCGGGCGCGTCTACATCATCGACAAGCAGGAGGACGGCGGGCACCTCTACGAGGGCCCCGCCACCCTCTCCTCCTCGGGCCCGAACCTCTTCAAGCCGGTCAAGCCCATCGACCTGTGGGCCACCGACGCCGCGTTCTCGCCGGACGGCCAACGGCTCGTCGTACGCGGGTACTTGGGCGGTCTCTGGTACGACTGGAACGACGGCGACCTCAAGCGCGGCGGCCGGATCAGCGTGCCCCTCGGGCAGGGGGAGTCGGTCTCCTACTCGGCCGACGGCAAGAAGATCCTGCTCGGCATGGAGGGCGCCGACAGCGAGGTGGAGGCGCAGGACGCGCCCGGTGACTCCGACGCCAAGTCCCCCTCGGAGGACGGGAGTTCCGGCACGTCCGACGGTGGCGGCGTGGTCACGAGCGGCAACGTCAAGGTCGGCGCGATCGCGGTGGTCGCGGTCGTGGCCCTCTTCGGGCTACGGCGACTGTTCCGCCGTTCCTGAGTCCGCGTCACGTTCGTCGACGAATACCTGGCCGCACACAAGGTGACGTCGGCTCTCTTGACGTGTCCATGTGAACCTGACTTCCATGGGAGGTGCGGGGGTGGGAGCGCTCCCACCCGTTCCGGGCCCGCGCCTCCCGAGAGGAAGCAGCGACATGTTCCGCAGCTTGCGAAGAGCGCTGTGCGCGGCGGCGGCCGCGCTCCTGTTGCCACTGGGGGCCGGCGCGCAGACGGCCCACGCGGCCCAGCCCGGTACCCTGCGAGCGGCCGAGGCCGGCGCCGGATACTGGCACACCAGTGGCCGTCAGATCCTGGACGCGGCCGGTCAGCCGGTCCGGGTGGCCGGGATCAACTGGTTCGGGTTCGAGACCGGCAACCACGTCGTCCACGGGCTCTGGTCACGCGACTACAAGAGCATGATCGACCAGATGAAGTCGCTCGGCTACAACACCCTGCGCATCCCGTACAGCGACGACATCTTCAAGAGCTCCACCGTCCCCGACAGCATCGACTTCTCCGGCGGCAAGAACGCGGGCCTGCAAGGGCTCAGCTCGCTGGGCGTGATCGACAAGATCGTCGCGTACGCCGGTCAGGACGGCCTCAAGGTCATCCTGGACCGGCACCGCCCGGACTCCGGCGGCCAGTCGGCGCTCTGGTACACGGCGGCGGTCCCCGAGTCGACGTGGATCACCAACCTCAAGTCCCTGGCGGCCCGGTACCAGGGCAACCCCACCGTCGTCGGTATCGACCTGCACAACGAGCCCCACGATCCCGCCTGTTGGGGCTGCGGCGACACGACCAGGGACTGGCGGCTGGCAGCACAGCGTGCCGGGAACGCCGTGCTGTCCGTCAACCCCGCGCTGCTGATCTTCGTCGAGGGCGTGCAGACCTTCAACGGTGTCTCCGGCTGGTGGGGCGGCAACCTGATGGGTGTCGCCCAGTACCCGGTGCAACTCGACGTGGCGAACCGGGTCGTGTACTCCGCCCACGACTACGCCACCAGCGTCGCCCAGCAGAGCTGGTTCAGCGACCCGGCGTTCCCGAACAACATGCCGGGGATCTGGGACAAGTACTGGGGGTACATCTTCAAGCAGAACATCGCGCCCGTGTGGGTGGGCGAGTTCGGGACCACCCTCCAGTCGGCGGTGGACCAGAAGTGGCTGGCCGCGCTGGTGAGTTACCTGCGGCCCACGTCGACGTACGGCGCGGACTCCTTTCACTGGACGTTCTGGTCCTGGAACCCCAACTCCGGTGACACGGGCGGGATCCTGAAGGACGACTGGCAGACCGTGGACACCGTGAAGGACGGGTACCTGGCGAGCGTCAAGGCGCCGGGGTTCCCGGCCGGGGGAAGCGATCCGGGCGGTCCCGGTGACCCCGGCGGTCCGGGAGGGGGCACGGCCGCCTGCACCGCCGCGTACACGGTCAGCAGCGACTGGGGCGGCGGCTTCAACGCCGAGGTCAAGGTGACCAACTCGGGCACCACCGCGCTCAAGTCCTGGAAGGTGACCTGGACCTGGCCCGGCTCGCAGAAGATCACCAGCATGTGGAACGCGGCGTACACCCAGTCCGGAGCGAGCGTGACCGCCGTCAACGCCGATCACAACGGGGCGGTCGCGGTGGGCGGTTCGGCGAGCTTCGGGCTCGGGGGCGCGCCTGGGGGTGCGGGTGTGCCGAGTGTGAGCTGCACGGCGACGTGAGAGAAGCCCTCAACTGAGACGAGTCAGCGGTGTGTTCATCCGTCCGGGTGATCACGCGGCCGTACGACCATGGATCGTGTGTTCTCCCGGTTACTTTCCGTTGCATGGTCAGCTCACCACACGACGCGATGCACCGGATTTTCCGGGAGGACCCGGGGCTGTTGGCCCGCATCCTGCCCCGGGCGGGCATCTCGTTCCCCGAGTACACCTAGATCGATCTCCTGGACACCGATCTCACCGAGATCAAGCCGATGGAGCGTCGAGTGGACAGCATCTTCCGGGTCCACGTGCCCGACGACGAAGGCGGCTTCCTGCTCGCCGTGGAGTCGCAGGGCAAGCCGGACCCGGACAAGCGCAACAGTTGGACGTACTACTTGGCGCACATGCACGCCAAGTACAGGTTGCCGCCTTTTCTCGTGGTGCTCTGCAGGGACAAGGCGACAGCCGCGTGGGCGGCGGAGCCCATCCGGATCGGGCGTCGCTTCCACACCAGCATGCTCGTGTTCCCGCTGGTGCTCGGGCCCGGGAACCTGTCCGTGATCACCGATCCGGACGAGGCCGCGGAGGACGTTCCACTCGCCGTGTTCTCCGCGTTCGCTCACGCCAAGGACCCGGGTCTGCCTGCGATACTGGAGGCGCTTGCGGCAGCGTTGGCAGGCCGGGATGAAGGCAGTGATGACTGGGCGGAATACGTCGAGATCGGTCTGGGTGATGGCCCGGCCCGTGACCTCTGGAGGCAACTGATGTCCACCTACACCCCGAACTTTCCCGGCAGCGGCACGATCGTGGAAGAGGCCTGGCTTGCGGGGCGTGCCAAGGGCGAGGCCGATGGCCGTGCTGAGGGGCGGGCTGAGGGTCGTGCCGAGGACATCCTCAAGATCCTCGGCACGCGCGGCATTGAGGTCTCCGCCGCGGTTCGGGACCGGGTGATGGGCTGTACCGATCTGGACGTGCTGGGAGCCTGGCTCGGCCGCTCCCTCAGCGTGACGAGGGCCGAGGAACTGTTCGTCGAGGAGTAGGACCGAAGGGCGTCCTGTGTACCGCTCGATCGATCGGAGGCAACTGATGTCCACCTACACCCCGAACTTTCCCGGCAGCGGCACGATCGTGGAAGAGGCCTGGCTCGCGGGGCGTGCCAAGGGCGAGGCCAAGGCCATCCTCCATATTCTCGGCGCGCGCGCCATCGAGATCTCCGACGCAGCCCGGGACCGGGTGATGGGCTGTACCGATCTGGACGTGCTGGGTGCCTGGCTCGGCCGTTCCCTCAGCGTGACGAGGGCCGAGGAACTGTTCGCCGAGGAGTAGGACAGGACCGACGAAGGGCGCCCCGTGGTACTCCGCGGGGCGCCCTTTGGCGGTTACCCCAGATACGCGGGGGCCACGGCGGAGGTCATCAGGCGGTGGGACGTGCCCGTGCCGCCCGCGGGGACGGTCCACAGGTCCGAGCCGTAGTCGCCGGGGAGGGCGTAGACGAGGGTGGAGTCGTCGGCCCAGAGGGCCTGGTCGTCGATGTTGCGGTGTTCGGCGGTGGGTGTTTCCCGCATGGTGCGCAGGTCGAGGAGGTACAGGCGCCAGGGAGCGTCGGGGGAGGCCCCGCGGACACGTTTCTTGTAGGCGATCCGGGTGCCGTCGGGTGAGAGGGAGGGGCACTCGACGTTGCGGTGCAGTGTGGTGAGGGTGCGGGCGGTCACGTCCCCGCGGACGAGATACGTCTGGCCGCCGGTCGCCAGGGTGGCGTAGAAGTGGGTGTCGTCGGCGAAGGTGACGCCCCAGACGTTGGTGTCGGCGGCGTGGTAGGGGCGGCCGTCCTTGGTGATGTGGAAGGTCTCCAGGTTGTCGTCGATCGCCCAGGTGCGGGTGTCGACGATGGCGGTGCGGGTGGAGAAGTCGGTGCCGGCGTACGAGTCGCCGCTGACGAAGACCGTCCAGGCGACCAGGTGGCCGGAGGGCGAGACCCGGGCCCGGGTGGGGATGCCCGCCGCCGGGAAGTGGTGCACCTCGTGGAGGTGGGAGTCGAGGACGACCGCGCGGTAGCTGTCCGACAGCGCGCCGTGCACGGCCTGCAGACAGACCGCGGTTCCGGCAGCCGCGTGGAAACGCAGGCACTTGACGCCCGACGCGGTGCGCGGTCCGCGCGGATCGTCGGCGGGGACGGAGGCTATCTCGTCGCGGTGCGGGCCCCAGGCCAGGTTGCGGACCAGCAGCCGTCGGCCGGTCGTCGGGCGCAGCGAGACGGTACCGGCCCGTACGGTCGGGCCGTTCGCCTGCTGCCGGTCACGCAGGTCGGACCGGTGGGCGGCGTGCAGCACGGCCCCGGTACCGACCGCCCCGAGCAGCAGGACGGCGACCAGCAGGAACGTCAGCCGGGCGGTTCTGGTCACGAGGACACCTCATGGGCCTCATGGGCCTCATGGACCTCATCGGCCTCATGGGCCTCATCGGCCTCATGGGCGGTATGGAGAAGGAAGGACGCCACTACGGCGCTGACGGCCAGCGCGGCGGCGGTGACGGCGAGGGCGGTCCGCCCGCCCCACAGGCTCCAGGCCGCGCCGAAGGCGAGCGAGCAGCCGAACCGGGCCAGCGCCTGGCCGGTGCCCACCAGCGCCTGCCCGGCGCCCTGGTGGCGTGCCGGGACGGCTCCCGCGGTGGCGGCCGCGAGGACGCCGTCGGTGGCCGCGTAGAAGGTGCCGTGCAGGACGAGGACGGCGAGCACGGCCCAGACGCCGTGCCAGGGGGAGAGCACCAGGCCGTAGCCGAGCAGCAGGACGCCGTGGCCGGCCAGGAAGAGCCGGCGGCGGTCGACGCGGTCGGCGAGCGCGCCGAGCGGGACGGCCAGCAGCAGGAAGACGGCGGCCGTGCCCAGCGGCAGCAGCGGGAACAGGTGGGCGGACAGGTCCCCGTCGCGTTGCAGGAGGAGGTAGAGGAAGGAGTCGCTGACGGTGGTGAGACCGAGGAGCGCCGCGCACAGGGTGAGGCGGCGCAGTTCGGGCCGGCGCAGCAGGGCGAGGGAGTCGCGCAGGGCCGGGGGCCGCTCGGGCAGGGTCACGGCGCCGGCGGGGGTGATGTGCCGGGGCACGAACAGCAGCAGGACCAGGACACCGAGCGCGGCCACGCAGCCGCTGACCGCGAAGACCGCGTCGTAGCCGTCGACGGTGGCCCGCAGTACGGCGAACGCGACGAGCGGCCCGAGCAGCGCGCCGGTGGTGTCCATGGCGCGGTGCACCCCGAACGCCCGTCCCCGGTGCTCGGGCGCGGTGGACAGCGAGATCATCGCGTCCCGGGGGGGCGGTACGCAGCCCCTTGCCGGTGCGGTCGACCGCGAGGACGCCGCTGAGCACCGGGAGGGTGTGGGCGAGCAGCAGCAGGGGCTTGCACACCGCCGAGAGCCCGTAGCCGAGGCCCGCCACCACCTTGTGCCGACGTCCGCCCCGGTCGGCGAGATGACCGCCGGCCAGCCGCACCAGGGCGCCGACGCCGTTGTTGATGCCGTCGAGGACACCGAAACCGAGTGGGGACAGGCCGAGGGCGGTGACCACGTACAGCGGCAGGACGGCCGTGACCATCTCCGAGGAGACGTCCGTGATGAGGCTGACCGCGCCCAGGGCCAGCACGGTGTGGGGCACGGCGGCCGGCCGTCGCCCCGGACGGGGGTCCGGGGCGACGGTGGCCTTCGTACCGCGGGAGTCCGCGAGGTACACCGGCGTCAGTTCCAGATGCCGGTGATGTCGGCCGCGGAGGCGGCGTTGCCCGCGTGCGCGGTCAGACCGGCCAGGTCCTCCACGGTGCGCAGCACGTTGTAGTGGTTGTAGGTGGTGGCGCTGGAGCTGCCGGGGGTGACGTGCTGCCCGTACAGGACCGTGGGGATGCGGTTGCCGGAGAGCTTGTCGTCCTCGTCGAAGGTGACGGCGAGGACGCTGTTGTGGGTCTTGGCCCAGGTGGCGTAGGCGCCCAGGTTGTTCTTGATCCAGGTGTCGCCCGTGGAGACCGAGCAGTCGTGCATGTCGCTGCACAGGTTCGGGGTGACGAAGGAGACCTTCGGCAGGGTCGTGTAGTCGGTCGGGAACTGCGTCATCGTCTTCGCGGTGCTGGTGGGCACGTTGGAGAAACCGAACCACGGGTTGTGCTTCTGCGCGTAGTCGCCGCTGCTGCAGGTCGTCGAACCCTGGCTGGGCAGCGACTCGTTGTAGCTCGCCCAGGTCTTCCCGGCGGCGATCAGCTCGGAGGCGAGGTTCGGCTTGTTGATGGAGCCGACGCTGACGCAGCTGTCGTCGGTGCGGCCCTGGTTGGAGCCGGAGAACAGCATGTAGTAGTTCGGCTCGCTGGGGTGGGTGAGGCCGTAGGACTGGGTGAGGTTGGCGCCACCCGCCTTGAGGGTGTTGTTGAGGTAGGGGGCGCTGGAGCTGCCGATCACCTGCGAGTAGGCGTGGTTCTCCATCACGACGACCACGACGTGGTCGGGGGTGGGGAGGGTGGCGGCCTGAGCGGTGGTGCCGGTGGCGGCCCACAGGCCGATGGAGGCGGCGGTGAGGGCGACGGCTCCGGCGAGCGAGGCGAGGGGGCGTCTGCTGGGCTTGGCGGCCTTGACGGCGGTCATACCTGTCCTCCGGACAGCGGTGACGGACGTACGGGGGGTTGCAGCTGTTGTCACTGGAGCACGATCGGGTTCGTTTAAGTGAGCGGTAGTGAGTCCCGGCACCGCCTGAGCTTGAGTGGCACTGCGGTGGCTGTCTGTGGTGGAACAGAAGTTCCTGCATCGAATGCGTGACCTCTGCTGCGGGGTGCTCGTTGGATGCGGTGACAGGTTCTTCGGATGGTCTGGGCCGGCGGGGGGTGGTGGGGTTGGGCGGGTTGCGGGAGGTGGCGGCGTCGTTCGTAGTGCCCCGTCCCTCTGGGGTGGCGATCCGGGCCAGGCTGCGGGTGTCGCAGGTGGATGCGGCGGTGCTGGCCGAGGTGGGGGTGTTTCTCGGCTCGTTGGCTGCGAGGGATCTCGCGGTGCGTTCCGGGCAGGGGCTGGAGCACGATGCCGGCGCGTGGGCGGTGCGCAAGCGGGAGCTGACGGGGCTCTCCTCGGCCAGGTGGGCGGGCAGTATCACCAAGGCCACGCATGACCAGTGGGCACTGGCGAGGCGCGGACAGGCGGCCGAACGTGCGTGGCTGCGCAGGCAGATCGCCTCGATTGAGGCGAGGCTGGCGCGCCCGCTGGGCGCGAAGGCGGACAAGCGGGCAGGACTGGCACGCGGGTACGGTTCACGGTCGCAGTGGCATGCCAAGTCCCGGCGCCTGCATGCGCTCCAGTCCCGTCTGGCGGGGGTGGAGGCGGACTGGGCGGCGGGCCGGGTTCGGGTGGTGCGCGGCGGGAAGAAACTCGCGCACCTGCGCCACCACCTGGACCAGGCGGGGCTGGATGAGCGGGCGTGGCGGGAGCGGTGGCGGGCAGCGCGGATGTTCCTTGCGGCGGACGGGGAGTCCGGCAAACGCTTCGGCAACGAGACCATCCGTGTCACCGACACCGGACAGCTGTCCCTCAAGCTCCCCGCCGCCCTGGCCCATCTGGCGAACGCCCCTCACGGCCGGTACGTGCTGGACGCGCGCGTGCAGTTCGCGCACCGGGGCGTCGAGTGGCTGGACCGGATCACGAACAGTCGGGCGGTGGCCTACCGCATCCACCACGATGTCTTGCGCGGACGCTGGTATGTGACCGCCTCCTGGCAGCACACCCCCGCCCCCGCCCTGCCCCTGCACGCAGCCCTCGCCCGGGGCGTGGTCGCCGTGGACATGAACGACGACCACCTCGCCGCCTGGCGCCTGGACGTCCACGGCAATCCGGTCGGTGAACCCCGCCGCTTCTTCTACGACCTGTCCGGCTCCGCCGCGCACCGCGACGCCCAGATCCGTCACGCCCTCAGGAGGCTGCTGCACCACACCCGCGCATGCGGTGCGGCGGCGGTGGCGATCGAGGACCTCGACTTCACCGACGGCCGCTGCCGGGAGAAGCACGGCCGCAACAAACGCTTCCGCCGTCTCATCTCCCGCTTCCCCACCGCGAAGCTGAAGGCGCGGCTGGTGTCGATGGCCGCCGAACAGGACATCGCGGTCGTGGCGGTCGATCCGGCCTACACCTCCCGATGGGGTGCCCAGCACTGGCAGCAGCCCCTGACCAGCAGCAATCGACAGGCTTCCCGGCACGATGCAGCGTGCATCGCGATCGGGCGACGCGCCCTTGGACACCCGATCCGGCGACGGGCGACACCGCCCTCACACGACCAGAGCGATCGTGCGGGGCATCGGACCGCCCAGGCCCCACCGGAGGCCCAAGGACGTGAGGGACCCCGCCCCCGCATCCCCGGATCACGCACCAGATGCGTGCCCCCGGACAGCGGAGCGAAAGCGGGCGACCAGAACACCCAACACCGTTCGGGGCGTTCGTCTGAGCAGGAGTCCTGG
>NZ_JBEXRA010000093.1:0-19872 GCF_040612855.1 Streptomyces sp. NPDC006332
CCACGACTACATGATCACGGTGCTCAGTCAGGACAACAGCACCATGAACTACGGCATCTCGACCATCCAGGGCGTCGCGAAGGTCGTCCACAAGGGTTGCGGTCGACGACCGGCATCCGGTCGAGCGTCCAGCCGACCGAGTACTGGGCGATCAGCTCGTCGATGCGCTTCGCGTGCTTCGCGTAGCCCTCGACCAGCTGCATCGTGTACTCGCTCACCGGCGGCTGCCGGGTGTCGTCCCGGGAGAGCCGGATCCAGTCCGCGAGGACGGTCAGGACGTCGACCCCGCGCTGGTCGCCCTCGAAGAGGATCTGGAAGGCACGCTTGCGGGCTGTGTTGCGGGCAGCCACGGTTAGCTGTTCACCCGGCCGAGGTAGTCGCTCGTGCGGGTGTCGACCTTGATCTTCTCACCGGTGGTGATGAAGAGCGGGACGTTGATCTGGTGACCGGTCTCCAGGGTGGCGGGCTTGGTGCCGCCGGTGGAGCGGTCGCCCTGGAGGCCCGGCTCGGTCTCCTGGACGACCAGTTCGACCGCGGCCGGGAGCTCGACGAAGAGCACCTCGCCCTCGTGCTGGGCGACGGTCGCCGTGAAGCCCTCGATGAGGAAGTTGGCGGCGTCGCCGACGGCCTTG
Organism: Streptomyces sp. NPDC006332; assembly: GCF_040612855.1. Classification (NCBI taxonomy): domain Bacteria; kingdom Bacillati; phylum Actinomycetota; class Actinomycetes; order Kitasatosporales; family Streptomycetaceae; genus Streptomyces; species Streptomyces sp. NPDC006332. The sequence goes on from NZ_JBEXRA010000093.1 coordinate 633, forward strand.
CGGTCGACCATCAGCTGGTCGTAGGTCTCCATGTCCATGAAGACGAAGTACTCGCCGTCCATGTACGAGAACTGCATGTCGCGCTTGTCGACAGTGGCCGTCTCGACCTTGACGCCGGCGTTGAAGGTCTTGTCGACGACCTTGCCGGAGAGCACGTTCTTGAGCTTGGTGCGCACGAAGGCCGGGCCCTTGCCGGGCTTGACGTGCTGGAACTCGACGACGGACCAGAGCTGGCCGCCTTCGAGCTTGAGCACAAGGCCGTTCTTGAGGTCGTTCGTGGAAGCCACGGTTGCGGAATCTCCTGGACTGACGTGGACGACCCCGGCGCACGCACCTGCCTACAGGGCGAGCAGCTCCTTGGTCGTGATGGTGAGTAGCTCGGGTCCGCCGTCCGCCTCGGGGCGAACGACGAGCGTGTCATCGATCCTGACACCGCCCCGGCCCGGGAGGTGGACCCCGGGTTCGACGGTGACCGGCACGCAGGCGTCCAGTTTACCCATGGCCGCGGGGGCCAACTGCGGGTCCTCGTCGATTTCGAGTCCCACACCGTGTCCGGTCAGGGCGGGAAGGCTCTCGGCGTATCCCGCGGAATCCAGTACCTGGCGTGCGGCACGGTCCACGTCGCGGTAGGCGACACCCGGGGTCAGTGTCTCCCGGGCGGCCCGCTGAGCGGCGAAGACGAGGTCGTACAGCTCGATCTGCCAGTCGGTGGGGGACGTACCGATGACGAAGGTGCGGCCGATCTCGCAGCGGTAGCCGCGGTAGGTGGCACCGAGACAGACGGAGAGAAAGTCGCCCTCCTCGACCCGCCGGTCGGTGGGGCGGTGGCAGCGTCTGCCGGAGTTGGGGCCGGTGGCGACGGAGGTCGCGAAGGCGGGGCCGTCGGCGCCGTGGTCGACGAGGCGGCGTTCCAGTTCCAGGGCGAGGTGGCGTTCGGTGCGGCCGACGAGGATGGACTCGAGCAGCTCGCCCAGTGCCTGGTCGGCGATCTCGGCGCCGATCCTGAGGCAGGAGATCTCCTCCTCGTCCTTCACCACCCTCAGCTGTTCGACTGCGCCGCCCATGTCGACCAGGCGCAGCCGGGGCACGACCGAGCGGATGGCCCGGTGCCGGGCGACCGTGAGGTGGTGCTCCTCGACGGCGAGGGAGTCGACGCCCTGTCCGGCTGCGAGGTCGGCCGCCGCGACGGCGGGATCGCCGGGTCCGGGCAGCCGCTGCACACGCAGCGCCTCGTCGGGCCGGCCTTCCCCGGCGCGGGCGTCCGGCGGGCCGGGACACAGCAGCAGATCCTCGCTCCGGCCGAGGAGCAGCACGGCGTGGTGGGGGGCGGCGCCCGCGAGGTAGCGGACGTTGGCGGGGCGGGTGACCAGCGCGGAGGCGCTGCCGCCGGCGTGGCAGCGTTCCCGGAGGCGGGTTCGGCGGGCAGCGTGGACCTCTGACATGACACGAGCGTAGGAGCCGTGTCGGGATTGTGCCGGTCGGGAGAGTGCCGTTCGGGGGATCGGGTTGCGTCCGACCGTGGCCGGCCCGTCCGCACGACCGGTCCCGGGCCTCGCGACGGGCTCGGCCCGCCGCATTCACCAGGTCGGTGGGCTCGCTATCGACCGTGCCAGTACGTCGTCCAGGACCTGGGCCGTGCGGGGTACGTCGAGCTGGGAGTTGTCGATGATGGGGAGGCCGGAGCCGTACCAGCCGGCCATCCGGCCGTGGATGCGGGCGACCTCGTCGTCGGTGAGGCGGCGGTTGCCCGAGCGTTCGGCGTTGCGCTCCAGGACGATCTCCAGGCCGGGCAGCAGGACCACGGGCAACAGCCCCGGGCCCACGTGCCGCTTCCAGCCGCCCAGGCCGACGACCGGGCGGTCCGGGAAGACGGCGTCGTCGAGGATGCACGAGATCCCGTTGGCGAGGAAGTTGCGCGCGGCGAAGCCGCAGGTGCGGCGGGCCAGGCGGTACTGCGCCTCGGAGTGGTCGTTCCACCCGGACTGGGGGTCCGCGAAGCCGGAGCGGACCCATTCGCGTACGTCGTCCAGGCTGATGTGGGCGGTGGGGACCCGGCGGTGGTCCGCCCAGTACTTGGCGACGCTGGTCTTGCCGGCGCCGGCGGGGCCGATGAGCAGCACCGCGAGGGTGGTGCCGGCCGGGTCGTGGGGGGCCGACGCGGGTGGCGCGCTGGGCATGGCGACCGGGCCGCCGGGCGGCAGCGGCAGGTGGCCGGTGGTGTCGGGGGCCGGGGGCGAGGGGGCGTGCTGCGGTGCGGGGGGCGCCGGGGCAGGGGGAGCTCCGGTGAAGCCGGGGGCGGGAGGCGGCGGGGGCACGGGTGCGGAACCCTGGTGTGCTCCTGGGTGGTGCGGCCCCGGGTGATGTGCGGCCGGCGACCAGCCGGTCGCCGGTCCGTGCCCCGGCTGGTGGGGCGGCGGCAGCGGAGAACCCACTGCGTGCTGCATCCGGTGCCACTCCGTCTCGTACAGGCGATTGGCGCTGACAGCGGGGCGGCCCCGCTCTCCCCCACAGCCTAAAGGGCGCGGGAGGGACCCCCATCCGAACGGTACCGTCCCCGGTCGGCATTTGGTGAAACGGCCGGGGACGGTCCGAAGTGCCCGGTGGCGCAAGGCGAATCGGGCCGATGGACCACGTCGGGCCCTACTCGCCCACTTCGCCGTACGCGGCGAGGAGCACGGCCGGGTCGGGTCCCTCCAGGACGGTGGGTTTGGCCAGCCCGTCCAGGACGATGAAGCGAAGCAGGTCGCCGCGGGACTTCTTGTCGACCTTCATGGTTTCCAGCAACTTGGGCCACTGGTCGTAGCGGTAGTGCAGTGGCAGGCCGACCGACTCCAGGACCGCGCGGTGGCGGTCGGCGGTGGCGTCGTCCAACCGGCCCGCGAGACGGCCCAGTTCGGCGGCGAAGTGCATGCCGACCGAGACAGCGGCGCCGTGCCGCCACTTGTAGCGCTCGTTCTTCTCGATGGCGTGGGCGAGTGTGTGGCCGTAGTTGAGGATCTCCCTGAGGCCCGACTCCTTGAGGTCGGAGGAGACGACCTCGGCCTTGACCCGGATGGAGCGCTCGATGAGCTCGGCGGTGTGCGGGCCCGCCGGGGTCCGCGCGGCCTCCGGGTCGGCCTCGATGAGCTCCAGGATCCTCGGGTCGGCGATGAAGCCGGCCTTGATGATCTCGGCGAGCCCGGAGACGTAGTCGTTGACCGGGAGGGAGTCCAGCGCCGCCAGGTCGCACAGCACACCGGCCGGGGGGTGGAACGCGCCGACGAGGTTCTTGCCCTCGGCGGTGTTGATGCCGGTCTTGCCGCCGACCGCCGCGTCCACCATGGCGAGCACGGTGGTCGGGACGGCGATCCAGCGCACTCCGCGCAGCCAGGTCGCGGCCACGAACCCGGCGAGGTCGGTGCTGGCGCCGCCGCCGACGCCGACGATGACGTCGGAGCGGGTGAACCCGGACTGGCCGAGCGCCTTCCAGCAGTAGGCAGCGACCTCGGCGGTCTTGGCCTCCTCCGCGTTGGGCACCTGGATGGCGATGGCCTCGTAGCCCTGCCCGGCCAGGTCGGCGCGGAGCGCCTCGCCGGTCTCGGCCAGCGCCTCGGGGTGCACGATCGCGATCCGCTTGACCCGGTCGCCGATCAACCCGGGCAGCTCGCCCAGGAGTTGCCGGCCCACCAGAACCTCGTACGGTTCACTGCCCGCGGTGCCGCCGACCTGGATCCTTGTCACCTGGTTCGCCATTACGTCCTCCGGCCGGGGGCCCGGGGGTTGTCCCCCGGGAATTGCGGTCTTCAACTCCAGTGCGTCCAGGGCGGTTTGGGTGACCTCGTCGGGCGTACGGCCGTCGGTCGGCACCACGGCCGTGGCGACCGACTCGTACAGGTGCCGCCTCGCCTCCATCAACTCCCGCCACTGCTTGCGCGGGTTGACCGCAAGCAGCGGACGGGCGGCGTTCAGGCCGGTGCGCTGAACCGCCTCCTCGACGTCCATCGAGAGGTAGACGACGCGCTGACCGGCCAGCAGGGCGCGGGTGTCCGCGTCCAGAATCGCGCCGCCGCCGAGGGCGAGGACACCGTTGTGTCCGGCGAGCGCCTCGCGCACCGCCCGCTTCTCGATCGCCCGGAAGGCGTCCTCGCCGTCCTCGACGAAGATCTCCGCGATGGTCCGTCCCTGGGCGGTGACGATGTCCTCGTCGGTGTCCCGGTACGCACAGCCCAGCCGCTTGGCGAGCAGCTGCCCGACGGTGGACTTGCCCACGCCCATCGGGCCGACCAGCACGATCAGGGGCACGGTCACCGGACTCACCGGATCGCCAGGGAGTCGAGGTAGGACCGGACGTTGCGGCGGGTCTCGGGCACCGAGTCGCCGCCGAACTTCTCCGCGACGGCGTCCGCCAGGACGAGCGCGACCATCGCCTCGGCGACGATGCCGGCCGCCGGCACCGCGGACACGTCCGAGCGCTGGTGGTGAGCCTGCGTGGCCTCGCCGGTACTCACGTCGACGGTCTGCAGCGCGCGCGGCACGGTCGCGATCGGCTTCATCGCCGCCCGCACCCGCAGCAGCTCTCCCGTGCTCAGACCGCCCTCTGTACCGCCGGAACGGCCGGAGACGCGCCGGATGCCCTCAGGGGTGTTGACGATCTCGTCGTGCGCCTTGGAACCCGGCACCCGCGCAAGCTCGAAGCCGTCACCGAGTTCGACACCCTTGATGGCCTGGATGCCCATCAGGGCACCGGCCAGTCGGGCGTCCAGCTTGCGATCCCAGTGCACGTGCGAGCCCAGCCCGACCGGGACGCCGTAGGCCAGGATCTCGACCACGCCACCGAGGGTGTCGCCGTCCTTGTGGGCCTGGTCGACCTCGGCCACCATCGCCTTCGACGCGTCCGCGTCCAGACAGCGCAGCGGGTCGGCGTCCAGCTTCTCAACGTCGGCCGGCGTGGGGTACACACCCTGCGGAGCCTTCACGGAGCACAGCTCCACGACGTGCGAGACGATCTCGATCCCGGCCGTCTCCTTCAGGTACGACCGGGCCACCGCGCCCAGCGCCACCCGCGCCGCCGTCTCCCGGGCGGAGGCGCGCTCCAGGATCGGCCGGGCCTCGTCGAAGCCGTACTTCTGCATGCCGGCCAGGTCCGCGTGCCCGGGCCGCGGGCGGGTCAGCGGGGCGTTGCGGGCCAGGCCCGCCAGGACCTCCGGGTCGACGGGGTCGGCCGCCATCACCTGCTCCCACTTCGGCCACTCGGTGTTGCCCACCATCACCGCGACCGGGGAACCCAGGGTGAGGCCGTGCCGCACACCCCCGATGAACGTGACCTCGTCACGCTCGAACTTCATCCGCGCACCGCGTCCATAACCGAGCCGGCGCCGGGCCAGGTGGTCCGCCACCATCTCCGTGGTGATCGGCACGCCGGCGGGAAGCCCCTCCAGCGTCGCCACGAGTGCGGGACCGTGGGACTCCCCCGCGGTCAGCCAGCGCAACCTGCTCAACGGTGCTCCTCAGTGCTCGCGCCCTGGTACTGCCCGCCGTACGCGTGTCCTCGCGTACGGCAACGACGCGACCGGGTGCGCGGCCCCGGCCCGCCACTTCCGATCCTCCCACGTCCGGGCCCCGGACCCGGCCGCCGGTCCACAGGACGGACGGGACCCTGCCGTCGGGTCCGGAAATGGGGCGGCTCCTACCGGGCGGCCAGCGCGTGCTCGCCGGCCTTGCGCATGGCGTCCAGCGGGGCCCGGGGACACCCTGTCATCTGCTCCACCTGGAGCACCGCCTGGTGCACCAGGAGGTCGAGGCCGCTGACGACAGCGCCGCCGTAGGCCGACCAGCGGGCCGCGAGGGCCGTCGGCCACGGGTCGTAGAGCACGTCGAAGAGGGTGGCGGGCCGTTCCGGCACCGCCGAGGACAGCGCGTCGGTGGTCCCGGCGGGGGTGGTGGCGATCACGAGCGGGGCGTGCAGGGCCTGTGCGGCGTCCGCCCAGGCTGCCGTGCGCACCTCGATGTCGAGCCGCTCTCCCCACTGCCGCATCTCGGCGGCGCGAGCCTCGCTGCGGACGTAGGCGACGACCTCGCCGATGCAGATACGGGCAAGTGCGGCGAGCGCGGAGGAGGCGGTGGCGCCGGCGCCGAGGACGGCAGCCGAGTCGACCTGTTCGATGCCGTGTTCCCGCAGGGCGGCGACCATGCCGGGGATGTCGGTGTTGTCGCCGACACGGCGCCCGTCCTCGGTGAACACGACCGTGTTGACCGCGTCCACCGAGGCTGCGGTCTCGGTGATCTCGTCGAGCAGCGGGATGACGGCCCGCTTCAGCGGCATGGTGAGCGACAGTCCGGCCCACCCCGGGCCGAGCTTCGCGAAGAAGCCGGGCAGGGCGGCCTCATCGAGCTCGAAACGGTCGTACGACCAGTCGGCGAGGCCCAGTTCGCCATAGGCGGCGCGGTGCAGCGCCGGGGAGAGGGAGTGGGTGATCGGCTTGCCGAGCACCGCGGCCCGACGGGGCTCAGTTGCCGGAGGTCTCATTGAACTTGTCCCTGAGCTTCTCGAATGCAGCGTGCGTCTTGGCGAATTCCGTCTTGTTCACGCCGTCGGTCGCCACGAAGTAGTACCAGCCGTCGTCGGTCGGATTCAGCGCCGCCTTGAGCGCCACGTCGCCGGGATTGTCGATCGGCCCGGGCGGCAGACCCTTCTGGGTGTACGTGTTGTACGGGTCCTTGTTCTTGTTGATCTCCGACAGACTGATATTGATGTTGCTTTCTTTTTTCAGGTAGTTGAAGGTCGAGTCGAACTGCAACAGCCCGTAGGTCTCCGGGTTCGCGGGGTTCAGACGGTTGTAGACCACCTCCGCCATCTTGCGGAAGTCGTCCTCCGTCTTACCCTCGGCCTGGATGAGGCTGGCCACCGTCAGGACCTGCAGCGGGTTGTCCAGGTTCAGCGCCTTGGCCTTCGACGAGAGGCCGTACTGCTCGTACTTCTTCGAGGCCTGGGCCACCATCTGCTTCAGGACCGTCTCGGGCTTCATGCCCTTGGCGGCGGCATAGGTGCCCGGGTAGAGGAATCCTTCCAGCGGATCCTTGATGTCGGAGTTGTCGTTCGCCCAGTTGGGGAGGCCGAGGCTCTCGTACTCCTTCTCGGCGACCTTCTCGGTGGCGCCCGAGGACAGATCGAGTCGCTCGTCGATCGCCTCGTAGACGCTCTGGTTTCGCTCGCCCGGCTTGACCAGCACATTGTTCTGGCTCTTGGGGTCGAGCATCATCTCGACGGCACTCGCGGCGGACATCTGCTTCTTCAGGAGATAGGCGCCGGCCTGGAGCGTGTTCCCCTTGGGGTTGTCCTGCTGGGCGGCGACGAACGCGTCGACGCTCTTGACCACGCCCGCCTTCTTCAACTCCTGACCGATGTCCGATCCGAAGGCGCCCTTGGGGATCACCACGGTGACTATCTGGCTTGTGCCGCCCCCCGCGTAGTCCGGAGCCGAGCCGAAACGATCCTGGTAGAACTGGTAGCCGAAGTATCCGACTCCGCCCAGTCCACCGCCGAACACCAGCAGGACCACCAGACAGGCGCAGCCGCTGCGGCGTTTCTTCTCCTTGCCGCCGCCCCTGCCCCGCCGGTCACCGCGTCCGCCGGGGTCACCCGCGTCGTCGTCGCCGTCGTCATCGTCGCCGCCCGCGAAGAAGGCGTGTTCACCCTGGTCGGGGCCGGGATCCCAGTCGGTCTTGGGCGGCTCGGGCTCGGCGGCCCTGCCTGCGGGCGGCTCCGGCGGGGGGTAGGCGTCGGGGGCGCCGTAGTAGTCGGCCTGTTCCCCGCCGTACGCCATGTTCTGCTGTCCGTACGGGTCCGACGGGTCGGTGTACTGGACGTTGGTGTGGGTGCCGCTGTCCCAGCCGCCGTTGTCGTACTGCTGCTGACCCTGCTGGTGCGGGTACTGCTGCTGACCCTGCTGGTTCTGGTACTGCTGGTGCTGCTGGGCCGGGTACCCGTGCTGGTCGTACTGCTGTTGGCCGTCGTACGGCTGCTGCTCGCCGTACTGCTGCTGGTACTGCTGCTGCTCCTGACCATAGGCGGCCTGCTGGCCGTCGCCCCAGCCTCCGTTGTCGTACTGAGACTGCTGCGGCTGCTCTGGATACTGCTGCGGCTGGCCGCCGTAGGGCGACTGCGGGCTCCCGGGAGCCTGCTGCCCGCCCCATCCGACGTCCCCGTACAACGGGTCCTCCGGATGCCACGGTTCGGAGCCTTCGCCCCGGCCATACTCAGTCATCGATCCCCTAGAGCCGCGAGGCGACGGTCGCCCGGCCCGGCTCCCGTTCCGCCTCTCTCTGTGCGGTGGCTGTTCGAATGCCGCCGCATCGCGCGGAACGTTACCGTATCGCGATCAGATGACCACTTCGACGTCCTCGCCGGGTGCTTTACCTGACACCCGTTCCGATTCCAGCGCCTGCTGGAGGATGATCACGGCCGCTGCCTGGTCGATGACCGATCTGCCCTTCTTGGATCTCACTCCGGAAGCGCGCAGTCCCTGACTGGCCGTCACCGTGGTCATCCGCTCGTCCACGAGTCTCACCGGCACCGGCGCGATTCCCTTGGCGAGCTCCTGGGCGAAGCCGCGGACCTTGACGGCGGCCGGGCCCTCGCCCCCCTTGAGGGAGCGGGGCAGACCGACCACGACCTCGATCGGTTCGTACTCCTCGACCAGCTGCTTCAGCCTACGGTGAGCCGCCGGGACGTCCCGCCCGGGGACCGTCTCCACCGGGGTGGCGAGGATCCCGTCGGGGTCGCACGAGGCGACCCCGATGCGGGCGTCCCCGACGTCGATCGCGAGTCGACGGCCGCGGCGCATGGCCTGTCCCTCTCCGGTCACTTGGCCGTCTCGGCCACGAGCCGCTGAACGGCCTCGACGGCCTCGCCGACGGCGGCCGGGTTCTGGCCGCCGCCCTGGGCGACGTCCGGCTTGCCGCCACCGCCGCCGCCGAGGGTCTTGGCGGCCGTACGGACCAGGTCGCCGGCCTTCAAACCGCGCTCACGGGCGGCCTCGTTGGTGGCGATGACCGTCAGCGGCTTGCCGTTGTTGACCGTGAACAGGGCCACCACCGCGGCCCGTCCGCCCTGGATGCGGCCGCGCACGTCGAGGACCAGCTTGCGCAGGTCGTCCGGGGTGGTGCCGTCGGGGACCTGACCGGTGACCACGGCGACGCCGCGGACGTCCGTGGCGGACTCGGCGAGACCCGCGGCGGCCTGGAGCACCTTCTCGGCGCGGAACTTCTCGATCTCCTTCTCGGCGTCCTTCAGCTTGCCGAGCATGGCGGAGACCTTCTCCGGAAGCTCCTCCGGACGGCCCTTGATCAGCTCCTGGAGCTGGGCGACGACCGTGTGCTCCCGGGCGAGGAAGTTGTAGGCGTCGACACCGACGAGAGCCTCGATACGGCGCACCCCCGAGCCGATCGACGACTCGCCGAGCAGCTTCACCAGGCCCAGCTGGGCGGTGTTGTGGACGTGCGTACCGCCGCACAGCTCCTTGGAGAAGTCGCCGATGGTGACCACGCGGACCCGCTCGCCGTACTTCTCGCCGAACTCGGCGATGGCGCCCTGCTTCTTGGCCTCGTCGATGCCCATGACGTCGGCTCGGACGTCGAGGTCGCGGGCGAGCACCTCGTTGATCTTCTGCTCGACGTCGGTCATCACAGCCGTGGGAACGGCGGACGGCGAACCGAAGTCGAAGCGGAAGCGGCCGGGCTGGTTCTCGGAGCCGGCCTGCGCGGCCGTCGGGCCGAGGGCGTCACGCAGGGCCTGGTGGGTGAGGTGGGTGGCCGAGTGGGCGCGGGCGATGGCCGTGCGGCGGCGGGAGTCGATCGAGGCCTGGGCCTTGGAGCCGACGGTGACCTCACCGACCTGGACGACGCCCTTGTGCACGTACACGCCCGGGACCGGCTTCTGGGTGTCACGGATCTCGATGACGGCACCGGTGTCCACCTTGATGCGGCCGGTATCGCCGATCTGGCCGCCGCCCTCGGCGTAGAACGGCGTGCGGTCCAGGACGATCTCGACCTCGTCGCCCTCGGTGGCGGCCGGGGAGGAGGCGCCGTCGACGAGGATGCCGACGATCGTCGACTCGCTCTCGGTGTCCGCGTAGCCGATGAAGTCGGTGGCCCCGGCCTGGTCGGCGATCTCACGGTAGGCGCCGGCACCGGCGTGGCCGGTCTTCTTGGCCTGGGCGTCGGCCTTGGCGCGCTCCCGCTGCTCCTTCATCAGGCGGCGGAAGCCGTCCTCGTCCACGGACAGGCCCTGTTCGGCGGCCATCTCCAGGGTGAGGTCGATGGGGAAGCCCCAGGTGTCGTGGAGCAGGAAGGCCTTGTCACCGGCGAGGACCTTGCCGCCGGAAGCCTTGGTGTCGGTGACGGCGGTGTCGAGGATGTTGGTGCCGGCCTTGAGCGTCTTGAGGAAGGCGTTCTCCTCGGCGAGGGCGACCTTCTCGATGCGCTCGCGGTCGGTGATCAGCTCCGGGTACTGCTGACCCATCATCTCGATGACCGTGTCGATCAGGTCCTTGACGACCGGGCCGGTGGCGCCGAGCAGACGCATGTTGCGGATGGCGCGGCGCATGATGCGGCGCAGCACGTAACCGCGGCCCTCGTTGCCGGGGGTGACGCCGTCGCCGATGAGCATCACCGAGGTGCGCATGTGGTCGGTGACCACGCGCAGCGAGACGTCGGATTCGTGGGCGTCGCCGTACTGGACGCCGGTCAGCTCGGTGGCCTTCTTGATGACGGCCATGGAGGTGTCGATCTCGTACATGTTCTGCACGCCCTGCAGAATCATGGCGAGCCGTTCCATGCCGAGGCCCGTGTCGATGTTCTTGCTCGGCAGGTCGCCCAGGATCTCGAAGTTGTCCTTGCCGATGCCCTCGCCGCGCTCGTACTGCATGAAGACGAGGTTCCAGATCTCCACGTACCGCTCGTCGTTGACGGCGGGACCGCCCTCGACGCCGAACTCGGGGCCGCGGTCGTAGTTGATCTCGGAACAGGGTCCGCAGGGGCCGGGAACGCCCATGGACCAGTAGTTGTCCTTCATGCCGAGGCGCTGGATGCGCTCCTTGGGCACGCCGACGACGTCGTGCCAGATGCGCTCGGCCTCGTCGTCGTCCTTGTAGACGGTGATCCAGAGCTTCTCCGGCTCCAGGCCGTAACCACCCTTGTCCTGGGGCGTGGTGAGCAGCTCCCAGGCGTACTTGATGGCGCCTTCCTTGAAGTAGTCACCGAAGGAGAAGTTGCCGCACATCTGGAAGAACGTGCCGTGCCGGGTGGTCTTGCCGACCTCTTCGATGTCGGGCGTGCGCACGCACTTCTGCACGCTGGTGGCGCGCGCCCACGGGGGCTTCACCTCGCCCAGGAAGTACGGCTTGAAGGGCACCATGCCGGCCGGGACGAGGAGCAGAGTCGGGTCGTCCGCGATGAGCGACGCCGAAGGCACGACGGTGTGCCCGCGCTCCTCGTAGAAGCTCAGCCAGCGGCGGCGGATCTCGGCCGACTCCATCAGTGGTCCTCATTCCGGTTGTACGAGTACGTCGTCCTGTCGCTGTCGACGGACTTCGGGTTGGTGCGGTTCTCGATGGCGGCGTACCGCAGGGGGGCGGGGAGTTCGGGGTTCTCGTTGATCCCCAGCGCCTCCCCCAGCTCGGCCTCTCTCTGGGCCATGCCGTCACGGACGTCGAGCGCGAAGCCCACCGCACGGTCCTTGATGCGGTGACCGGCCTCGAGTGCCTTGTTCGCCGCGCTCGCGGCGAGGTTCTCGGGCGTCAGCTGCTTCAGCTTGCGATTGACCTTGGTGGTGGCCCAGACACCGGCGGCGACGCCCGTGCTGAACCAGAAGGTACGGCGGAACATCGCTGGCTCTCAGTCCTTCTTCCTGCGGAGGTCTCGCTTGGTCCGCCGCGACGCCGTGCGGCCCACGATCACGGTGGGCGCCGGCGTCTTGACGGGCACGTCGTCCTTGCGGCCGAGGGCCCGGCGCACGCCGTATCCGAAGGCCGCGACCTTGACCAGGGGGCCGCCGAACGTGGAGGCGACGGTGGTCGACAGCGCGGAGGCGTTCGACGTGACCTCCTCGACGTCCGACGCGATCGAGTCGACCCGGTTGATCTGGGTCTGCGCGGAGCGCACCGCCGCGGAGGCGTCGGCCAGCAGCGGGACGGCCTGGTCGGTCACGTCCGCCACGAGCTTGGTGGTCGCCCTGAGCGTCTGGGCCAGCCTCGCCAGCGCGACGGCGAGGAAGGAGACCAGGATCGCCCAGAAGACGGCCACCAGGATCCCGGCCACCTCTCCACCGGACACTGTGTGCACCCGCTCCCTGAAACGTGCCTGCATATCGAAAAAGTCGTACGCCGAGCCTATCGCGCCGTGGACGGCGCTCCGTACCGGATTACGGGCGCTGCACATGCGAAAGCCCGCCGCCCTGCCCACCCGAAAGGGCGGCGGGACGGCGGGCTGAGGCGCAGCAGGTGGTGCTACGTCCGCCGCTGGATGATCAGCGGGCGTAGTACTCGACGACGAGCTGCTCGTCGCAGATCACCGGGATCTCCTTGCGGTTCGGCTCGCGGTCCAGGCGGAAGGCCAGGGCGCGGAGGTTCACCTGGAGGTAGCGCGGGGTCTCGCCGTCGGGGGCGAAGCCGCCCTCACGCGCGATCGAGAACAGCGTCTTCTCGCGGCTGCGCTCGCGGACCATCACGACGTCGTCGGGCTTGACGCGGAAGGAGGGCTTGTCGACCTTCTGGCCGTTGACCTCGATGTGGCCGTGGACGACCATCTGGCGGGCCTGGTAGATCGTGCGGGCGATGCCCGAACGCAGGACCAGCGCGTCGAGACGGCGCTCGAGCTCGATGACCAGGGCCTCACCGGTCTTGCCCTGGGTCTTGGCGGCACGCTCGTAGGCGCGGACGAGCTGACGCTCGGACACGTCGTACTGCGCGCGCAGACGCTGCTTCTCGAGCAGACGGACCTTGTAGTCCGAGTTCTGCTTGCGGCCACGGCCGTGCTCACCCGGCGGGTAGGGACGGGCCTCGAAGTACTTGACGGCCTTCGGGGTCAGCGCGATGCCGAGGGCACGCGACTTCTTGACCTTGGGGCGGGGCTGGTTCGCCACTTCTTTTCCTTTTCCTTTTCGGCTGCCTCAGGGTTACGGGAGGTCGCATCCGCAGCCGGAGAATCCCGACAGGTCCGAGGGACATGTCAGGTAGCCGTTCCCCTGGTCTGGGCACATACGTGCAGCACACGAACGGCCCACCGACCGCTCCCGGGACCCGGGTGGTGGTGGGCTGCCCGCGACACCTACGACGGTGCGCGACGCTCCTGGATCAACAGATCCGGCTGGATGTCCCGCCTGAGGCGCCGACCGGAGCCGGACACGGGACGCAGCACTTCGGGCGAGTCTACAGGGTGCTCAGGTCCCCTTGCGACCGAGGTGCGTGCGGGTCCACTCCACGGCGTCCGCGTACCTGGCCTCGGCCCCGTGCCGGGTGGGCGTGTAGTACTCGCGGTCCTTGATCGCGTCCGGGGCGTACTGCTGGGCGGCGATGCCCTCCGACAGGTCGTGCGGATAGACGTACCCCTTCGCGTGCCCCAGCTTGGCGGCGCCCTTGTAGTGGCCGTCGCGCAGATGGGGCGGCACGGGTCCGGCCAGTCCCTTGCGTACGTCCTCCATGGCCGCGCCGATCGCCATGGTCGCGGCGTTGGACTTCGGGGCCAGGGCGAGGGCGATGGTGGCGTGGCTGAGAGTGAGGGCCGCCTCGGGGAAGCCGATCATGGCGACGGCCTGAGCGGCGGCCACCGCGATCGGCAGGGCGTTCGGGTCGGCGAGGCCGATGTCCTCGCTGGCGGAGATCATCAGGCGGCGGGCGATGAAGCGGGGGTCCTCGCCGGCCTCGATCATGCGGGCCAGGTAGTGCAGGGCCGCGTCGACGTCGGAGCCGCGGATGGACTTGATGAGGGCGCTGGCCACGTCGTAGTGCTGGTCGCCGTCGCGGTCGTACGTCACGGCGGCGCGGTCCACCGTCTCCTCCAGTGTCTGGAGGCCGATCTCCGTCTCGCCCTTGTCCAGGGCCGCCCCGGCGGCGGCCTCCAGGGCGGTCAGGGCGCGGCGGGCGTCGCCGCCGGCGATCCGCAGCAGATGTCCCTCGGTGTCCTCGGGGAGGGTGACGGCGCCCTTGAGGCCGCGCTCGTCGGCGAGGGCGCGATGCAGCAGTCCGCGCACATCGTCGTCGGTGAGGGGTTCGAGGGTGAGGAGCAGGGAGCGGGACAGGAGCGGGGAGATCACCGAGAAGTACGGGTTCTCCGTCGTCGCCGCGACCAGCGTCACCCAGCGGTTCTCGACGGCCGGGAGCAGGGAGTCCTGCTGGGCCTTGCTGAAGCGGTGGATCTCGTCGAGGAAGAGGACGGTCTCCTTGCCGAAGCCACCGGTGGCCCTGCGGGCTCCTTCGATGACCGCGCGGACCTCCTTGACGCCGGCGGTGATCGCCGACAGCTCCACGAAACGCTTGTTGGTGGCTTTGGAGACCACGTACGCCAGAGTCGTCTTGCCGGTGCCCGGCGGGCCCCAGAGGATCACCGAGGACGGTCCGGCCGGGCCGCCCGCGCTCTCGCCGACGAGTCTGCGCAGTGGGGAGCCCGGCTTGAGGAGGTGCTGCTGGCCCACGACCTCGTCGAGCGTACGCGGGCGCATCCGGACGGCCAGGGGGCTGGCGGTCGGGTCCTTCTCCTGGCGGTCTTCCGCCGCTGCGGTGAACAGGTCGGGCTCCACACCCAAAACCCTATGTCACCCCACTGACAGTCCGGTCGTGGCCGTCGGCCGGCCACTGACCGGACTGTCAGCTCATCCAGAAGTCCCACCAGCGGGTCAGGACCAGCATGCCGATGATGCCGATGTGCAGGACGGGCATGACCCAGGTGAACTCGTCGAAGAAGCTCTTCAGCCAGCGCGGGGCGGGCAGGAAGTCGTTGCGGATGTTGAAGGACGTGACGTACCAGAACATGATGATCGTGGCGACCCAGGCCAGCGAGCACCACAGGCACAGCGCGTTGATGCGGTACAGCGACTGGAACATCAGCCAGGCGCAGAATCCGACGCCGAAGAGGGTGCCGGCGTTGAAGGTGAGCCAGTACCAGCGCGGGAAGCGGGCCCGGGCGAGCAGGCTCACGCCTACGCAGATCACGATGCCGTAGCAGACCAGGCCGAGCATCGGGTTGGGGAATCCGAAGACGGCCGCCTGCTTGCTCTCCATGACGCTGCCGCAGGAGACGACGGGGTTGAGGCTGCAGCCGGGGGTGAAGGTCTTGCCCTCGACCTTGGCCTCGAGCAGCTTGAACTTGTCGATCGTGATGACCCAGGCGGCGAGCAGACCCGCCGCTCCGGTGATCATGAGCAGCAGGGCGAAGGCCCGGCTGCCGCCCACCGTGCGCGTCACGGCGTCGGCGTCCGGGTCCGACGCCGAGGGCTCGGGCTCGGTGGAGACGTCTTTGACTGTGGTCCTGCTCATCACGCCGATCCGTCTGCTCGAGGGGTGGACCTTCTTCGGCCATCGGCCATTGTGCCGCACGCGGCCTGTGTCCACTGTTCGGTGGACATAAGGAAGTACGCACGGTCGTCCCGGAACGTTCGGTTCAGGCCGACGATCGATCGCATGACAACACACGCGAAGGAACTCGCGGTGGACGTACGGGGGCTGCGCAAGCAGTACGGCGACGTGACCGCGGTCGACGGTATCGACCTCGGGATCCACCGGGGCGAGGTGTTCGGCCTGCTGGGGCCCAACGGCGCGGGCAAGAGCACGACGGTGGAGATCCTCCAGGGCAACCGTTCCCGGGACGCGGGCGAGGTGTCCGTCCTGGGCGCGGATCCGGCGCATGGAACGCGTGCGTGGCGCTCACGTGTCGGAATCGTCTGGCAGGACGAATCCGCGCCCGCGGAGTTGACGGTCGACGAGACGGTGCGGCATTTCGCCCGCTACTACCCGAGGCCGCGGGACCCCGAGGAGGTCATCGGCCTGGTGGGTCTTGAGGCCAAGGCGGGCAGCCGGATCAAGGCGCTGTCCGGTGGGCAGCGCCGGCGTCTCGATGTGGCGCTCGGGGTGATCGGCGACCCGGAGCTGCTTCTTCTGGACGAGCCGACGACCGGTTTCGACCCGGCGGCCCGGCGCCAGTTCTGGGACCTGATCCGCAAGCTGTCCGACGAGGGCACGACCATCCTGCTCACCACGCACTACCTGGAGGAGGCGGAGGCACTCGCCGACCGGCTGGCCGTGGTCACCAAGGGACAGGTGGTCGCCGAGGGCGAGCCCGCCGCCCTGCGGGAGCGGTACGGCACCGGGGCCACCGTCGAGTGGAGCGAGCCGGACGGCACCCCGCGCGCGGAACGCACGGACACGCCCACCCGCACGGTCGCCGAGCTGATGCGCCGCTTCGACGGCGAGATCCCGGGGCTTCGGGTGAGCCGCCCCACGCTGGAGGACGTCTACCTCCGGCTGACCGGACAGGAGGACGCGCGATGACCACGACCGCCGTACGACCCCGGGCCCAGGCGTCCGGCGAGCGACTGCCCGGGACGTGGGGGCTGGGGATGCGGCGCGGTGCCCTGGAGCTGAAGCAGTTCTTCCGGCAGCGCGACCAGGTGGTGTTCACCTTCGCCTTCCCGGTGGTGTTCCTGTTCCTGTTCGCCTCGATCTTCCGCGACGACGTCCGGGGCGCCGGCATCAACGCCTCTCAGCTGTACGTCCCGGCGATGATGGCCGCCGGCATCATGTCGACGAGTTTCCAGTCCCTCGGCATCTCCATCGCGATCGAGCGGGACGAGAAGGTGCTGCGCCGGCTGCGCGGCACGCCGATGCCGCCCGCGGCGTACTTCCTCGGGAAGATCTGGCTGGTTCTGGTCACCGGTGCACTGGAGACGGCGATCCTGCTGGCCGTCGGCACGACCCTGTACGACGTCGACCTCCCGTCCGACGCGGGCCGCTGGTTCGAGTTCGGCTGGATCTTCCTGCTCGGGCTGACCGCGTGCGCGCTGCTGGGGATCGCGATCAGTTCGGTCCCCAAGTCGGGCAGGAGCGCCAGCTCCGTGGTCGTTCTCCCGTTCCTGGTGCTGCAGTTCATCTCCGGGGTGTACATCTCGATCGACACCATCCCCGACTGGATGCTGAACATCGGGGCGCTGTTCCCGCTGAAGTGGATGTGCCAGGGGCTGCGCGGGGTGTTCCTGCCTCAGTCGGCTCAGGTCCTGGAGCAGACGGGAAGCTGGGAGTTCGGCCGGATCGCCCTGGTGCTGGGGGCGTGGTGCGTCGGAGGATTGCTGCTGTGTCTGCTGACCTTCCGGTGGAAGAACCGACGCGACGGATGAGCGATCCGGACGCCGGCGCCTACAGCTGGGTGCGCTCGTTCCGGATCTGGGACACGTACTTCGCGATCATCTGGCTGGCCACCCTGGTGTCGGTGCTCGGCACGGACTATCCGGGGCGGCCGGTCCGGGTCGTGGCGGCGGCGCTCCTGGTTCCGCTGGTCCCCCTGTTCGTGTGGGTGGGGCGGCCCGTCCTGCGGGGCGATCCGCCCGAGGAACGGCGGGCTCTGGCCTATCTGGTGGCGGCGGTGGCGCTGTTCCTGCCGTCGGCGATCCTCGTCGGTGAGACCCGGCTGATGACCTTCGCGCTGGTCCCCCAGTGCTTCATGACCCTGCGGATGCGGCGGGCTCTGGAGGCGGTCGCCGTCATCAACCTCGCGCCCGTGGCCGGTTGGGCCCTGGTGTGGTGGCCGAGCGACCGGGAGGTCTTCTTCAACGGGCTGTTCGCCGTGGTGTCCCTCGTCTTCTCGGTGGCTGTCGGCGGCTGGGTCATCCGGATCATCGAGCAGAGCCAGGAGCGGGCCGCGCTGATCGCGGAGCTGGACGCGAGCCGTCATGAGATCTCCCGGCTGTCGACGGCGCACGGCGCGCTGGCGGAGCGGGAACGGATGGCCAGGGAGATCCATGACACCCTCGCGCAGGGCTTCACCAGCCTGCTGATGCTGACCCAGGCCGTCGAGGCGGAACTCGACCACGACCTGCCGCAGGCCCGTCGCCATCTGGCGCTGATGGACGAGACGGCCCGGCAGAACCTCGCCGAGGCCCGCGCCCTGGTCGCCGGGGGCGCGCCCGCCGATCTGGAGGGCGCCTCGCTCCCGGACGCGCTGCACCGGTTGGCCGCCCGTCACGGGGCGACACTGGACGTCACGGGTCGCGTACGTCCGCTGCCCGCCGGGCCCGAGGTGGTGGCCCTGCGCGCCTGTCAGGAGGCGCTGACCAACGCCCGTAAGCACGCGGGGAGTTCGACCGGGGCGGGTATTTCCCTGAGGTACACCGACGGCGCTCTGACCGTGTCGGTCCGGGACGACGGCTGCGGCTTCGACCCGCGGGCCGTGACGGGCGGCTACGGTCTGGCGGGGCTGCGGGCCCGGGCCGCCGAGGCCGGCGGGACGGCTCAGGTGTGCAGCGCCCCCGGCGACGGTACGACGGTGACCGTCCGCCTGCCCGTACCGTCTCCGAGGAGCGCATGGTGATCCGGATCATCCTGGCCGACGACCATCCCGTCGTACGGGAGGGCCTGCGGGCGATGCTGAGTGCCGAGCCGGATCTGGTGGTGGTCGCCGACGCGTCCAGCGGGCCGCAGGCGGAGGCCATGGCGGCGGAACTGCGGCCCGACATCGTGCTGATGGATCTGCGGATGCCGGGCGGCGGGGGCGTGGACTCGATCGTGCGGATGAGTGAGGCGGGGCTGTCCTGCCGGGTGATCGTCCTGACGACGTACGAGACGGACCGGGACATTCTGCGGGCGGTGGAGGCCGGGGCGGCGGGCTATCTGTTGAAGGATCTGCCGCGCGGCGAACTGGCCGACGCGGTACGGGCCGCCGCGCGGGGCGAGACGGTACTCGCCCCGTCCGTCGCCGCGCGACTGGTCGACCAGCTCCGCACCAGGCCGGAGCGGCCGCGGCTCTCGGAGCGCGAGAGGGCGGTGCTGCGGCTGGTGGCGGAGGGGTGCACGAACGCGGAGATCGGGCGCCGGTTGTTCATCGGGGAGTCGACGGTGAAGACGCATCTGCTGCGGGCGTTCGGCAAGTTGGGGGTCGACGACCGGACGGCGGCGGTGACGAGCGCGATGCGGCAGGGGTTGCTGGACTAAGGGTCTCGCCCCCGCCGCCTGGGGGCTGCGCCCCCAGACCCCCCTGTCGGCCCTGAACGGGCCTCGTCCTC
>NZ_JBEXRA010000094.1:0-19786 GCF_040612855.1 Streptomyces sp. NPDC006332
CAGCCTCGCCCTCTTCGACACCGCCACGGCCCAGCAGCTGTTCGGCAAGAAGGGCCCTGTTCCATGTCCCGCTGTCCGCTGCCCCTCGTCCCGCTGTCCTGCTGTCCTGCTCTTCCGCTGAGGTGCCTCTATCGGATGACGGTGCCGAACCGGATGTCGTACGACGGCTCCGGGTGCAGCACGCGCAACAGGTGCTCCCCCTCCTCGGTCACCGCGCGGCGCTGGTCCCTGGTGAGGCGGCCGAAGGGCTCGATGACGAGGTTGCCCTCCTCGATTTTCCACACGCCCGCCAGGAAACCGTCGACCAGGAGGGTGCGGTGGGCCTGGTTGCCCTGCCAGGCGCGGCCCCAGTGCTCCGGAGGGACGACGCGGGTGCGGTCGGCGTGGGAGAGGAGCAGGTTGTCGAACTCGGGGAGGAAGCGGGGCGGCGCGGGGGTGTCCGGGGCGGGTCGGGGCGCGTCCGGGAGGTCGAAGAGTTCGGTGCCCTGTTCGTCGCGGAAGGTGACCAGGTCCGGGCGGAGGCGTTCGAAGGCGTCACGCAGGCGGGTCAGGCCGGCCCAGGTCTGCATGTCCTTGACGGACGCGGGGCCGAACGCGGCCAGGTAGCGCAGGACGGTGGCGTCGGGGGTGGGTGTCGGCTCCGTGGGGCGGCCCAGCCAGTGCTCGGCGGTGGTGAGGGCGACCTGGCCGCTGCGTTCCCACAGTCCGCGCGGGGTCACCTGCACCAGCGGCAGCTTGCAGCGGGCGGCGATCGCGAGAGCCTGCGGATCGGCGTCCGGCCAGACGGCGAGCAGGGCCTCGCGCAACTGCTTCATGGTGCGCGGCTCGGCCTCGACGAGGTCCCGGGCGAGCGCGGCCAGCCGGTCGAGGTCGACACCCTGAAGTCCCCTGCGGAAGGCGGTGAGTTCGCGGTCCCGGGCGGGTTGCACCAGGGGACGCAGGGTGAGGCAGTCGGCGGCGGTGTGGGTGTGGATGGTCGAGCGCATGGTGACGATGCGCACCACCGCACGGTCGGCCATCAGTCCGGACAGCTTGCCCGGGGTGAAGCCGTCGAGGCGGGCGGCGAGGGCGTAGTACGGGGGCTTCACGTTCTGCGCCTGGAGGCCCAGCAGGTGCTCGACGGCGGCCTCGGCGGACAACGGGGCGCGGCGCAGCAGCAGTTGCCGCTCCAGTGTGGCCCGGTTGAGGGCCCGGGTGTCGAGCACCGGCACCGCGGCCGCCGACCGGGAGGTGTTCCGCTTCGTCGTCTTCGTCATGTCGGGCACGCTAGCGGGGATCGCGGACAGGTTCGGTCCGCGACTCCCGTTCCAGCGGTTCCGGGCATGCTGATCACCTCGGCCGACCGCGTCGATCAGTGTCCGTGCGGCGACGACTCGTCGGAGTTCCCCGACCCGGCCTGCGGCGTCGCCTCCGCCTCGGCTCCCGAGCCCGCGCCCGTGCCCTGGGCACGCACCGTGAAGGCGGCGGTGCGGACCTTGCCCTCGTGCTTGAAGTCCAGGAACAGCCGGTAGGCGCCCTCGCTGGGGGCGGTCGCCGTGAAGGAGACGTCGGGGCCGGGCCGGGTCCTGCCGTCGCCGGGCTCGCCGTTGGGGTGGACGTGCAGGTAGGCGAGGTCCCCGGAGCGCAGGGCGACCAGGTGGCCGTATGCGCCGAGGTAGGGCTGGAGGTCGCGTACCGGCTTGCCGTCCTTGGTGACGGTCAGGTCGAGTTCACCGGCCTTGCCGGGGGTCAGGGCGCCCTTCAGTGCGACGTCGTAGCCGTCCACCGTCGCAGTGGTGTTCCGCGCGGGAAGCGGGTTGGGCTCGTAGGCGCCGGAGACGGCGAGGTCGGCACCGAGCGTGAGCCCTTCTCCGCCCTTGGGCGTGAAGTCGGCGAAGACCCGGTACCCGCCGGCTTCGGGGAGTTCCACGGGAGTGGACCAGGTGCCGTCGGCCGCCCGGGTGGGATGCAGGTGACGGTAGGTCGTCAGGTCGCGTGAGGCGACGATCAGATGCAGTTCCTTGTCGTGCTCCCGCTCGTAGGCCGACACCTGCCGTCCCGTCGATGCCCGCACGACGGCGAAGCGCAGCTGTGTCTTCTTGTCGGCCTCAAGGCGCGGGGTCTTCAGGTCGAGGGTGTAGCCGCCGTCCGAGATCTGCAGACCCCCGGGCGGGGCCGGCGCCGCACTCGCCCCCTCAGGCTGCTGACCGTCCGGCTCGTGGCCCTGTTCATGACCGCCGCCCTGTTCGGCGCGAGTGCCCCCGGCGTGCTTCCCGTGAGCGGCGCTCGCCGGCTCGGGCGAGATCTCGCCGACACCGCTGCCGACGCCGTACGCGGTGCCGAAGGTCGCGGCGAGGGCGGCGGCGAAGACGGTGATCCGCAGTCCGGTGTTCATATCTCGCACTCCTCGATCTCCCGGCCGCCCCGTCTGACGGCCTCCACACACCTCAACATACCCCTAGGGGGTACCAAGTCAAGCCGGGATCCCGCTTGCGTTCGATACGGGTGGGGGGTATACAGGAAGCCAATCCACGGATACCCCGCCGGGGTATCCGGCTCGCCCATGATGGAGGAACCGTGTCCGACTGCTGCACCCCGGACGGAAGCTGCCACACCCAGACGGAGACCAAGACCGTCGTCTACAAGGTCGGCGGCGTCGGCAGCGCTCACTGCCAGGGCATCGTCGCCAAGGCCGTGGGAGGCCTGGACGAGGTCAAGGCGGTCGAGGTCGAGATCGGCACCGGCCTGGTCACCGTGACGACCGACGCCGAGCCCGGCGAGGAGCTCGACAAGCTGATCGCCGACACCGTCGACGAGGCCGGCTACGCCTTCGCCGGCCGCGCGGCCGTCTGAGCCGCCCCACCCGGGGTGGGGCCGCGTCCAGGCCCCACCCCCCGTTTTTCCGTGTCGCGTCCGTGAGCTGCGAGGAGCAGACATGACCACCACCACGCCCGGCGCCGCCGAGGTCGAACTCGCCATCGGCGGCATGACCTGCGCCTCGTGCGCCGCCCGGATCGAGAAGAAGCTCAACCGCATGGACGGGGTCGAGGCCACCGTCAACTACGCCACCGAGAAGGCGAAGGTCACCTTCAGCGAGGACATCGCCGTCACCGACCTGATCGCCACCGTGGAGGCCACCGGCTACACCGCACGGGAACCCGAGCGGGACCCCGTGCGTGGCGGATCCGGGCCCGGCTCGGCCGAGGAGGGACCGGAGACCGACGAACTGCGGCCGCTGCGCGAGCGGTTGATCACGGCGGTCGCGCTCGCGGTCCCGGTGATCGCGATGGCGATGGCTCCCGCCCTGCAGTTCGAGTTCTGGCAGTGGCTGTCGCTGACGCTGGCGGCGCCCGTGGTGACGTACGCCGCCTGGCCCTTCCACAAGGCGGCCTGGACCAACGCCCGGCACGGCGCGGCGACCATGGACACGCTGATCTCGGTCGGTACGACGGCGGCGTTCCTGTGGTCACTGTGGGCGCTGTTCTTCGGCACGGCGGGCACACCCGGCATGACGCACCCCTTCGAGTTCACCATCGCCCGCACCGACGGCGCCGGGAACATCTACCTGGAGGCCGCCGCCGGCGTCACCGCGTTCATCCTCGCCGGGCGGTACTTCGAGGCCCGCTCCAAGCGGAAGGCGGGCGCGGCGCTGAAGGCGCTCATGGAACTCGGCGCGAAGGAGGTCACCGTCCTGCGCGGCGGCCGGGAAGAGCTCATCCCCGTCGCGGAGTTGAAGGTGGGTGACCGGTTCCTGGTCCGCCCCGGGGAGAAGATCGCCACCGACGGCACGGTCGTCGAGGGCTCCTCCGCCGTCGACGCCTCCATGCTCACCGGTGAGTCCGTGCCCGTGGAGGTCGCGGCCGGCGACGGCGTCACCGGCGCCACCCTCAACGCCGGCGGCCGACTGGTCGTGGAGGCCACCCGGGTCGGCTCCGACACCCAACTCGCCCGCATGGCCAAGCTGGTGGAGGACGCGCAGAACGGCAAGGCGGCGGCCCAGCGGCTCGCGGACAAGATCTCCGCGGTCTTCGTGCCGGTCGTGATCGCCCTCGCGCTCGGCACCCTGGGCTTCTGGCTCGGCAACGGCGCGGGCCTGACCGCCGCCTTCACCGCGGCCGTGGCGGTGCTGATCATCGCCTGCCCGTGCGCCCTGGGTCTGGCCACCCCGACCGCGCTGATGGTCGGCACGGGGCGCGGCGCCCAGCTCGGCATCCTCATCAAGGGCCCGGAGGTCCTGGAGTCCACCCGCAAGGTCGACACCATCGTCCTCGACAAGACCGGCACCGTCACCACCGGCCGGATGACCCTGCTCGCCGTGCACACCGCGGACGGGACGGACGAGGACGAGGCACTGCGTCTCGCGGGCGCCCTGGAGCACTCCTCGGAACACCCCATCGCCCAGGCGGTCGCCGCGGGCGCCGCCGCCCGCGTGGGCGCCCTGCCCGTCCCGGAGGACTTCGCCAACCTCGCGGGACTGGGTGTCCAGGGCATCGTGGAGGGCCACGCCGTCCTGGTCGGCCGGCAGAAGCTGCTGGACGAATGGGCCATCACCCTCCCGGTGGGGCTGGAGCGCGCCAAGGCCGAGGCCGAGGCCGCCGGGCGCACCGCCATCGCGGTCGGGTGGGACGGCGAGGCCCGTGCCGTCCTCGAGGTCGCCGACGCCGTCAAGGAGACCAGCCCGGAAGCGATCCGGCGGCTGCGTGCCCTCGGTCTCACGCCCATGCTGCTGACCGGCGACAACAGGACGGTCGCGGAGTCCGTCGCGACCGAGGTCGGCATCGACCGGGAGCATGTGATCGCCGAGGTCATGCCGCAGGACAAGGTGGACGTCGTCAAGCGCCTCCAGGGCGAGGGCCGTTCGGTCGCCATGGTCGGCGACGGCGTCAACGACGCCGCCGCGCTCGCCCAGGCCGACCTCGGTCTGGCGATGGGCACCGGCACCGACGCAGCCATCGAGGCCGGCGACCTGACCCTGGTACGCGGTGACCTCAGGGCGGCGGCGGACGCCATCCGGCTGTCCCGCAAGACGCTCGGCACCATCAGGTCCAACCTGTTCTGGGCCTTCGCCTACAACGTCGCCGCCCTCCCCCTCGCCGCCTCCGGACTCCTCAACCCGATGATCGCCGGAGCGGCGATGGCGTTCTCCTCGGTGTTCGTGGTCGGCAACAGCCTCCGCCTGCGCGGCTTCCAGCCCACCGACCGATGAGCCACCGACGACTCAGGAGGCACCCATGGCCGGATACGAGAACCACCGGGACGACGTCGTCAGGCGGCTGCGCAGGATCGAGGGCCAGGTGAGGGGACTGCAGCGGATGGTCGAGGAGGAGACCTACTGCATCGACGTCCTCACGCAGATATCGGCCACCAACGCGGCCCTGCAGGCCTGCGCGCTGGCGCTCCTCGACGAGCACCTCAACTGCTGTGTGACCGACGCGATCGTGGAAGGCGGCGAACAGGCCCGGGCCAAGGTCACCGAGGCGTCCAGGGCCATCGCGCGACTGGTGAAGGCCTGACGGGCGGGTCGTGCGGGCTCGCGGCTGCGGGGCCCGGTGCGGTGAGGACCGCACCGGGCACTGATCGCTGTCCAGCGGGACCTGCGGGACCTGGGGGTCGGACCTGCGCAACCTGCGGGACTTGCGGAATCTGCGGGACCTGCGGGGCCCATCCCTTGGATCACCGATGTGGCCTACGATGTGGCATCCCGTGGCATCCCTACGCGGAACGAAGAAGGGGCCGACGTGCGGCGGCTTGGTGATCTGGAAGCCGAGGTGATGGACCGGCTCTGGCGATGGGGCCGGCCGGCGACGGTGCGTGAGGTCTTCGACGACCTCAAGGGTTCGCGGCCCGTCGCCTACACGACCGTGTTGACGGTCGCCGACAACCTGCACCGGAAGGGCCTGGTGCGACGCCGCAAGACCGGCCGCGCCTGGCTCTACACCCCGGAGTGGACCCGCGACGAATACACAGCCGGGCTGATGAAGGACGCGCTGGGCCACACCGAGGACCGGGAAGCCGCGTTGCTCCGCTTCGTGGAGCACATGTCCCAGGAGGACATCTCCGCACTGGCGGCGGCCCTGCGCGCCGCGGGCCACAGTCCTGATCAGGGCAGCGGCCAAGGGGCTGCTTCGTGAGCGGTTTATTCGCTCACACAGTCGAGTTGCTGATGGCACGGCACCACGTGCTCCCGCCCCTCGCGGTCGCCGTGGCCGCCGGGCTGGTGCTGCCGGGACTGTTGGCGCGCAGCCGCTGGGCACGTGAGGTGCCCCGCCTGGCGCTCTGCGCCTGGGCCGCGCTCGCCATGCTGTTGCCGATGGCCGTCTCCCTGCTGGCCGTGGAATCGCTGCTGCCCAACCCGGCCAGTCATGCCCTCTCCCACTTCGTCGAGGACTGCTTCCTCCCGACGGGGGCGTCGTGCGCCCCGCCGTCGGCCGACCGGTTGGCGAGTCTGAGCCCTCGGGTGTGGAGCGCGCTCGCGGCCGGCGCCGCGGTGCCGGTCGTCCTCACCGTCACCTTCGCCCGGGAACTGCTGGGCGCCCGCCGCCGTCGGGCCGAGCACGCCGACGGGCTGCGCCTGGTGGCCTCCAGGGAGTCGGCGCTGAGAGCCACGGTGGTACCGCACAACACCCCGGTCGTGTACTGCCTGCCGGGCCGGGGCGCGCAAGTGGTGGTGAGTTCCGGGGCTCTGCGGGTCCTGACGCGGCAGCAGCTGACGGCGGTGCTGGAACACGAACGGGCTCACCTGGTGGGCCGCCACCACCTGTTCCTCTGTGCCACATCGGCCCTTCGAACGGTGCTGCGCGCCCTGCCGCTGACTCGGCACGCGCAGGAAGAAGTGCCGCTCCTGCTGGAGATGGCCGCCGACGACCGGGCGCTGCGCGGGTCCTCCCGGGATGCTCTGGCGACAGCTCTGTACTCGCTCGCGGCCGGGCAGCATCCGCAGGCCGCCTTCGCGGCGGGCGGTTCCTCGGTCGTGGTACGCATGCGCCGGATTCTCACGCCGCGGACATCAGGGCATCCGGTACTGCGGGCCGTCCTGGCGGGGCTCGTCCCGGCGGCCGTTCTGATTCCCCTGGTCGTCGTGTGCTGTTCGACACCGGTGTGACGGGGAAGGACCGCGCTGTCGTCGCGGTCGGTGGCCTTCGCCGGACGGTTCGGAGGCAACGCCGCTGGCGTACACGCGCGTTGGCGTGGACGCGCACCGTCCACGGCTGGTGCGCGTGATCCCGCACCGGACAGCATGGTGGCGCGGCGGGTTCCCGGCGGCACGGGGTCCCGCCAGGACGGCAGGGACCGGTTCGAGTCATCTGGAGGAGCGGTGCACACGCAGGCGAGCACGTCGGTGACGTCCGCGCTCGACCCGGTCCCGCCGTTCCGAGCGCGGAACGCGATCACCGTCCGGCCTTACCTGCTTCCCGGCCTGGAGTCCCTGGCCGAGCAGACCGACGACCAACTCTGGCTCCAGGACGCCCTCCTCGGCCCTTTCAGCGGCGACATCGTGGGCTTTCTGGAACTGGCCAGGAGCACCGGTGGCCCGGTCCTCGATCTCGGCTCCGGTGCCGGGCGGCTCGCCGTGCCCTTCGCATGTCACGGATTCGAGGTCGAGGCCGTCGACCGGCATGCGGAGAGTCTGCGTCGACTGCGGGCGAGGGCCGAGGGCAGGGGCCGCCATGTTCGGGACCGCGTGACCACGACGTGTGCGGACCTGACCCGGCCACGACTCCGCCGACGGTACCAACTCGTATTGCTGGCAGGCACGTTGGTGGCTGCGGTCGCCCCCTCCGTACGCGTCGGCTTCTTCCGGTCCGTCGCCGCGCACCTGGGCAGCGGCGGCGCCCTGGCCTTCGACTACACCGCCCATGACACCGGGGCCTTGATCCGAGACCCGGTGCGGACCTGGGTTTTCCAGGTGCCCAGATTCGACGGCGTGACCGAGTGGGCGGTGGCGCGGCAGGTCTTCGATCCGGCGGCCATGAGGGAACGGATCACCTACGACGTCGAGCGCTCGGGCGGGCACGGGGCACACAGGTCGGTCACGACCACCACCAAGTGGGTCGTCGACGACGCGGAGTTGACACGGGATCTGCGCGCGGCCGGGCTGCGTGTCGTCGAGCGCCGACAGCGGCGGCTGGACGGCCGGACCCGTAGCGTCATGCTGGCCTGCCGAACCAAGTGATGCCCGTCACACTACTATGCTGGGTCGGAGTTCGGGGCGACGGCATGTGACAAGGTGTGACCGGGGCAACTCGGAGCATCACTGAGGAGGGTCACTTCGGCATGCCCAACGGCGGTGGCAGGACAGGCAAACAGTCCACTGATCTGGCACTCGCCCTCTACCAGGAACTCAGGGCGCGTGGAGCATCGAGCCTGCGAGGCATCGCGTCGGAGATGGACCTGTCCGACGACGAGACGGATCGATGTCGTAACGAACTACTCACCCTCGGCCTGGTGGTCGCCACGGGGCCGGCCCATGACAACCGACTGGAACTGGACGCGGGCAAAGCGTCGGAGGAGCAGTCCGACGCGGTCACCGTCGTCGCACCGGAAATCGCCCTGCTGCGCCTGCTGGAGCGGGAACGCACCCGACTGCGCAACCACCTGGAACAGGCCGACCGCGCCCACAACACCCTCAAGACACTGGCGGGCAACTTCCTCCGGGTGGAAATGCTCACCCAGGCGTCCGGCGTGGAGGTCGAGATCCTGCACGACTACCGCCGCATCCAGCAGGTCCTCGAGGACATCACGGTCACGGTGCGGCACGGTCTGTCCTCGATGCATCCGATCGCACGCGGCAGGGAGATCCCCGAAAGGGCACTCAACCGCGACCGACGGCAGATCGAGAACGGGGTTCAGGTCCGCTCCATCTTCAGCCAACGTCTCGCCGGCGTGCCGGAGGACGCCGAACACCTGCGGGCCAAGGCCGAACTGGGCGTACAGGTCCGCCTCTCCCCCGTGGTGCCGATGAACATGATCATCGCTGACGACCAGTTCGCGATCCTCCCGGTGAACCCCGAGGACCACACGGCCGGGGCCATCCTGGCGCACGGTTCCGCTCTGGTGCGCTCCTATCAGGCCCTGTTCGAGCACGCCTGGCACATGGCGACGCCGTTCGGCGATCAGACGCGGCCGGCCCACGGTGGTGACGGCCTCCGGGAGCAGCAGCGCGCCGCCCTGCGCATGCTCGCGTCCGGGATGAAGGACGAGAAGGTCGCCCGCAATCTGGGCGTCTCCCTGCGCACGGTGAGCAGGATGATCTCCGACCTCATGCAGGAACTGGATGCCTCGAGCCGCTTCGAGGCCGGAGTACGCGCCGCGCTGATGGGCTGGCTGGACTGAATCGACTCCGCCGTCGCCGCGATGCCGGGGTCGGTAGATGTGGAGGGGCAAGAGGTACGATGGCCACAAACCTTTGGTCCCCTCAGATGGCGGAGAGATGGCACTCGAAGCAGTGGCGAGCGAGCGCGACGCGGCCATCCAGCGTCTGCGCGATGTCGGTCTGCGTGTCACGAGCCCGCGTCTTGAGGTGCTGCAGGTGTTGGCCGCCGGCGGGCACCTGGACGTGGAGGGTCTGACCGCCGCGGCCCGCGAACGCCTCGGAACCCTCACCAGCCAGGCGGTCTACGAGATGCTTCGGCATTTCCTGGAGACCGGCCTCGTCACCAAGTTCGACCGTCCCGGGTGGCCGGCCGTGTTCGAGATCTCCGGCACGCCGCACCAGCACGCGATGTGCACCAACTGCGGACGGGTGGAGAACACGGCCCACGAGGCGCCGAGGCCGCCCAAAAAGGGCCTGGCGGGTTGGCAGATGCACGGCGCGGACATCATTTTCAGGGGACTGTGCCCGGACTGCCGGGATTCTTGAGAATACGTTCGATCGGCAGAATACGTTCGATCGAAGAAAGGCGAAAAGCCGTGGGGTGCGGAACACAGCACCCCACGGCTTTTCGCTTCGCCCGATCGACAGCGTTACACCTTGGGCCAGTTGTTGTCCGTACCGTCGTCCGGGCCGGTCGGCCAGTTGTTGTCCGCGGCGTCCAGCGGCTTGTTCGGCCAGTTGTTGTCATCGGTACCCAGCGGCTTGTTCGGCCAGTTGTTGTCCGCGGCGTCCAGCAGTCTGTTCGGCCAGTTGTTGTCGGTGCCCACGGTCGGTACCGAAGGCCAGTTGTTGTCCGACGCTCCGGCCACCACCTGCTGTGACGCATGTCCCTCCGCCGGCATCGAGGTCAGCACCCCAGCCGCCACCACCGCCGTACACAGAGACAGCGCGGTGGCGAACTGGACGACGACCTTGCCGAGACCGGAGCCGCGCACTACGAACATGTTCCCTCCAGGAGTAATCGATATTTCTCTGGAGACCCGTGCCGCCGGGCCCCCTCGAAGACATTTCAATAATCGCGCACCCGGAATTGGGAACCAACGGTTCCCCAAGTCGCAGATCTGCCATGGCATGGATGCGACAGCGGGCACCTCCAGAAGGGCGATTTTCAACCAGTCCTTGAGAGGTTGATTTCAGCCTCGAAAAACACCGGGCGTCCGGCATTATTTGGGGTTCACCACTTCTTTGGTTGCACCAAAGAAGCTGCTACGCTGGTACGACGGCCCTCCTGCTCCTCCAGGAGGGAGCGGCCGTAGGGGCAGGGGCGTGCCGCCGCCCCCGCCCCACCTCCACGATCCGGTCGGTCAGGGCGTGGGTGTACACCCCCAGGGTGCGTTCGGCTGCGGCCCGCCAGCTCATCCGCTCCGCGTGCCGCACGGCCGCGGATCCCATGAGTGCGGCTTCGGACGGGTTGCGCGAGAACCACAGAAGCCGCCGCGCGAAATCGACGGGGTCGTGTCCTTGTACGAGCAGCCCGGTGACCCCGTCCCGCACCGCGGCCGAAAGGCCCCCGACGGCCGCGGCCACCACCGGAGTTCCGCAGGCCTGTGCCTCCAGCGCCACCAGGCCGAAGGACTCGCTGCGTGAGGGAACCACCAGCACGTCGGCCGCTCGGTACCAGTCGGCCAGTTCCCGCTGGGGCACGGCGGACTCGAAGTGGATGACGTCGGTGAGCCCCAACCGCGAGCACATGTCCTGGAGTTCACCGCGTGCTCGCAGGCCCGTGCCGCTGAGCCCCCCGATGAGCGGAACGTGCATCCGGGGGCGCAGTCCCGGCGCCTGTCGCAGCAGCGCACCCACCGCCTGGATCAGGACGTCCGGTCCTTTGAGCGGCTGCATCCGGCCGGCGAAGAGCGGAACGAAGGCCCGCTCGGGCACCCCGAGTCTGGCCCGCGCCGCGCGTCTGCCGTCCGCCGGGTGGAACGTACGGGTGTCGACTCCGGGAGTGACGACATCGGTGCGGCCGGGCGGGGCGTCATAGAGGCTGCCCAGGGCCCCTGCCTCTTCGGGGGTGTTGGCGATGAGCCGGTCGGCCGCGAGGACCACTCCGCTCTCACCGCGGACACGCGACTCGGGTTCGGGCGTGTCCCCGGGCGCCAACGACAGGTTCTTGACCCGGGCCATGGTGTGCATGGTGTGCACCAGCGGAACGTCCCAGTGGGCGGCGGCGACGGCACCGGCCAGGCCGGACAGCCAGTAGTGGGAGTGCACCACGTCGTACGGTCGGTTCGCTCCGGCACGCAGCAGCGCCAGGGAGAAGTCGAGCAGCAGCTCGGGCATGGCTTCTTTGGGAAGCGGGCGGCACTCTCCGGCCCGCAGATGCCGGACCCGCACCCCGGGGGCGAGTTCGACCAGCGGCGGCTGCCCTTCGCCGCGACACCGGGTGAACAGGTCGACCTCGGCTCCCCGTTCGGCGAGGGCACGGGACAGCTCGACCATGTAGACGTTCATTCCTCCCGCGTCCCCGGTGCCGGGCTGATGGAGCGGCGAGGTGTGCACACTGAGCATGGCGACGTTCAGGGTCACGTGGAGCTCCTTGGAAGCCAGGGCCACGCGCCCGGACGCCACGATGCGCCGGACACGCGGCGTCTTCTACGACTGGTTGTGCCGAAGTACGGGTGAGGTGTGTTTTTCGCGGGCGGGAGAACGGTGTGCCCACCTGGTGGCCGGTCGGACCAGGTGGGCACGCGTCGAGCGGTTGCCGGTCAGAACCCGAAGACGGGTCCGGACGGGGGCTCCAGCCGCGTTCCGGGAGCCGATGGTCGCAGCGCTTCGGGGAGCACCGGGCTTCCGGCTTTCATCCGTAGCGCCGCGGCCAGGCGGGTGGCCCCCTCGGGCATGACGGGCCAGGCCCACGACGTCAGCGCGCCGGCCACGGCGAGCTGTGCCGCCACCGCGGGAAGATGGCCTCGCTCCCCCCGTGGCTGGTCCCGTTCGAAGACGTTGACGTAGCCGAAGTCGGCCGCACAGTTGACCACTTCGTCCAGCACCGCCACCGCGCGACGGGGATCGAAGGCGTCGGGTCCGTACGCCTCGCGCAGGTCCTCGGCCGCCCGGTGCAGCCGCCGCCGCAGCGCCTCCCAGCCCGTCCCGCCGGGCTCCACGTCCGGCACCAGCCCCCTGCAGTCTTCCCGCACGGCCGTGAACAGACGGCTCAGCCAGCTGTTCCAGGTGGCCTCCAACACCTGCCGGGTACGGTGCAGTTCGTCCCGGTGGAACCCGGTGCTGCGGCCCAGCGGCCGCAGTTGGAGGACGTGGCGGCGCAGGGTGTCCGAACCGAACTCGGTGAGCAGGTCGAGGGCCCACACGCCGGGCCCGCCGTCCACGGCGGTCCCCCGGTCCGTGTCCACGCGGTAGGTCTCGTTGACGTAGATCTCCTGGGGGAGCTTCATGCCGCGTGCGATGAGGATGGCGGGCAACAGGACGGCGTGACAGAAGGCGTGCTCGAATCCGCAGAAGTGGATGGCCCGCTCGGGCAGCGGCTCGTCGTCCTGGCCGTAGCCGAAGAGCTGCATGACGACGGACTCGAAGCACGCGTCGATCCGGTGCTCCCCGAAGTCGTCGATGGGGATCGGGACGCCCCAGTCCCCCGGGTGTCCGACACACACGTCCGGCAGCCCGTCGTCGAGCAGGCCGCGGCACAGCGCCGTCAGCCGGGGCGGCAGGGCGGTCGAGGACCAGTGGTCGGCCAGCGCGTCACGCATCGGCTCCAGGGGGAGATACATCCGCCGGCAGCGGCGCGGCCGGCCCGCGGAGCCGCACAGTGCGCAGACCGGGTCGATGAGATCGGCGTCCGTCGGTC
This sequence comes from Streptomyces sp. NPDC006332, assembly GCF_040612855.1. Lineage (NCBI taxonomy): Bacteria > Bacillati > Actinomycetota > Actinomycetes > Kitasatosporales > Streptomycetaceae > Streptomyces > Streptomyces sp. NPDC006332. Next base: position 13,155 of record NZ_JBEXRA010000094.1, read on the forward strand.
GGGCGCACGCCTGGCACAGGCTGCCGTCGGCGCGGGCGCCACAGCTCGAACAGGCGCCGACCACGAAGGCGCCGTACAGCCATCGCTCGCAGGAGGTGCAGTACGGCTGGAGTCGGGTGCGGGCGACGATGGCGTCCCGTGTGAACAGTTCCAGGAAGATGTTCTGCTGCCAGCGCTGATAGCCGCGATCGTGGCGGGGACGGACGATGTGGTCGAACTCCACGCCGGAACGCAGCCAGTCGGCGGTGATGGCGGCGCGGTAGCCCTCGGCCACCTCCTCCGGCTTGCGGCCGCCGCGTAACGCGCGTACCTCCACCGAGTCGGCGTGGTCGGCGGTGCCCGTGCTGAAGAGCACCGGCTGACCGTCGGCACGCAGAAAGCGGCTGAGCACGTCGGCGGCCACGTACGGACCGGCGAGGTGCCCGATGTGCAGTTCGCCGTGGCTGGCTGGTGGAGTCGCGGTGATCCACAGGGGGGTGCTCATGGGCGGTCCTCCTTGGCGGTGGTGCGAGCGGCTGCCGGTCGTGGGCCGTCAGCGGGGCTCGAAGTGGAACGAGCGGATGAAGCAGTCGCGGGGCTGCTCGACCGCGTAGACGATGCATTCGAAGAGGGCCTGGGTCGTGAGCTTCTCGTCCCGGTACTGGGCGTTCTTGCCCGTGCCCTGCCATTCCACGGACCGTGGGTCCGAAGTGGAATAGTCGGGCGGATAGAGCGAGAAGACCCTCACCCCGGAAGGGCGCAGCCTGCGCCCGAGGATCTCCGCGAATCCCGCCTGGGCGCCTTTGGCGGCGTGGAAGGCCTCGTGGGCCGGAATGTCGCCGGCTCCGCCCGGTTGGCACACGGCGACCATGTTGATGATGTCGGGACGTTTGGAGACGCGCAGCAACGGCAGGAAGTGCTTGACCATGAGGACGGTGCCGCCGGCCGTGGATTCGATGGTCTCGACGATCGAGTCGTCCGAGGCGCCTTCGAGATCCATGCCGTCGAGCCACCGGGCACCGTTGTTGACCAGGAGATCGACCCGGTCGGTCCGTTCGCCCACCTGCCGGGCGAACCCCCGGATCTCGGCCGGCTTGCTGAGGTCGCAGCCGAAGGCGTGGATACGGCTTCTGGCCTCGCCCATGACTTCGGTCCTGGTGCGTTCCGCGGCTTCCACCGTGCGGGCGGACACATAGACTTCCGCGCCGAGGTGGGCGAATCCGATGGCGATCGCCCGCCCGAAGTACCGGGACGCCCCGGTCACCACGACACGCATGTTCTCGAACTTCATTCTGGAAACCACTCCCCCGGTCGGGACGCAGAACGGCCGCGTTCCTTCTGCTCTGCGAGGAACAGGGGCCGATCACCAGCGTGGCAGGAAGACGGCCGTCATTCCGCCGTGAGCGGTTGCGCGTTCACGCCGTGACGTGGATACGCCAGGGCAGGGGCACAGCACGTTCGAGGACGCGGGCCCGCTTGCCGTGCACCGACACACCCAGCAGTCGGCCCGCACGGACGGCGGCGGACGCCTGAAGGTCGCCCGCCGGGGTGCGCAGGGTCAAGCGGCCCCTCACACCGGCCATGAGACGCCACGGCACACAGCCCGGCACCACGGTGGCCGCTGCCAGGCAGGTGCTGCCGGTCAGTGCGAGGGACGGGTGCCAGCCCGCCACCGTGACCGCCCGCACCGACAGACGGCCAGGGGCGTACGACCCCACCGCGGCGATCTTGGGCAGTGCCCGGTGCGCGGGAAGTCCCAACAGGCGGGCGGCCGCTGTCCGCACCCTGAGCAGTCGCCCGAGGATGTCGTCACGGGCGGCGAGGAGAGCTTCCTCCGAGCTCAGTCCGAGCAGGCCTGCCTCGACGAAGACATAGGGGTTTCCATAACGGACGATCGAGACGGGCAGGCCGCACAACCGGTCCACGGGGCGCCCGGTGGGCAGCAGTGCCGACACGTCGGCGGCCCGCTCCAGTCGCACCGTGTACGCGCCGCCGGGCTCCGGCTCGCAGACCACCGGGTCTCCCGTGGTCACCGCCCGCACCCGCACCCGGCCCGGCAGTCCCGCGCTGACGGTGGCCGCGAGCAGTGAGTGGCCGCAGCCGGCCCGGAAGTCGGCGCCGTCGGCCAGCGTCTGGACGAACCGGTAGTCCAGGTCGAAGGCCGCGTCGGACGACCTTCCGTACAGCGCCACCTTGTGGATCCGGCCGAGTCCGCTCTCCCGCAGCCACGTCCTCAGGGCCGCGAGTTCGGCGGAGGAGGCCAGGGATCCCGGCGGCAGCCGGTCGCTGTCCACCACCAGGGTGGGGCAGGGCGCGCCTTCGGCCTGGACGATGTCGGCGATCACGCCGCCCAGCCGACGGGCACCCTCAGCCCCTGGACGACGTCCCTCCACAGTTCGTGCACGGCCAGCGCCCACAAGGTGAGCGCGTCCCGGTCCGAGGGGCGGTCGAGGTGCCGGTCGAGCAGTGCCCGCACCCGATCGGGCCGCACCTGCCCGCCCCGGGACAGCCTGGCCGGCGACAGCAGGTCACGGACCGGCTCCAGCAACGGGCCGCCCGGGGCGATCATGGCGGTGAGCGGCAGCGTGAAGGGCTGCTTGGGCCTATTCAGGACGGCCCGGGGCAGCAGTCCCTCGCCCGCTTCGTACAACGCGCGTTTGCCGTGCCGCTGCTCGGCCGGCAGCGTCCGGGCGAGGGCGGCCACGGACGGCTGACAGAACGGCAGCCTCGCCTCCACGGCCCAGGCCATGCTGAGGTGGTCGACCCGCCGCAGGTGGTAGGCGGGCAGCCGTCGGCGCGTCTCGAAGCGGGTGAGTGTGTCGAGGCGGTCCGTGCCTTCGGCTCGGGCGGCGCGCAGCTCGGCCGTGATGTGGTCGGCCACGGAGCCGCGTTCCGTGATGAAGGCCCGGTAGTCGGGGGTGTAGAGCCGTTCGCGCAGCAGCCGTGGGGCGGCGGCCAGGGCGTCGACGTAGGCGCCCGTCCAGTCGGTGCCGGCCGGAGCGGCGACGGCGGCGCGCACCCGGTCGTAGCCGCCGAAGAGTTCGTCGGCGCCGTCGCCGGTGAGCGCGACGGTGAATCCCGCGCCGTGCACCGCCCGGAACAGCGCGTAGGTGCTCAGGGCGATGGGGTCGGCGTTGGGCTGGCCCAGGTGCCGGGTCGTGCGGGTGAGCAGGGACACCAGTTCTTCGGAGTCCACCTCGACGTGGTGGTGGACCGTACGGGCGCGTCGGGCGACGGCCCGGGCGTAGGCGCCCTCCGCATGGGGCCAGCGTCCCCGGTAACCCAGGTGGAACGTGTGCAGGGGTGCGGCCTCCTCGGCGGCGAGGGCGGTCACCAGGCCGGAGTCCAGGCCTCCGCTGGTGATGGCACACAGGGGGACGTCGGCGCGGGCCAGTCGGTGCACCTCGTGGCGCAGGGTGTCCAGCAGACCGGCGCCCGGTGCGGCCTTGCGCGGGGGGCGACGGACCACGCGTAACCCGCGGCTGCCGCGGGCCACCGCGGTCGCGCCGGGCGGGAGAACCCGGATGCCGCGCAACGCGGTGTCGGTCCCGAAGGGTGTCTTGGTGGCGAGGACGGTGTCGAGTGTCTCCTCGCGGGGATCGGCCGGCACTCCGTCGAAGGCGAGCAGCGCCGGGATCTCGGAGGCGAACCGGACGGCACCGCCCGGCCCTTCGTGGTAGTGGATGGGCTTCATGCCCATCTCGTCGACGGCGAGCACGAGTTGCGGCGTGGCACGCAGGTCGAGTATCGCGATCGCGTACATGCCGTCCAGTTCCTCGGCGAACGCGGGGCCGTATTCGGCGTAGAGCGCGGGCAGCACACCGCCGTCGCAGGAGTCCGGGAAGACGTGACCGCGCGCCGCCAGTCGGCGCCGCAGTTCACGGTGGTTGTAGATCTCGCCGTTGAGTACCGCCAGGACTCCCGGGACGCTCGCCAGCCGCAAGGGCTGGGCGCCGCCGACCGGTTCGGTGACGGCGAGACGGTCACACCCGAGTGACCACCCGCGGCCGGTGAGCAGTCCACGCTCGTCAGGGCCGCCGTGTCGCTGCCGGGCGGACACCGTGTCCAGCTCAGGACCAGTGGCCGCCACGGCGAAGGAGCCGAAGATCCTGCACATGCCGGTCGCCTCCGGATCTCTTGCTTGCCATCGACTGCTTCGGATTGTTTTGAATCTACCAATTATTTGGGTGGCACGTAAGTGCCATGTCTCGGACACGCCACGGATCCGGTCTTGCCGCCCTCGGACAACGGACAAGAGGCTTGCCTCATGGACGAGTTCAGGCCCGACGCCCCCGACCGCAGCGCGCCCGAGCGACTGCTCGTGGTGGCCGCCCACCCGGACGACATCGAGTTCTGCGTCAGCGGCACGGTGATGCGGTGGATATCCAGCGGCACCCGCGCGACATACTGCATCGTGACGGACGGTGACGCCGGGGGGTACGACGAGCGGCTGCCGCGCCAGGCGATGGCGGATCTCCGCCGCGCCGAGCAGGTCCATTCGGCCAAGCTCAGCGGGGTGCACGACGTGCGGTTCCTCGGTTACCCCGACAGTTTCGTCGAACCGAGCGCGCACCTGCGGCGCGATCTGTGCCGGGTGATCCGCCAGGTACGTCCACAGCGAGTGATCATCCCCAGCCCGGAGATCAACTGGAAGCGGGTCGCGGACCTGCACCCCGACCACCGCGCGGTCGGCGAGGCCGCACTGCGCGCGGTGTACCCGGAGGCCCGCAACCCCTTCGCACACCCCCAGTTGCTCAAGGACGAAGGTCTCGAGCCCTGGGTCGTACGGGAGTTGTGGCTCATGACAGGGCCGACACCCAACCAGTACGTCGACGTCACCCCCGTCTTCGACCGCAAGGTGGACGCCCTGCGCATCCACACCTCGCAGACGGCCCACTTCGAGGACCTGACCGGCCTGCTGCGCGACTGGCTGACCGAACACGCCCGAGCGGGCGGCCTTCCCGCGGGCCGCCTCGCCGAGGCCTTCCAGGTGGTGCGCGTCGACTGATCCGTACGGTCAGCGGTAGATGAGCAGTTCCTGCTCGTCGGCGCCGAGCAACCGGTACCGCGTGCCGACGAGCGGCCGCCCCGTGAAGATGCGGATCAGCGTCGCCACGTCCCCGTGGAACTCGGCCACCGAACGCCCTTCCTCGGGTCGGTCCAGGACGACCGGGGCCGGGTGACCGGTGAGATGGGCGCGCAGCAACGGGGTGTCACGCCTGCCACTGGTCACCGCCAGCAGCGGGATCGCGTACCGGATGCCGGCCCCCTCGTAGGCGCCCGGTTCGCCCAGCGCCTCTCGTACGTCCCCGGCGTGTACCCACTCCCCCAGAGCGACCGCGTCCAGCTGGCCGTCGTCGTGCGGGGCGATGGCGGGCCCCGCCTCCGTGAACCCGCGCTCCAGCTCGTCCAGGACACGCCGCAGCGGCCAGTCCTCGCGCTCGGCGACGTCGGCCGCGTTCGACGCCGGCAGAAACACCCCCTCCTCCAGGCGTCCCTCCACGATCCGCATCAGCGCCGCGCCACAGTGGGCGAGGACCTGACGCACCGTCCAGCCGGGACAGGCCGTGCGCAGCTCGAAACGCTCCTCGGGCGTCTCACGGAGCAGCGGCATGAGGGCGTCGCGCTCGGTGAGCAGCAGCCGTCCGGGAAGCTGGGGGTCACGCTCAGTGGGGCGGTCAGCGGGCACTGAGGCTCCTTGCGTCCTGAAGGGTCCGGTGGATGTCGACGGCCGCGGTCGAGCGGTTCAGGGTGATGTAGTGCAGCCCCGGGGCGCCCTCGGCGAGCAGTCTCTCGCCCATCGCGACGGCGTGGTCCACTCCGACGCGGTACGCGGTGGCCGGGTCGTGGCGGGCGGCTTCGAGCCGATGGGCCAGGTCCTCGGGGAACGCGGCGTCGCTGAGCTCGGCGAATCGGCGGATCTGCCGTACGTCGGTGGCCGGCATGATCTCGGGAATGATCGGCGTGTGGCAGCCGGCCGCGACCACCCGGTCCCGGAAGCGGAGGTAGTCCTCGGGGCGGAAGAACATCTGCGTGATCGCGTAGTCGGCGCCGGCCCGGCACTTCGCCACGAAGTGCCGCAGGTCGCTGTCCGGGTCCGGCGATCGGGGGTGGCCCTCGGGGAAGGCGGCCACCCCGATCCTGAAGTCACCGAGCGAGCGCACCAGTTCGACCAGCTGGTAGGCGTAGGTGAGGCCGCCCGGGTGAGGCAGCCACCTCCCCCTCGGGTCACCCGGCGGGTCGCCCCGCAGCACCAGCACGTCACGGATGCCCGCGTCCGCGTAGGCTCCGACGATCTGCCGCAGCTCGGCCACCGAGTGGCCCACCGCGGTGAGATGGGCCACCGGACGCAAGGTCGTCTCCGCCGCGATCCGGTGGGTGATCGAGACGGTGCGGTCCCTCGACGTGCCCCCGGCGCCGTAGGTGACGGAGACGAAGTCGGGCCGCAGGGCCTCGACCCGGCGTACGGCGTCCCACAAGGCGCGCTCCCCGGTGGGCGTCCTCGGGGGGAAGAACTCGAAGGAGAAGGTCGTCGTCATGTCCTGCCTCCGGTGTCTAAGAGCTCCGAACAAAAGTGGAGTCCGATCAGCTCGCGGCGTCTGGTGCGTGCGATCGCAAGGCGCCGGAAGCTCCTCGATGGGGGTCCCCCCGCT
>NZ_JBEXRA010000095.1:0-19619 GCF_040612855.1 Streptomyces sp. NPDC006332
CTGTGCGAGAACACCCCCCTCAAAGAGGGCAGCGAGGAATACCTCGACTCCGAGAAGTACCAGCTCAAACCCCGCGACTGGGAAACAGCCGAACACGAGGGACGCAGCCTCTCCCCCCTCATCACCCGGCTCAACACCATCCGGCGCCGGCACCCCGCGCTGCACCGGCTCAGGAACATCCACTTCCACCGCACCGACAACGACGCCCTGATCGCCTACAGCAAGCGCACGGGCCAGGACACGGTCGTGGTGGTGGTCAATCTCGATCCGCACCACGCCCAGGAGGCCACGGTCTCGTTGGACATGGCGCGGCTCGGCCTGGAACGGCACGAGTCCGTGTCCGTGCACGACGAACTGGCGGGTGGGACCTACCGCTGGGGCGAGAGCAACTATGTGCGGCTGGAGCCCGGCCGGGCGCCCGCGCATGTGTTCCACGTCCAGCGAACGGCCGCCTCGCCGCAGATCGGAGGGTCCCCCGCATCATGACTGTCAACGAGCCCGTCCAGGACACCTTCGAGGACACTCCCGCCAAGGACCGGGACCCCGAGTGGTTCAAGCGCGCCGTCTTCTACGAGGTCCTCGTCCGCTCCTTCCAGGACAGCAACGGCGACGGCGTCGGCGACCTCAGGGGCCTCACGGCCAAGCTCGACTATCTGCAGTGGCTCGGGGTCGACTGCCTCTGGCTGCCGCCGTTCTTCAAGTCCCCCCTCAGGGACGGCGGTTACGACGTCTCCGACTACACCGCCGTGCTGCCGGAGTTCGGTGACCTCGCCGACTTCGTGGAGTTCGTCGACGCCGCCCACCAGCGCGGCATGCGCGTGATCATCGACTTCGTCATGAACCACACCAGCGACCAGCACCCGTGGTTCCAGGAGTCCCGCGACAACCCCGACGGCCCCTACGGCGACTACTACATGTGGGCCGACGACGACAAGCAGTACCAGGACGCCCGGATCATCTTCGTCGACACCGAGGCCTCCAACTGGACCTTCGACCCCGTCCGGCAGCAGTACTTCTTCCACCGCTTCTTCTCCCACCAGCCGGACCTCAACTACGAGAACCCGGCGGTTCAGGAGGAGATCCTGGCCGCCCTGCGGTTCTGGCTGGACCTGGGCATCGACGGCTTCCGCCTCGACGCCGTGCCCTACCTCTACGCGCAGGAGGGCACCGACTGCGAGAACCTGCCCGCCACGCATGAGTTCCTGCGGCGGGTGCGCAGCGAGATCGACGCGATGTATCCGGACACGGTGTTGCTGGCGGAGGCGAACCAGTGGCCGGAGGACGTCGTCGACTACTTCGGTGACTACGCCTCCGGCGGCGACGAATGCCACATGGCGTTCCACTTCCCGGTCATGCCCCGCATCTTCATGGCGGTCCGCCGGGAATCCCGCTACCCCGTCTCGGAAATCCTCGCGAAGACCCCGGCGATCCCCTCGAACTGCCAATGGGGCATCTTCCTGCGCAACCACGACGAGCTCACCCTCGAAATGGTCACCGACGAGGAACGCGACTACATGTGGGCGGAATACGCCAAGGACCCCCGCATGCGCGCCAACATCGGTATCCGCCGGCGCCTGGCCCCCCTCCTCGACAACGACCGCGACACCATCGAGTTGTTCACGGCCCTGCTGCTGTCGCTGCCGGGCTCGCCGATCCTCTACTACGGCGACGAGATCGGCATGGGCGACAACATCTGGCTCGGCGACCGGGACGCCGTACGCACCCCGATGCAGTGGACCCCGGACCGCAACGCCGGATTCTCCACGGCCGACCCCGGCCGACTCTGTCTGCCGACCATCATGGACCCGGTCTACGGCCACCAGGTCACCAACGTCGAGGCGTCCATGGCCTCGCCGTCCTCGCTGCTGCACTGGACCCGCCGCATGATCGAGATCCGCAAGCAGAACCCCGCCTTCGGTCTCGGGTCGTACACCGAGCTCCAGTCCTCCAATCCGGCGGTGCTGGCCTTCCTGCGGGAGGCCCCCGCGACCGATGAGAACGGGGACGACCTGGTCCTGTGTGTGAACAACTTCGCGCGGTTCGCGCAGCCGACGGAGCTCGACCTGCGGGAGTTCGCCGGCCGGCACCCCGTCGAGCTGTTCGGCGGGGTCCGTTTCCCGGCCATCGGTGAACTGCCGTATCTGCTGACTCTCGGCGGCCACGGCTTCTACTGGTTCCGGCTCTCCCGAGTGGCATCCCGCATCGGGCGACGACTGTGAGCGTGTGCCGACGAAAGGACGCGACACCATGCCGAAGACCGCACTCCTCGGCCCCGGACACACGGTCGTCGCCGACCCGATGCTGTCGCTCGGCGACCTGCTGCGGGACTGGCTGCCCCGGCAGCGCTGGTTCGCGGGCAAGGACCGGCCCGTCACGGAACTCGGTCTGCTGTCGATGACCGAACTGTTCCCGGGCTGTCTGCACCTGCTGGTGCACACCGGTCACTCGGGGCCGCCGATACCCGCCGGTGCCCCCGACGGTGACTGCTACCAGCTGCTGCTCGGCATACGCAAGCACCACTCGCCGCGCCTGGGCCGGGCGCTCATCGGCCGGGCGGAGCAGGGGCCGTTCGCGGATCTGGCGGTCTACGACGCCCTGCAGGACCCCCGGTCGGCGCAGCTGCTCCTGGAACGTCTGCGGCACCCGGGATCGGCCGGTCCGCTCTGTTTCGAGAACGACCCGTCCGTGCCGGTGCCGGGCGGGCTGCCGCCACGGCTGCTGGACGCCGAGCAGTCCAACTCCTCGCTGGTGTACGGCGACGAGTTCATCCTGAAGCTCTTCCGGCGCGTCCAGCCCGGGATCAACCCCGACCTGGAGGTGCCGGGCGCGCTGGCCGGGCAGGGCTGCCGCCGGGTTCCCGCCCCGGTGGCCTGGTTCCGGACCACGCATCCGCAGGAGGCGACGCTGGGTGTGCTCCAGCCGTATCTGCCGGACGCCTCCGACGGCTGGACGCTGGCCCTGCGGGCGCTCGCCACCGGTGACGACTTCGCCGCGCGGGCGCACCAGCTGGGGCAGGCCACGGCGGAGGTGCACCTCGCGCTGGCCTCGGCCTTCGCGACCGGTGCGCACGACGAGAGCCGCCGGACGGCGGCGGCGATGACCGAGCGGCTGGACGCCGCCGCGCACTGCGTTCCGGCCCTCAAGCCGTTCGTCCCCGGGCTGCGCGGTGCCTTCGGGGCGCTGGTCGCCTGCGATCCCGGGCCGCCCGCGCAGCGCATCCACGGCGATCTGCACCTCGGGCAGGTGCTGCGGGCCGGTCGCGAGTGGTTCGTGATCGACTTCGAGGGCGAGCCGTCCCGCCCGCTCGCCGAGCGGCGCGGCCTCCAGTCCCCGGTGCGGGACATCGCCGGGATGCTGCGCTCCTTCGACTACGCGGCCCGTCAGCGGCGCCCATGGCGTCCGGAGTGGGCGCGTCGTTGCCGGGAGGCGTTCTGCGGGGGCTACGCCGCGCGGGCCGGCTGGGACCCGCGCAAGAAACACGGGCTGCTGCGTGCCTACGAGACCGACCGAGCCGTCTACGAGGTCCTTTACGAAGCCAGGCACCGCCCGAACTGGCTCCCGATACCCATGGCGGCGATCGAGCGCCTCGCCGTGAGAGGAGACTGACCCGTGGCCCTGCGCGACGACACCACGCTGCCCGAGCCGTCCGGACCCGCCCGGTGCGGTACGGCACCGCCCCTGGATCCCGCCGAGCGCGAACGTCTGCTGTCGGGTGCCCATCACGACCCGCACGCCCTGCTGGGCGCCCACCCCGCCCCGGGTGGGATCGCCTTCCGCGTGCTGCGCCCGTTCGCCCGTTCGGTGAGCGTGGTGATCGACGGCGAGCGCAGCAGGCTGGCCTCGGAGGGCGAGGGGCTCTTCTCCGGCGTCCTGCCGCTCGACGCGATCCCCGCGTACACGCTGCGGGTGGCGTACGGGGGCGAGGAGCGGGAGGTGCACGACCCGTACCGTTTCCTGCCCGCCCTCGGTGAGAGGGACCTCCACCTCATCCGCGAGGGCCGGCACGAGCAGCTGTGGAAGGCCCTGGGTGCCGAGCCGATGGTCCACGAGGGCGTGGCGGGGACCCGGTTCACGGTGTGGGCGCCGAACGCGCGAGGGGTGCGGGTCGCGAGCGAGTTCACGTTCTGGGACGGGCAGGCGTTCCCGATGCGGTCCCTCGGTGCGTCCGGCGTGTGGGAACTGTTCCTGCCCGGCATCGGCGACGGCGCGCGGTACAAGTTCGAGATCACCTCACGGTACGGCGGCCGGTTCCTGAAGGCCGACCCGATGGCCCGCCGCACCGAGACACCGCCCGACACGGCGTCCGTGGTGACCTCGTCGCGGTACGAGTGGGGTGACCGGGAGTGGATGGCCCGGCGTGGGGACGTCCCCGTGCACGAGGCGCCGTTCTCGGTGTACGAGGTCCATCTGCCGTCCTGGCGACCTGATCTGACGTACCGTCAGCTCGCCGAGGAGCTGCCGGCGTACGTGAAGGACCTGGGCTTCACCCATGTGGAACTGATGCCGGTCGCCGAGCATCCCTTCGGCGGGTCCTGGGGCTACCAGGTCACCGGCTTCTACGCGCCCACCGCCCGGCTCGGCACCCCTGACGACTTCAGATACCTCGTCGACGCCCTGCACCGGGCCGGAATCGGCGTGATCATGGACTGGGTGCCGGCGCACTTCCCCAAGGACGACTGGGCGCTGGCCCGGTTCGACGGGGACCCGCTGTACGAGCCGGGAGACGACCGGCGGGCGGAGCATCCGGACTGGGGGACCTACGAGTTCGACTTCAGCCGGGTCGAGGTGCGCAACTTCCTGGTCGCCAACGCGGTGTACTGGTGCGAGGAGTTCCACGTCGACGGGCTGCGGGTGGACGCCGTCGCCTCGATGCTCTACCTCGACTACTCGCGCGACTCGGGACAGTGGACGCCCAATGTGTTCGGCGGCCGCGAGGACCTGGACGCCATGGCGTTCCTCCAGGAGATGAACGCGACCGTCTACCGGCGGGCTCCCGGGGTGGTGACGATCGCCGAGGAGTCCACGGCCTGGGGCGGGGTGACCCGGCCGACCGACAGCGGCGGTCTGGGATTCGGGCTGAAGTGGAACATGGGCTGGATGCACGACTCGCTGCAGTACATCGGCAAGGAGCCGGTGCACCGCAAGTACCACCACAACGAGATGACCTTCTCGATGGTGTACGCCTACAGCGAGAACTTCGTCCTGCCGATCTCCCACGACGAGGTCGTCCACGGCAAACAGGCCCTGGTGTCGAAGATGCCGGGCGACTGGTGGCAGCAGCGCGCCAACCACCGCGCCTACCTGGGCTTCATGTGGGCCCACCCCGGCAAGCAACTCCTGTTCATGGGGCAGGAGTTCGCGCAGGGCGCGGAGTGGTCCGAGGCGCACGGTCCGGACTGGTGGCTGCTGGACCCGGCGTACGGGGCCGAGGCCGACCACCGGGGCGTCCGTGACCTGGTCCGCGACCTCAACACCGTCTACCGCCACACCCCGGCACTGTGGCAGCGCGACACCGATCCCGCCGGGTTCCAGTGGGTGGTGGGGGACGCCGCCGACGACAACGTCTTCGCCTTCCTGCGGTACGACGCCGAGGGCTCCCCCCTGCTGGCTGTCTCCCACTTCTCCCCCGTGGTGCGCCACGACTACCGGCTGGAAGTCCCGGACCACGTGGACGTCTGGTACGAGGTCCTCAACACCGACGCAGGGCGGTACGGCGGCGGCGATGTCACCCACCCCGAACCCGTCGAGGCCGAGGACGGGGTCGTCCGGCTGACCCTGCCGCCCCTCGCGACGGTCTGGCTGACACCGCGCCCCCGGTAGGGCGCCGGTGATGACGGCAGGTGTTCGAACGGCTCCGGAGGGGCAGTCGGGGTCGTACGGCCGGCCCGCGCCGGGTCGCCGCCGCCACCGAGAGACCAGAGAAGGGGTGCATCACGTGCGCACCGTAGGAGTGGAGGAGGAGCTCCTCCTGGTCGACCCGGAGACGGGCGAACCGCAGGCGATGTCCGCCGCGGTCCTCGCCAGTGCCGCGCAGGACGGCGCCGACCAGCCCGTCTTCGAGAAGGAACTGCACAACCAGATGGTCGAGTTCGCGACACATCCGCAGTCGGGCATGGAGGAACTGCGTGCCGAGATCGGCCGCTGCCGCAAGGAGGCGGCCCGGCACGCCGGCGAGAGCGGCTGTGCCGTCGCCGCGCTGGCCACGTCACCGCTGCCGGTCAGCCCCTCGGTGGCCACGGGCCGCAGGTACCAGTGGATGGCGGAGCAGTACGGGATCGCCACCCAGGAACAGATGGTGCTGGGCTGCCATGTGCATGTTTCCGTGGAGTCCGACGAGGAGGGCGTCGCGGTCATCGACCGGATCCAGCCCTGGCTGTCGGTGCTGTCCGCGCTGAGTGCCAACTCCCCCTTCTGGCAGGGCCAGGACACGCTCTACAGCAGCTATCGCAGCCGGGTGTGGCAGCGGTGGCCGTCGGCCGGTCCGACCGAGCCCTTCCGGTCGGCGGAGCGCTACCACCGCAGGGTCACGGAGATGGTGGCCACGGGGGTCATCCTCGACGAGGGCATGATCTACTTCGACGCCCGGCTCTCCCGGAACTACCCGACCGTGGAGATCCGGGTGTCGGACGTCTGTCTGCGGGCTGACACCGCGGTCCTCATCGCCACCCTCGCACGCGGCCTCGTCGAGACCGCCGCACGGGAGTGGCGGGCGGGCGTGGACCCGGCCGGGCACAGTGTGAGCCTGTTGCGGCTGGCGTCCTGGCGTGCCGCGCGCTCCGGCCTCAACGAGGAGTTGCTGCACCCCGCGACCATGCGGCGGATGCCCGCGGAGACCGTGGTCCGGGCCCTGCTGGACCACGTCGAGGAGGCCCTCGCCGAAAGCGGGGACCTGGACCGGGCCCGCGAGACCTGCGCCGAGCTGCTGCGCGGAGGCGCCGGCGACCGGGTGCAGCGTGAACTGCTGGAACGGACCGGGAACCTGCGGGACGTGGTGACCGAATGCGTACGCCGGACCCAGGCGTGAGCCCCCGCCCCGCTGGATGTTCTACAGCAGCAGTACGAGGGCGTACGCCAGGAAGAAGGCGGCGACGACGACGGCCAGGACCAGGATGACGGCCAGGGGCGCCTTCCCCCAGCCCTTGGTGGGATTGTGCGTCTCCCGCGGGCCCGCCCCGGGCAGGCTGCTCTCCGCCGGAGGAGTCTCCCCCGGCGGGACGCCGCCGCCCGGTTCCAGACCTGTGGTGCGCTCGGGTTCGGGATCGGGGTTCGTGTGACTCATGCCGTCCGGGTTCCCGAACCGGCCCGGACCACCGGCGTCGGTCCAGTTGTTCAATCCCGGCACCCCGCGCGGTCACCTCGGCTACATTCGAGCACCGCAGATGACCGTACTCGTCGGCGGAGTCACACCCCGTACACGTCAGGATCAGCATGCGCGACGTCACTCCCCCGCCCCCCACCGCCCCACCCGCGCCCGGCGGGCTCGCCGACAGCGTCTTCGACACGGCGGCCGTCGAACCGACCCGGCCCATGCTGGCGCGCCGGCCCGACGCCGCCTCCCCCGGCTGGGACGAGGTGACCGCCGTGGAGCTGCGGGACGAGGTCGTCGAGCTGGCCAAGGGGCTGATCGCGTCCGGGATCTCGCCGGGGCACCGGGTCGCGATCATGGCGCGTACCCGGTACGAGTGGACGGTCGTCTGCTACGCGTTGTGGGCCGTGGGCGCCGAGGTCGTGCCGATCTATCCGACCTCCTCGCGCGACCAGGTCGAGTGGATCCTGCGGGACGCGGCCTGCGTCGCCGTACTCGTCGAGGACGAGCAGACGGTGATGACGGTCGGATCGGTGTGCGCGTCACTGCCCCGGCTGCGGCACGTCTGGCAGCTGGACGCGGGGGCGCTGGAGGAGCTGGCGGCGCGGGGCGAGTTCATTCCGCTGGCCACGGTCGAGTCGCTGCGGCGCATCGTGCTGCCGGACTCGACCGCGGTCGTCGCCTACACCTCCGGCACGTCGGGCCGCCCGCTGGGCTGCGCGCTCAGCCACCGTGGTCTGACGAGCGTCTGCGACACACTGCTGGCGGGCTGGCGCCAGACGACCGCGCCACCCGGTCAACAGGGGTCCGTGCTGGCCTTCCTGCCGTTCTCCCATGTGTACGGCCTCATGATCCAGACCCTGTGCCTACGGGGTGGCCTGCTGATGGGGCACGAGCCCGAGCTGGGCGGGGACGCGCTGGCGAGGGCGCTGCGGTCGTTCCGTCCCACCTACTTCTACGCCGTGCCCTCGGTCTTCGAGAAGATCTACAAGAACTTCCTGCGCACGGCCCAGCAGTCGGGCCGGGGCGCACTGTTCGAGCGGGCGGCGCAGACGGCTCGGGACTTCGCCGCGGCGTGCGAGCGGCAGCGGCTCGGCGAGGGGCCGGGCCCCGGCTTCGACCTCCGGCTCCAGCACGCCCTGTACGAGCGGACGGTGTACCGCGGGCTGCGCGGCGCGCTCGGCGGCCGGGCCCGGCGTGCCACCTCGGGCGGCTCTCCCCTGAACCGGGAGCTCTCGCTGTTCTACGAGGGCATCGGCATCTACGTCCACGACGGCTACGGCCTCACCGAGACCAGCGGCGGGATCACGATGCAGCCGCTGGGCCGGGAGAAGTCCGGGACGGTCGGCCAGGCCCTGCCGGGGACCGACATCCGGGTCGCGGAGGACGGGGAGATCCTGGTGCGCGGGCCGTCGATGTTCCAGGGCTACGTGGGCGACGCGGCCGCGTCCCGCCCCGCGTCGCACGGTGGCTGGCTGGCCACCGGGGACATCGGGCGGCTGGATCCCGAGGGTTACCTCACGATCACCGGCCGCAAGAAGGACGTCATCATCACCAGCAGCGGCAAGAGCGTCGCCCCGACGGCACTGGAGCACCGGCTGCGGATGCACCCGCTGATCCACCAGGCGGTCGTGGTGGGCGACAACCGGCCCTGCGTGGGGGCGCTGATCACGCTGGACCCGGACTTCCTCGCGCACTGGCGGGCGGCCCTGACCCTGCAGAGCGACACGCCGAGCCGGGAGGCACGGGAGGAGAACGCGCTGCGGGAGGAGATCACACGGGCGGTGGCGGCGGCCAACAGCGCGGTGTCACGGCCGGAGTCCATCCGGGTCTTCCGGGTGCTGCCGGAGCCGTTCGACGTGGCCAGCGGGTTACTGACGCCATCGATGAAGCTGCGCCGGGACCTCATCGTGCGGACGTACGCCTTCGAGATCGACGCGATGTACCAGGCGCGCTCGTGGGGCGGACGCGCCCGGGTGCCGGACGAGACGTCCGCCTGGGACGACGCGGACAACGTGTTCCGCTGAAGGCGGGCCCGCCGAGCGGTGGGCGCGGGCGGCCCAGGGTCTTTCGTTCGGATCAGGCCGGACCTGACGAAGGGCGCATGCCGGTACCGCGGCATGCGCCCTTTGGGCACGGGACGGGGGCTGGGGTCAGCCGCCGACGTACCAGGTGAAGCCACCGTTCGACGCGGCCACCGCGAAGAGGACCGCGAAGAGGATCAGGTCGATGATGCCGAGGACGATGCCGGCCTTGGCCATCCCCGCCCCGCCCTTGGCCGGTGCCTGACGCAGTCCCACGGCGCCCAGCACGATCGCCACCGGGCCGAGAACCACGTTGAAGAAGATCAGCCCGATTATGCCGCAGATGAGGCTCGCGATAGCCAGACCATTGGTACGCGACCCGGAGGACGCGGCAGAGGAACTGCCGTAACTCGTCATCACTTTCTCCCGTTGTCCGGTGTTTCCGGTGTGTGGATTACTGCCCGAGTTCCCTTCAACAGGCCTTGCACACCGGCGAGTTGCCTTGAAGCGCAGGAGCGTGATTTCCTGCCTGGGGAAACCAGCACAGCAATGATTCCGAAATTCCTGGTTCCGCTTTTCAGCGCCCGCGGCCGCGTGCCGCCCAGGAGGTGCCCACGCCGGCGAGGTGCAGGGCCAGCACGGTGAGGCCGAGGAGCATGACGTTCGTCGACGTGAAGGCGTCGTTGGTCGAGATCTCGGCCGCGTTGATCAGGAACGCGATGAAGAACAGAACTGCCGCTGCTATGGCGAGCACGGGTCACCCTCCGTTCGTCGTGTCCTACGAGGTCTTTCCGCGTCCCTCTGCCCCGATTCCGCGGCAACAGGCCCGTCGGCTGCGCACGGTTCGCCAGTCTGATCGTGTCGGCGCGCGTAGCCTCGGTCGCCCTGGGAACTAGCAAACGGTGGGGGCGCAAGGGGAAGGACTACAGCCCTGCAGTCGACGGGCCGGGAAGGCGAGATGGCAAGCGAGCCGCATAGGGACGACACACTGACTTCCAAGGAGATCCCGAGCCGCAGCAGCCGCTTTTCGGGCGAGCTGCGCAACGTGACGGGCGCACGCCTGGAAGCGGAGAAATTCCTCTCCGATCTGGCGCGTACCGCGCCGCCGGCCACGCCGGAGTACTGGGACGACATTCTCCTTGTGGTCACGGAGCTGGCCGCCAACGCGGTCCAGTACGCGCCAGGTCCTTTCGAGCTGTCCATGCGCCGGACGTTCGACGGTGTGCACGTGGTCATGCAGGACACGAACACGACACCGCCGGCACCCCGCCCCTTCCACCCCAGCAAGGGTGGGGGCGGTATCGGATGGCACCTGATCCACACACTGTGCGACCAGGTCAGCGTCGTCACCGGTGAGCGCGGCAAGGAGATCCACGTCTTCCTCCCCTGGTGAGAGGCGCCTCAGCGCTCAGCCGGGCATCGCACGCAACGGCACGAACACGCTGATCGTCTTGCCGCCCTCGGGGCGCCGGTGGACGCCGATCTCACGGGCGAGACGAATGATCAGGGGCCAGCCATAGCCGTTGCCGTGGTGCCCGACGGGCAGGGCGCCCGTCCCGTAGGCGACGTCGGGCACCGCGGCACTGTGGTCGTGGACGGCCAGCCAGACCCCTTCGGTGGTGGGCGTGACGTCGAACCCGGCCAGTCCGTCACCGTGCCGGATGGCGTTCGTGACCAGTTCCGACACGACCAGCTGCAGGTCGATGTCGTCTTCCTCCCGCACGGTGCGGGAGTGCGTGCCCCACTGCTCGCGCACCACCGACCGCGCGTAGGCGCGTGCGGCCGCTGCGCTCTTCACCCTCGGCGCCGCCCGGGACTCGGGCGGGGTGCCATCCGCCGCCCTCACCGCTGCGTCACTGCCCCCGGGCGCCTGAGTCACGCTCTCGGCCTCGTCGGCCTCGTCGGCCTGGTCGGGGACCCCTGCCGTTCCTGTCACCTCGGTCAGCCTTTCCCGTTCTCGTCGCCCGCCTCAGCCGCCGAGCCCCGCCGTTCCTCCAGTGGGCCCGAAGGGCGTGCGGCCCGTTGTGCCGGTCGAAGCCTTGCGGCCCCCGACATGGTGCGACGACGGTCCGCGGGTGCTCCGAGCGAGGGCACGCTCGCGCGCGCCCTCGCTCAAAACCCTCGGCGGCTTCTTCCGCTCGATGCCGGTGTGCGCTGTCTCTGGCGCCCTCGGCCGTCCCGGTCAGGTCCTGGTCGTCTCGCGCGGCGGCAGCCGATGGTAGTAGTCGCCGACGCTCGCCAGATAAGCGGCGTCCATGGTCTCGCTGTCCGTCTGGAACCGGGGTGCCGCCTTCACCTCGCCCCGCGTGCAGGACAGGGATATCCTCCGGCTCTCGGTGTCCACGCCCGTCACGACGCCGACCGGGACCAGGAGGCTGCGGCCGAAGACCCACACCCCGGTGTCCACGACCAGGTGCCGCATCCCGAAGTGGTCCGCCTGTCGGTCCACGTGACCGATCGTGCCGTCGGTCGCGGTCACGGTGTAACCCGTGAGCTCCTGACCCTCCGCATAACCGCTGTCCGGTGAGTACGACCAGATTCCGTCGATGACCACATCGCTCCTTCCTCCCCGATCCATGACCGGCCCGGGCCCGTGCGCGGACGGCGCGCCCGCCCGCTCCACAGCAGCAATTACCCTCCAGCCGCGGTCGCATTCTGCGCTTCGCGCCACAACGGCCGAACACCGCCTCCGGCCGAGCAGGAAATCGGTTCCAGTACCCCTTACGAATCCGGGCATGCACGTCCCGGACGACTTTCCCCACCGTGAGGACATAAGGGGACGAGGCTTTGTCCACCGCTCGGCACCTGGGTTAGCCTGCTTCGTCTTTCTCATCCGTGCGGTTCCGTGAACTGCGCAAATGCATGTATGACTTGCGGAGGGCCGCCCGACGGCCCGACTTGGTTCCGAGTCCCCGGTCGCGGGGACTCTTGGGGAGCGGAACGAGGGTGCGCATGACCAGCAACACCACCGAGGTCGTTGATGCGGTCCCGGGAGATCACGAGCTGCGGCAGCTCCTGGCGGGGCTGACGGCGGTCCGCGACGGGGACTTCGGTACCCGCCTGCCGGACGACGGCCACGGCCTCATGGGCGACATCGCCACCGTGTTCAACGGCATGGTCGACCAGCTGTCCGTGTTCACCTCCGAGGTGACCCGGGTGGCCCGCGAGGTGGGCACCGAGGGAACGCTCGGAGGACAGGCGGAAGTACCAGGAGTCTCAGGCACCTGGGCCGATCTCACGGACTCCGTCAACGCCATGGCGGGCAACCTGACGACGCAGGTCCGCGACATCGCCCAGGTGGCGACGGCGGTGGCGAAGGGCGACCTGTCCCAGAAGATCGACGTCCCCGCACGGGGCGAGATCCTCCAGCTGAAGGAGACCGTCAACACGATGGTCGACCAGCTGTCCGCCTTCGCCGACGAGGTCACCCGCGTCGCCCGCGAGGTCGGCAGCGAAGGACAGCTCGGCGGACAGGCGCAGGTGCCGGGGGTCGCCGGCGTCTGGCGGGACCTCACCGACTCGGTGAACGGGATGGCGGGCAATCTGACCGGTCAGGTCCGCAACATCGCCCAGGTGACGACGGCCGTCGCCCAGGGCGACCTCTCCCAGAAGATCACCGTCGACGCCCGCGGCGAGATCCTCGAACTCAAGAACACCATCAACACGATGGTCGACCAGCTCTCCGCCTTCGCCGACGAGGTCACCCGCGTCGCCCGCGAGGTCGGCACCGAAGGACGCCTCGGTGGACAGGCGGACGTCAAGGGCGTCAAGGGCACCTGGCGGGACCTCACCGACTCGGTGAACTTCATGGCGGGCAACCTCACCTCGCAGGTCCGCAAGATCGCCCAGGTGGCGACCGCGGTCGCGAAGGGCGACCTCTCCCAGAAGATCACCGTCGACGCCCGCGGCGAGATCCTCGAACTCAAGAACACCCTCAACACGATGGTCGACCAGCTCTCCGCCTTCGCCGACGAGGTCACCCGCGTCGCCCGTGAGGTCGGCACCGCCGGAAACCTCGGCGGCCAGGCGCAGGTCCGGGGGGTCTCGGGCACCTGGAAGGACCTCACGGACAACGTCAACGTGATGGCGTCGAACCTGACCGGCCAGGTCCGTTCGATCGCCCAGGTGGCGACCGCCGTGGCCCGCGGCGATCTGTCGCAGAAGATCACGGTCGAGGCCAAGGGCGAGGTCGCGGCCCTGGCGGACGTCATCAACACCATGGTCGACACCCTGTCCGCGTTCGCCGACGAGGTCACCCGGGTGGCCCGCGAGGTCGGCACCGAGGGACGGCTCGGCGGACAGGCGCACGTACCGAACGTGGCCGGGACGTGGAAGGACCTGACCGACAACGTCAACTCGATGGCGAACAACCTCACCGGTCAGGTGCGCAACATCGCGCTGGTGACGACCGCGGTGGCCAAGGGCGACCTGTCGAAGAAGATCGACGTGGACGCCCGCGGCGAGATCCTCGAACTCAAGACGACCATCAACACGATGGTCGACCAGCTCTCGGCCTTCGCCGACGAGGTCACCCGCGTCGCCCGCGAAGTGGGCACGGAGGGCCGCCTCGGCGGCCAGGCCGAGGTGGAGGGCGTCTCGGGCACCTGGAAGCGCCTCACGGAGAACGTGAACGAACTCGCCGGCAACCTGACCCGGCAGGTCCGCGCGATCGCCGAGGTGGCGAGCGCGGTCGCCGAGGGCGACCTGACGCGCTCGATCAGGGTGGAGGCGTCCGGCGAGGTCGCCGAACTCAAGGACAACATCAACTCCATGGTCGGCTCCCTGCGCGAGACCACTCGGGCCAACCAGGAGCAGGACTGGCTCAAGACCAACCTCGCCCGGATCTCCAGCCTGATGCAGGGCCACCGTGACCTGCCCGTGGTGGCCGAACTGATCATGGACGAGCTGGTGCCGCTGGTGTCGGCACAGTACGGCGCCTTCTACCTCGCCGAGGAGAACGACGACGGCCCCGAGTTGAGGCTCGTCGGCTCCTACGGCTATCCCGACGACGACAGCAGGCCCACCCGGATCGCCTTCGGCCGCACCCTGGTCGGCCAGGCCGCGCGCAGCCGCCGCACGATCACGGTGGACGAACTGCCGCCCGACTACGTCACCATCTCCTCCGGGCTGGGCCAGGTGGTGCCGACGGCGCTCGTCCTGCTTCCCATCGTGGTGGAGGGCCAGGTCCTCGGCGTGATCGAACTGGCCTCGGTCACCGCGTTCACCCAGATCCACCAGGACTTCCTGGAACAGCTGATGGAGACCATCGGCGTCAACCTGAACACGATCGTCGCCAACGCCCGCACCGACGAACTCCTCGGCGAGTCGCAACGTCTGACCGCTGAACTCCAGGCCCGATCCGCGGAGTTGCAGGAACAGCAGGAGGAGCTGCAGCACTCCAACGCGGAGTTGGAGGAGAAGGCCTCGTTGCTGGTGGCGCAGAACCGGGACATCGAGGCCAAGAACCTGCAGATCGAGCAGGCCCGGCAGGAACTGGAGGCCCGTGCACAGCAGTTGTCGCTGGCCTCGAAGTACAAGTCGGAGTTCCTGGCCAACATGAGCCACGAGCTGCGCACCCCACTCAACAGTCTCCTGATCCTGGCCCAGTTGCTGGCCCAGAACCCCTCGCGCAACCTCACGCCGAAGCAGGTCGAGTACGCGGGCATCATCCACTCGGCGGGCTCGGACCTGCTCCAGCTGATCAACGACATCCTCGATCTGTCGAAGGTCGAGGCCGGAAAGATGGACGTGGCGCCGGAGGTCGTCTCGCTGCGCCAGCTCATCGACTACGTCGAGGCCACCTTCCGGCCGATGACGACGCAGAAGAGCCTCGACTTCACGGTGACCACGGCCCCCGGCTCGCCCGCGGACCTGCTGACCGACGAGTCGCGGTTGCGTCAGGTACTGCGCAACCTGCTGTCGAACGCGGTCAAGTTCACCGAACAGGGCAGTGTGGAGTTGCGCGTGGAGCCCGCCGCCGACGACGAGGTGCCCCAGGGCGTACTGCGGGGCGGCACCCTGGTGGCCTTCCGGGTGAAGGACACCGGGATCGGTATTCCGGAGCAGCAGCTGGAGACGATCTTCGGTGCGTTCCAGCAGGCGGACGGCACCACCAGCCGGAAGTACGGAGGCACCGGGCTCGGTCTGTCGATCACCCGGGAGATCGCCCATCTGCTCGGTGGCGCGGTCACCGTGGACAGCACGCCCGGCCAGGGCAGCACCTTCACCCTGTTCCTCCCGGTGGCGCGTCCCGACTTCGAGGAGCTGGTGAGCAGTGGCCCGCCGCTGGAGAAGGCGCCGGACACCGCGCTGGACCCCGACTACCTGAGAGGTCGTCAGGCGGCCGGTCTCCCGGCCGGGACCGGGGAACGCCGACGCCGGCTGCTCGTGGTGGAGGAGCGTTCTCGCGGACTGCTGACCCTCGTCGCCGAAAGCGTGGTCGCGGACGTGGCGCAGGACCGGGGCGGGAACGGGCCGGGGGCCGCGGTCGACATCATCACCGCCGTGGGGGCGCAGGAGGCCGCGGGGGCGCTGGCGGACGAGCCGTGCCACTGCGTCGTCCTCGAACTGGGCATGCCGGACGGTGAGGCCTCCCGGTTCCTGGAGGCACTCCAGGGGGACTCCGCCCTGGCGAGTGTCCCGGTGCTGGTGCACAGCGGTCACCGTGCCGACCTGGCCATGGAGGAGACGCTGCTGTCCCGCGCGGCGGGCGGGGCGCTGGAGTTCCTGTCCAGCCTGGACGAGTTGCGCGAGCGCATCGCGCTGCACCTGTCGGCCGAGGAACCCGGGGACGTGCTGTCCCTGGTGCGTCCGGAGGAACCACAGCAGTTGACGCCCCACGCGGTCGACGACTCGTTCGCCGGCCGTACGGTGCTCGTCGTCGACGACGACGCGCGCAACCTGTTCGCGCTCAGCGGGATCCTCGAACTGCACGGCTTCCGCGTCCTGCACGCGGACAACGGCCGCAAGGGCATCGAGGCCCTGGTGAACAACCCGGACATCGCGCTCGTGCTGATGGACGTGATGATGCCGGAGATGGACGGGTACACCGCGACGGCCGAGATCCGCAGGATGCCGCAGTACATCGGGCTGCCGATCATCGCCGTCACCGCGAAGGCGATGCCCGGCGACCGGGAGAAGTCCCTCGCCTCGGGCGCGAGCGACTACGTCACCAAGCCGGTCGACACCCGGGATCTGATCGCCTGTGTCCGTCGGTGGTTGTCCGCATGAGGCCACCGAGTTCCGAGCAAACGTACGAGTACGGCGACACGGAGTCCGTTCCCGGATCGGCCGCCCCTCCCCCGCCTCTTCTGGAGGGCCTGCCCACCGACACCGGGGGCACCGCCCCCACGGCCTCCCCCGCGGGCAGGCTGGCCGCGACCGTCGAGCGGCTGCGCAGCGAGGTGCGGGTGGCTCAGGCCGAGGCGGAGGGGCGGGCTCTGATCGAGCTCGCCAAGGGCATCCTGGTCGAACGTCTGCAGTGCGGTCCCGCGCAGGCGGCCCGTCAGCTCGTGGAGCTGGCCGAGCAGGCGAAGGTGACGCCGCTGGAGTTCGCGGTCGAGGTCATCAACCAGTCCGCCCGGGACCGGATGTCGGAGGTGACGGACGCCTTCCTGGCCGCCACCTCGGCCACCGCGGACGCCGAACCGGAGGGCGACTCGCCCGCCGTACGGCTGCGGGCCGCCGAGAGCGGCGCGCTGGCCGCGGACGACACCCAGGCGGTCGCGGACTCCCTGCTGCAGCAAGCCTTGCAGCCTTTAGGCGCGGTGGCCGTGGCCATCTGGGCGGCGGGCCCCGACGGCTCCCTCACCCTGGCGGGAAGCGCCGGTTTCTCCCCGGCCGAGGCGGCGCGCTGGCGCTATGTGCCGCCGGACGTGGCGACGGTGGCGCGGCGCGGCCTCACCGAACGCTCGGGGCACTGGGTCACCTCCCTCGCACAGACCGGTCTGCCCAGCATCGGCCGGCACCACCATCCGGACGGTGGCCGGGTCGCGTTGCCCGCCGGGACCGGTGGGCGGGTGCACGGCGTCCTGGAGATCGCCTGGCCCACGCCGCTGGCGCCACAGCCGCAGCGGATAGTGCGTCAGGTGGAGGCGCTCGCCGAGTTGTGCGCGCACACGCTGGAGACGTACACCGGGGTCCACGGCTCCGCGCCGGAGCCCCGGGTGCTGCCGGACGCCGCGGAGTTGATGGACCTGGCCGACGGACTGCACGATCCCGCCCTGGTCCTGGTGCCGCACCTCGACGGCTCCGGCCACCTGGTGGACTTCCGTATCCAGCATGTGAACAGTCGGTTCCTGGATCCGGCGGGCCGGCCGCGTGCCGTCGTGAGCGGCGCGCTGTTGCTGGAGGCCTACCCGATGGCCGCCGCGGAGAGCGAGCTCTTCCAGCGGGTGGAGCGGGTGTACGCGACGGGTGAGCCCTTCCGCGCGCGCCGGATGAACCTCACCGCACTCGTCGACCAGGTCCCGCTCTCGGCGGTCGCCGACATCAGCGTCAGCCGGCACGGCAGCGCCGTCCTGCTGCTGTGGCGCATCGAGGACGAGACGGCCCGGCTGGCGAGCCTGCTGCAGCACGCCCAACGCCTCGGCCGGATCGGGGGCTTCGAGGAGATCCTGCTGACCGGTGAGATCACCTGGAACGGTCAGCTCTTCGACCTGTACGGCCTCTCCTCGTCGAGCGCCCCGGTGCCGCTGGAGGAGCTTCCGGCCCATGCCCACCCGGACGACACCGGCGCCATCCGCAGGTTCCTGCGGACGCTGCTGCACGGACAGCGGCCGGCGTCGACGGCGTTCAGGCTGCAGCGGCCCGACGGGGTGACCCGGCACATCCGGGTGGTCGCGGAACCGGTGCTGGACACGGACGGCAGGCTGTTCGCCGTCCGCGGGGCCTACCAGGACATCTCGTCGCAGCACTGGACGGAGGTCGCGCTCGCGGCCACCCGCGACCAGCTCGCGCACAGCGAGCAACAGGCCACCGAACGCAACCGGTTGACCCTGCAGTTGCAGCACGCCATCATGCCGCCCACCCAGGCTCCGTTGCAGGTGCCCGATCTCCAGGTGGCGGTCCGGTACCGGCCCGCCGAGACCGAGCAGTTGGTGGGCGGCGACTGGTACGACGCCGTGGTGCTGCCGTCGGGCATGGTGCTGTTGTGCGTCGGTGACGTGGCGGGGCACGGGATAGGGGCGGCCACCAGCATGGTCGTGCTGCGCAACGCGCTGCGCGGACTGGCCGTCACCGGTGCCGGGCCGGGGCAGCTGCTGTCCTGGCTGAACATCGTGGCGCACCATCTCACCGGCGCCGTCACCGCCACGGCGGTGTGCGGGCTGTACGACCCCTCCCGGCACACCCTGCGCTGGGCGCGGGCGGGCCATCTCCCGCCGGTGCTGGTGCGGGCGGCTCACGCCTCGCCTCTGCCGCTCGTCAAGGGCATGCTGCTCGGTGCCGTCCCGGAGGCGGTCTACGAGGAGACCGAGGTCCAACTGGAGGCCGGGGACACCCTGTTGATGTACACCGACGGCCTGATCGAGCGCCGGGACCGTTCCGTGGAGGAGTCGCTGCGGCATCTGCTGACCACCGCTCGTACGGTCCCCAGGACACTCGACCAGCAGTTGGACCGACTGCTCACCTACAGCCGGTCGGACACCGACGACGACACCTGTCTCGTCGGCATCCGGGTCGGCTGACGGTTCTGACCGGAAGGGGTGACCACAGGCTCAGGAGGCCCGCAGGTAGGTGTCCCAGCGGGCCTCGGGCCACAGGTCCGCGGCGTGCCGCAGGAGCCTGCGGGGCTGGCCGGTGAGGCCGGCCACGCGCAGCCGTCCGCCGTTACGGTCGACGACTCGCTGCATGTCGCGGATCACGTACAGGACCGCGCTGTCCACGAAGACCACGTGACCCAGGTCCAGGGTGAGGTCGCGGACCGTGTTCGGCAGGTCGTCGGCCGCGGATTCGAGCTGCGGCCGGGACTGGTGGTCGATGTCGGTGTCGACCGTCACCAGGGCAGAAGTGCCGTCGTGGCACAGTGAGATGTCGGTACCCATCTTCTTCTTGCCCCCTCTCGTCGGGGCTCGGTGGCCCGATGCCGGGCCGGGTGGGCACCAACCACCGTGTCACAAGTGTGGTGTTCCGTCGAAAGGCCTGCACAGCTCGCCCGCATACCGTGTGCATTCGGGGGTAAGCGCGGGGCGCGGTGGAAGACGACGACGGACTGCGAAGGGCAGAGGATGAGACGCGGCACTCGCGGAACGCGGTGCGGGCCTGTGGACGGGGCCTGGCGCCACCCGCCC
>NZ_JBEXRA010000096.1:0-11019 GCF_040612855.1 Streptomyces sp. NPDC006332
GATGCCGTGATCGATGGCCTTCTCCAACCGGCCAGACTCGAACGTGGAGGCCCGCAACGCCCCCTGGTACTGCACCTGAGGAATCCTCAGGAGAACCTTCCTGGCTACGAGTTGACCTGTGCGGTCACGAGGCTGGAGAAGGTGGTCAGCCGGGTGTAGACACCCGGGTAACCGGCCTCGGCACAGCCCTCGCCCCAAGAAGTGATCCCTGCCAGGACGCCTCCTATGAGGAAGGGGCCGCCGCTGTCGCCCTGGCAGGTGTCGACGCCGCCGGAGGTGTATCCGGCGCAGACCATGTCGCTCGCGACGAAGTCGGAGCCGTAGGAGTTCGCACAACTGCTGTCGGAGACCGTCGGGACGGTCGCGGTGCGCAGCTGGTTGGAGGAGCTGCCGTTCGCGGACGTGGTGCCCCAGCCCACGATGCGGGCGGTGGTACCGGCCGCGTAGACGCTCGTCTGGGACGAGGAGACGTACTTCGCCGTGGTGTACGGCATCGACGTCGACAGCGTCAGCACGGCCACGTCGTCGCCGTTGGTGGCGTCCGTGTATCCGGGGTGGACCCAGATCTTGCTGACTCTGCTGACCGTGCCGTTGGTGCCGTTGAGGTAGGTGCGACCACCCACCACCCGGACGCTGCTGGTGGTCTCGCCGACCATGCAGTGCGCCGCGGTGACGACCTTGGTGGGCGAGACCAGGGTGCCGCCGCAGAACTGGTTCTGCGAGGCGTCCGTGATCTGCATCATGAACGGGTAGGCGGTCGTCGTGGTCGTCGTGCCGCCGACGATGGGCTGGGGAGCGGCGGTGGCGGGGGAGCCGATCAGCGCGGTCGTGGCGGCGGCAGCGGTGGCCACCAGGACGGCGGCGGACTTCTTGGCGCGGTGGAGCCCGAACATGAGTCTCCTCAGTGGGGGTTGCCGGTGGGGGTCGCGCGGGTGGGGGGTCGTGCACGGGGATCTCTGGACCGACCCCCGTATGACCGGGCGAGCGGCACGTCACCTACGCTAGAAGCCGGACGTTCCCCTTCCCAATGAGGGAACCCCCTAAGGGAGTTGGGCAGGGAAAACCCTCGGTCGGCCCCCTCCGAACACCGCGTCGGGACGCGAAACATCCCCGAAACCGCAGGACTTGCCGCTCACGGACTCACGGCGTACGGCGGCCCGCCGCCAGTCTGACGATGTCCACCCGCGAGCGGATCCCGAGCTTGCGGTAGACGCGGGTCAACGTCGCCTCCACCGTCTTGACGCTGATGAACAGCCGCCCGGCTATCTCCCGGTTGGTGGCGCCCTCCATGACCAGCGCGGCGACCTGACGCTCCATCGCGGCCAGACCGTCCAGCGCGTCGAGCGCGAGGACGGGAACAGCGGCCGGTTCGGCGGGCGGCGGCACCGTGGCGGCCTCCACCTGCCGCAGCCAGGGCAGCGCCCGGCAGCGCCTGAACAGCCGCGCCGCCTCGTCGTACGACGTCGGACCCGGCCGCCGGGTGCGCAGCGTGGCCAGCGCGAACGCGGCCCGCGCCTCCTCCAGGCCGTAGCCCAGCTTGGCGAGCCGGTCCTGCGCCGAGGTCAACTGGCCGAGTGCGGCCTCGTGTTGGCCGCGGGCCGCCCGTACCAGCGCCTCCGCACGGTCCAGTACGGCGAGCACGCCCTCGCGGCGCAGCCGCAACGCGTGTTCGCGGGTCACCGTGACGAGGTCCTGCGCCTCGGCGAGCTCACCCGTGGCGACGAGTGCTTCGGCGAGGTCACCGTGCCAGCGCCCGCGCGCCGGGTCGGTGATGCCGAGCCCGAGCTCCAGCTCCCGTACCCGGCGCAAAGACCGGACCGCCCCCGGGGCGTCCCCGGCCACCAGCTGGGCGTGACCGAGGGCGGCCAGGGCCCGCGAGACGTACATCTGGTCGCCGTCCACCTCGGCGTGGTCCGCGGCTTCCCGGGCCAGCGCCAGCGCTCGGTCGACGTCCCCGCCGGCCGCCTCCGCGAACGAGGTGAGCAGCGCGGAGGCCACCTCGCCGATGCCGGAGTCGCGGGCCAGCCGCAGGCTCTCCCGGGCCAGGTCGAGGGCCCGGCCGCAGTGCCCGGAGCGCAGTTCCGTCTCGGCGACCAGCCGCAGGAAGTGCACCTCGCTCTCGACCATGCCGCGCCGCCGCACCTCGCGCAGCAGCGCCGTCACGGTGGTGCGGGCCTCGGCCAGCTGGTCGCTCATCAGCAGCCAGCGGAAGCGGGTCAGGCCCGGCCCGTTGTGATGACACGCGACCTGCGGGTCCTGGGGTTCGGTGAGCGCCCGGTTGATGGTCGCGGGGGCGTCGGGATGGCCCATCAGGGTCTCCGTCTGGGCCTGGAAGGCGAGCGCCAGCAGTTCGGTGCTTCGGTCACCGGCCCGCGCGGCCAGCTGAGCCGCGTGCGCGGCCTGCTCCCGGCCCTCCGCGAAGTCTCCCTGGACGACCAGGCCCCGCCAGGCCAGCTGGTAGTGGACCAGGGCGAGCAGCCGGGGGTCGTCGCCCGCGTCGGCCAGCGCCTGCGGGAAGACGGCGTCGACGTCCCCGAGGGCCTGTCCGGCGGACTCGATCACCACCATCCAGGCCCGCACCCGGTCCGCGGGCACGGTCACCCGGGTCAGCACCTCCCGGGCGATGTCCCGTGCCAGCTCCACCTCCCCGGCGGTGATCGCGTCCTCGGCGGCCTGCAACCGGCGCTCGTCCGGCCCGGGCACGGTGTCGGCCGGGGTGTGCCGGGCGGCCAGCAGTCCGAGCGACGCGGCCACCGAGGGGGCACCGCGGTCCCGGGCCTGGGTGGCGGCCTCGGCGAGCTGGGCCGCAACCTCCGGGTCGGTTCCGGTGGTCGCCAGCGCGAGATGCCGGGCCCGCTCGATGGGGTCGGAGGCCGCCGTGGACAGCGCGGCGTGCGCGGCCCGCCGCTCCTGCGCGGGCGCCTCCGCGTACAGCGCCGCCGAGATCAGCGGATGCGCGAACCGTACGGCGGGCCCCTCCGGCTCCGTCGCCAGCAGACCCAGGGCCGCCGCCTGCGCGGTCTCCGCCTCGGCGTTGTCCCGGCCGGCCGAGTGCAGCAGCGCCAGCGTGGGTCGCGCGCCCGCGCTGGCCACCAGCAGGGTGCGACGGGCCTCGTCGGAGAGCATCTCCAGCCGGTTGAGCACCAGAGCCCGCAGTGAGGTGGGCACCGGCAGCGGCTCGCCGGGGCGGGGCCGGGCCGGGTTCTCGGTCAGCGCCCGGCCCAGTTCCAGCGCGAACAGCGGGTTGCCGCCGCTGGTGCGGTGGATGTCACGGACGGTGGAGCGCGGCAGACCGGTGTAGCCGCGCCGGCTCAGCAGCTCGGAGACCTGGGTGCGGGAGAGCGGGTTGAGCCGGACCGCCAGGCTGTCCGGGGGCAACGCGCGTAGATGACGGTCGTACTCCTGCCCGTCGGTCCGCACCGCGCACAGCAGCTGGACGGGGGTGTCGCCCAGGCGGCGGGCGGCGAAGCCGAGGAGCTCCGCGCTGGCCGGATCCAGCCACTGCAGGTCGTCCGCGACGATCAGGACGGGGCCCTCGGCGGCGAGTGCGCGCAGCACGGACAGGACGGCCAGCCGCAGCGCCAGGCCGTCGCGCTGGAGGGTGGACTCGCCGCGGCCGGTGAGCGCCGACTCCAGGGCGGTCCGCTGGGCGGCGGGCAGCCGGCCGGCCACCTCGTCGACCACCAGGCCCAGCAGGTCCGCCAGGGCCAGGAAGGGGAGGTGGGATTCGGACTCGGTGGCGGAACAGCGCAGGACGGTGCCGGCCGTGCCGGAGTATTCGGCGGCCAAACTCCGCAGCACCGTCGACTTTCCTATTCCGGCCGGGCCGTGGAGCAGTACGCTGCCGCCGCGGACGAGCTGCTCACGCGCGGCCGTGAACAGCTCCTCCGTGCCGATCAGCAGATCGGGGCGGCATCGGGCAGGCTCCTTGAAGTCCCGTCGCACGGTCACCGCTCCCCTCCGTGTGTCGTGTCCGGGCCAATATTAGGCAACGGACAATGGAATTCGGCCGAACGCGGTGGTGAGGGAAATAACAACGTGATGGCAGAGAGAAATTCAGCGCTGTCACACATGAATGACCCGCCGACGGATCCGGTCGCCGTCGTCTCCCGGCCGCCTACGGCAACCACCCGGCCCGACGTGCGGCGACGACCGCCTCGCCGCGGGTCCGTGCCCCGAGCTTCCGCATCGCCGACCGGAGGTACCCCTTGACCGTCTCGGCGGTCACTCCCAGCCGTTCGGCGGCCACCGCGTTCGTCGCCCCGGCGGCGACGCAGGCCAGCACATCCACCTCGCGGGGCGCCGGCCCCGCTCCTCCGGCCGGCCCCGCTCCTCCGGCCGGACCCGCCTCTTCGGCAGAACCGGTCCCCGCGGTCAGCAGCCCGCAGGCCTCCAGCAGCTCCGTCCGCAACGCCGGGTCCGCGATCCTCGGGGCCAGGGCTCGCAGCGCCGCGTGCGCCTCCCGGACCTGTTCCCACGCCGCTCCATCCCGATCGGACTCCTGCCCGGCGGCCGGGCCCGGCTCGGCTCGCGCGGCGATCACCAGGTCCCGCGCCTCGTCCGCGACGACCAGCGCCTGCTCCACGTCCCGCGCGGCGTCCACGGCCGCGCCGAGCATGCGGTCACCCAGCGGCCGGGCGTCGCGCAGGGCGCCGTAGAGCACACCGCGCACCCGGCGCCGTACCACCACGGGCACGGCCAGCACCGAGCGCAGGCCCTCGGCGGCGACCGCGGTGTCGTACTCGTGGCTGATCTGCCGCGAGCAGGAGTAGTCCGTCACCGCGCACGGGCGGCCCAGCGCCACCGCCCTGCCGCCCAGGCCGTTGCCGGAGGTCACCGCGAGCGCGCTGAGGGCGGGCGTGGCCGTGCCGTTCAGTTCGCTGATGCGCATCTGCCTCAGGCGCGGCTCCACCAGGCCGCCGAAGGCCACCGGCAGGCCGGTCGTACGCCGCAGCCGCACCAGCGCACTGCGGATCTCCGTGGACTGCGACACCTCTGCCGTCACCTGCTCGCCCCTTCGCTGCGGCACACACCCCCGTTCGGGGGTAGTGAGACCTGCATCACGGATTACACGATGGCAGAGAGCCGCCCGGCAATGGTCCGGCAACCAGGAGGACAGATGACATCGGCCACGGAGCTGTTCCGCAGCGCGCGGGACTTCCTGCTGGAACACCGCGAGGACTACGCCACGGCGTACGAGGGCTTCGAGTGGCCCCGCCCCCGGCACTTCAACTGGGCCCTCGACTGGTTCGACGAGATCGCGCGCGGGAACGACCGGACCGCGCTGCACATCGTCGAGGAGGACGGCTCCGAGGTCCGCGTCTCCTTCGCCGAGATGTCCGAACGGTCCAACCGGGTCGCGAACCTGCTGCGTGAGCGCGGGGTGGGCGCCGAGGACCGGATCCTGGTCATGCTGGGCAACCAGGTCGAGCTGTGGGAGACGGCGCTCGCCGCGATGAAGCTGCGGGCCGTCGTCATCCCGGCGACCCCGCTGCTCGGCCCCGCCGACCTGCGCGACCGGGTCGAGCGCGGGAACGTGCGGCACGTCCTCGTGCGCGCCGAGGACGCCGGCAAGTTCGACGACGTGCCCGGCGACTACACGCGCACCGCCGTAGGCGGCGTGCCCGAGGGCTGGCAGCCCTACGAGGACGCGTACGCCGCCTCCGCCGAGTTCCTGCCCGACGGGCCGACCCTCGCGGACGACCCGCTGATGCTGTACTTCACCTCCGGTACGACGGCCCGACCCAAGCTCGTCGAGCACACCCACACCTCGTACCCGATCGGGCACCTGGCGACCATGTACTGGATCGGCCTGAAGCCCGGCGACGTCCACCTGAACATCTCCTCGCCCGGCTGGGCCAAGCACGCCTGGTCGAACCTGTTCGCGCCGTGGAACGCGGAGGCGACCGTGTTCATCCACAACTACACGCGCTTCGACCCGGCCCGGCTGATGGCGGAGATGGACCGCGCCGGCGTGAGCACGTTCTGCGCCCCGCCGACCGTGTGGCGGATGCTCATCCAGGCCGACCTGACCCAGCTGCGCGTCCCGCCGCGCGAGATCGTCGCGGCCGGTGAGCCCCTCAACCCCGAGGTCATCGAGCAGGTCCGCCGGTCCTGGGGCGTGACCGTCCGCGACGGCTTCGGTCAGACAGAGACGGCGGTCCAGGTCTCCAACAGCCCGGGCCAGCCCCTGAAGACCGGTTCCATGGGCCGGCCCAGCCCCGGCTACCGCGTCGAACTCCTCGACCCCGTGTCGGGCGCGCCCGGCGCGACGGAGGGCGAGATCGCGCTGGACCTGTCCGCGCGGCCGGTCGGCCTGATGACCGGCTACCACGGCGACGCCGACCTCACGGCCGAGGCGATGGCAGGCGGCTTCTACCGCACCGGTGACATCGGCGCGCGCGACGCCGAGGGCTACATCACCTACGTGGGCCGCGCCGACGACGTCTTCAAGGCCTCCGACTACAAGATCAGTCCCTTCGAGCTGGAGAGCGCGCTGCTGGAGCACGAGGCGGTGGCGGAGGCGGCCGTGGTGCCCGCGCCGGACGAGCTGCGGCTCGCCGTCCCGAAGGCCTATGTGGTGCTGGCGGAGGGCTGGGCGCCCGGGCCCGACACCGCGAAGGTGCTGTTCGAGCACTCCCGCAGCGCCCTCGCGCCCTACAAGCGCGTCCGCCGCCTGGAGTTCGCGCCGCTGCCCAAGACCGTCTCCGGCAAGATCCGCCGCATCGAACTGCGCGAGGCCACGGCCGCGGGTTCCAACGCCGAGTACCGCGAGGAGGACTTCCGGTGAGCGAGCCGTCGTACACCCATGGCACCAGCGGGACCGTCCTGCTCGGCGACACCATCGGCGCCAACCTGGACCGGGCGGTCGCGGCCTGGCCGGAGCGCGAGGCCCTCGTCGACGTACCGTCCGGGCGGCGCTGGACGTACGTCCGATTCGCCGAGGACGTCGACCGGTTGGCGTCCGCGCTGCTGGCGAGCGGCGTCGTCAAGGGCGACCGGGTGGGCATCTGGGCGATCAACTGCCCCGAGTGGGTGCTCGTCCAGTACGCCACCGCCCGCATCGGCGCGATCATGGTGAACATCAACCCGGCGTACCGCACCCACGAGGTCGAATACGTCCTCCAGCAGGCCGGCGTCTCCCTGCTCTTCGCCTCCCTCAGCCACAAGGCCAGCGACTACCGGGCGATGGTCGACCAAGTACGGCCCAGATGCCCGCAGCTGAGGGAGGTGGCGTACATCGGCGACCCCAGCTGGGAGGCGCTGATCGCCCGCGCGACCCCCGACGCCCGCCCCCCGGACCTGTCCTGCGACGACCCGATCAACATCCAGTACACCTCGGGCACCACCGGCTTCCCCAAAGGCGCCACCCTCTCCCACCACAACATCCTCAACAACGGCTATTTCGTAGGGGAGTTGGTGGGCTACTCCGAACAGGACCGGATCTGTCTCCCGGTGCCCTTCTACCACTGTTTCGGGATGGTGATGGGAAACCTCGCCGCCACCTCGCACGGCGCCTGCGTCGTCATCCCCGCCCCCTCCTTCGACCCCGCTGCCACCCTGCGCGCGGTCCAGCAGGAGAGCTGTACCTCCCTGTACGGCGTCCCCACCATGTTCATCGCGGAGTTGAACCTCCCCGACTTCGCCACCTACGACCTCTCCTCGCTGCGCACCGGCATCATGGCCGGCTCGCCCTGCCCGGTGGAGGTGATGAAACGGGTGGTCGCCGAGATGCACATGGCGGAGGTCTCCATCTGCTACGGCATGACGGAGACGTCCCCGGTGTCCCTGCAGACGCGGCGGGACGACGACCTCGAGCACCGCACGGCCACGGTGGGCCGGGTCCTGCCGCACGTCGAGGTCAAGGTCGTCGACCCGGCCACCGGCGTCACCCAACCACGCGGCACCGCCGGTGAGTTGTGCACCCGCGGCTACGGCGTGATGCTCGGCTACTGGAACGAACCCGAGAAGACCGCCGAGGCCGTCGACCCGGGGCGCTGGATGCACACCGGTGACCTCGCGATGATGCGGGAGGACGGGTACGTCGAGATCGTCGGCCGGATCAAGGACATGATCATCCGGGGCGGCGAGAACATCTACCCGCGCGAGATCGAGGAGTTCCTCTACGCCCATCCGGGTATCGCGGACGTCCAGGTCGTCGGCGTACCGCACGAGCGCTACGGCGAGGAGGTCCTCGCCTGCGTCATCCCGCGCGACCCGGCCGACCCCCTCACCCTGGAGGAGCTGCGGGGCTTCTGCGAGGGGAAGCTGGCGCACTACAAGATCCCGAGCCGGCTCCAGATCCTCGACTCCTTTCCCATGACGGTGTCGGGGAAGGTGCGGAAGGTGGAGCTGCGGGAGAAGTACGTGGCCGACTGAGGATCGGCACACGTACTCGGCCTGAGAGCCAGCCTCTTCACACGAAGGGCGGGACTGGGCGACCGGCATCCGCGGTGCCGGTCGCCCCGTGTCCGCCCTTTTTTGCTCGGGATCTGAATGACCGGCGCACAGCGATCGTCGTGCGCCGGTGCCGTAGGCGGTCCCCGCGCCGCCCGAGCGGCGTGCGCGCTCCGCTCTTCGGGGGAATCGGGCGTCATGGTTCTGGCGTGGCGGAACCGGCCGGGAGCGTACTGGTGGTACCCGCCGGAGCCGCCCAGCTCCTGCCGAGGGACGACGGTTGTGCTGCCCAGCATCCGTCGGCGCCGACAGCGCCCCCTCGGCAGTCATCACGAGAGGCGGACCCGATCACCCCAGCTCCCTTTGGAGGGCCGATCCATGCCTGCAACCGTAACCTTAGTCACCTCCTCGCCGAATCCCTCGGTCTTCGGCCAACCGGTGACGCTGACCGCGACCGTCGTCCCGCTCGGTCCGGGGACTCCGACGGGAACGGTCACCTTCGCCGTCAGCGGCGGGCCGACCGTGACGGCGCCCGTCGTGGGCGGTGTCGCCACAGCGACGGTCAACAACCTGTCCGTCGGAGGCCACATCATCACCGCCACCTACAGCGGTGACTCCAACTTCACCTCGTCCACGGGGTCTGCGGTCGAGGTGGTCATCAAGGCGTCCACCACCACGACGGTGACCTCAGCACCGGATCCGTCGGTCTTCGGCCAGACGGTGACGATCACCGCGACAGTGACGCCGGTCGCGCCGGGAACGGGCACGCCGACGGGAACCGTCACCTTCGTCATCAGCGGGGGACCGATCCTGACGGCGCCGCTGGTGGGGGGAACGGCGACGGTCACCACCAACACCTTGAGCGTCGGTCCGCACACGATCACCGCGATCTACGCCGGGGACGCCAACTACCTGCCGTCGGCAGGGACGGACACGCAGACCGTACAGGGCAAGGCGGCCACCACGACGACGGTGACCTCCTCGCCGGATCCGTCGGTGGCGGGCCAGCAGGTGACCTTCACGGCCACCGTGGCGCCGGTGCCCCCCGGGTCGGGCACGCCCACGGGAACGGTGACCTTCACCTTCGGCGACGGGTCGCCGAATGTGACGGCCCCCCTGGCGGGAGGTGTGGCCACGGTCAACCACACGTACACCAGCGCCACCGGCAGTCCGTACACGGTCACCGCGACCTACAGCGGCAACGCCAACCTCAACCCGTCCACGGGCATCGACACCCAGACCGTGCTGCCGGCGGCGACGACCACGACGGTGGTGTCCTCGCCTGATCCGTCGGTGGTGGGGCAGCCGGTGACCTTCACCGCGACCGTGGCTCCGGTGGCGCCGGGCGGGGGGACGCCGACGGGCACGGTCACGTTCACCTTCGGGGACGGATCGCCGCCGGTGACGGCGACGCTGGCCGGTGGCACCGCCACGACCACGCACGCCTACACCACCACCACGGGCAGCCCGTTCACGGTGACCGCCACCTACAGCGGCGCCGGGAGCTTCACCCCTTCGACGGGCACTGACACGCAGACGGTGGCCGCGGCCGGGACCAGCACCACTGTGACCTCCTCGCCGGATCCGTCGGTGGTGGGGCAGTCGGTGACCTTCACCGCGACCGTGGCCGCGGTGGCGCCGGGCGCGGGGACGCCGACGGGCACGGTCACCTTCGACTTCGGCGACGGGTCGCCCACCCAGAGCGGCACCCTGGTGGGCGGCACGGCAACAGTGACCCACACCTACACCAGCGCCACCGGCAGCCCGTACACCGTCACCGCCACCTACGCCGGCAACGCCAACTTCGCCGGCTCCTCGGACACCGACACGCACACGGTCAGCCAGTCGGCCACGACCACCACGGTCACGTCCGCGCCGGATCCGTCGACGGTCGGTCAGGTGGTGACCATCACCACGACGGTGGCACCGGTCGCACCGGGGGCCGGCACGCCCACGGGAAACGTCACCATCAACTTCGGTGACGGCAGCCCGGCCCAGACGGTGGCCCTGGTGGGCGGCGCGGTGACGGTCACCCACACCTACACCACAGTCACCGGCAGCCCGTTCACCATCACCGCCTCCTACGGCGGCGACAGCAACTTCGGCTCCTCCACCGGCACCGACACCCAGACGGTGACCGCGGCCGCGACGTCGGTCACCGTGAACTCCTCGCCGGATCCGTCGGTGGTGGGGCAGTCGGTGACCTTCACCGCGACGGTGGCCCCCGTGGCGCCGGGCGCGGGGACGCCGACGGGCACGGTCACCTTCGACTTCGGAGACGGCAGCGCGACCGTGACGGTGCCGGTCGCCGGCGGTACCGCGACGACGGCCCACACCTACACCACCACGACCGGCAGCCCGTTCGCCGTCACCGCGACCTACAGCGGTGACACCGACTTCCAGGCCGCCACGGGCGCAGACACCCAGACCGTGCTGCCTGCGGTGACGACCACGACGGTGGTTTCCTCGCCGGATCCGTCGGTGGTGGGGCAGTCGGTGACCTTCACCGCGACGGTGGCCCCGGTCGCGCCGGGTGCGGGGACGCCGACGGGGACGGTCACCTTCGACTTCGGTGACGGGTCGCCGACGCAGAGCGGCGCCCTGGTGGGCGGCACGGCAACA
>NZ_JBEXRA010000096.1:11117-19067 GCF_040612855.1 Streptomyces sp. NPDC006332
GGCCGGGACCAGCACCACTGTGACCTCCTCGCCGGATCCGTCGGTGGTGGGGCAGTCGGTGACCTTCACCGCGACGGTGGCCCCCGTGGCGCCGGGCGCTGGGACGCCGACGGGCACGGTCACCTTCGCCTTCGGCGACGGCAGCCCCACCCAGACCGTGCCGGCCACAGGCGGAACGGCGACGGTCACGCACACCTACACCAGCGTCTCCGGCAGCCCCTACCCCGTCACCGCCACCTACAGCGGCGACGCCGACTTCACCACCTCCACCGGCACCGACACCCAGACCGTCCAAGCGGCCACAACCACCACCACGGTCACCACCAGCCCCGATCCCTCGCCGGTCGGCCAACCGGTCGGCATCACCGTGGCGGTCGCCGCCCAGGCGCCCGGTGCGGGTACGCCGACCGGAACCGTGACCGTCACCTTCGGGGACGGGGCACCCGCCCAAACCGTGACGCTGGTCGGCGGGACGGCGACGCTCACTCACACCTACACCAGCACCGTGGGCAGCCCGTACACCGTCACCGCCACCTATGCCGGGGACGGCGACTTCAGCGCCTCCACCGGTACCGACACCCAGACGGTGAACGTGGCCGCGACGACCACCACGGTCACGTCGACTCCCGACCCCTCGGTCTTCGGCGAGCAGGTGACGATCACCGCCACGGTGACGCCCACCCCGCCCGGAGCCGGAACGCCCGGCGGGACGGTGTTCTTCGTCATCACCGGCGGACCGGTCCTCAGCGCTCCTGTCACCGCCGGCACCGCCACCGTCACCACCAGCGCCCTGACGGTCGGTCCCCACACCATCACCGCCATCTACACCGGCAACAGCAACTTCAACCCCTCGGTCGGCACCGACACCCACACGGTGAACCCGTCGCCCACGACGACCGCGGTGACATCGGCGCCCGATCCGTCCTTGGTCGGTGAACAGGTGACCGCCACGGCGACGGTTACGGCGAACGCTCCGGGAGCGGGGACGCCGACCGGGACCGTCACCTTCGACTTCGGCGACGGCTCCACGCCGGTCCCCGGAGTTGTCGTGGGCGGCACGGCCACGGCAACTCACACCTACGCCACGGCGACCGGCAGCCCGTTCACCATCACCGCCGCCTACGGCGGAGACACCAGCTTCGCAGGCTCCTCGGACACCGACCCTCACACGGTCGGCGCGGCGGACACCACCACCACGGTGACGTCCGCTCCCGATCCGTCGGTGGTGGGCGAGTCGGTGACGGTGACGGCGACGGTGGCCGCGGTGGCGCCGGGTGCGGGGACTCCGACCGGGACGGTCACCTTCGACTTCGGTGACGGGTCGCCCGTCGCGACGGGGACCCTGGTGGGCGGCGTGGCCACGGTCACGCACGCCTACGTCACCACGGTGGGCAGCCCGTTCACCATCACCGCCGGCTACACCGGGAACGGCGACTTCAACGCCTCCACCGGTACCGACACCCAGACCGTCGGCCAGGCCGCGACGACCGCCACGGTGACGTCCGCTCCCGATCCGTCGGTGGTGGGCGAGTCGGTGACGGTGACGGCGACGGTGGCCGCGGTGGCGCCGGGTGCGGGGACCCCGACGGGGACGGTCACCTTCGACTTCGGTGACGGGTCGCCCGTCGCGACGGGGACCCTGATGGGCGGCGTGGCCACGGTCACGCACGCCTACGTCACCACGGTGGGCAGCCCGTACAGCATCACCGCGACCTATGGCGGAGACGCCAACTTCACCGGGGCCTCCGGGACGGACACGCAGACGGTGGACCAGGCCGCGACCACGGTCGCGGTGGTGTCCGCTCCCGATCCGTCGGTGGTGGGCGAACCGGTGACGGTGACGGCCACGGTGACCGCGGACGCTCCGGGGGCGGGGACCCCGACGGGAACGGTCACCTTCGACTTCGGTGACGGATCGTCGGCCGTCACCGCGACCCTGGCCGGAGGCACCGTGACGACCACCCACACCTATACGGACGTGGTGGGCAGTCCGTACACGATCAGCGCCTCCTACGGTGGGGACGTCAACTTCACCGGCGACACCGGGACGGACACGCAGACGGTGGACCAGGCCGGGACCACGGTCGCGGTGGTGTCCGCTCCCGATCCGTCGGTGGTGGGCGAGTCGGTGACCTTCACCGCGACGGTGGCTCCGGTCGCGCCGGGTGCGGGGACGCCGACGGGGACCGTCAGCTTCGACTTCGGTGACGGGTCGGGGACGACCACCGCGACGGTGGCGGGCGGGACGGCCACGGCCACCCACGTCTACACGGACGTGGTGGGCAGTCCGTACACGATCAGCGCCTCCTACGGTGGGGACGCGAACTTCACCGGGGACACCGGGACGGACACGCAGACGGTGGACCAGGCCGGGACCACGGTCGCGGTGGTGTCCGCTCCCGATCCGTCGGTGGTGGGCGAGTCGGTGACCTTCACCGCGACGGTGGCTCCGGTCGCGCCGGGTGCGGGGACGCCGACGGGGACGGTCACCTTCGACTTCGGTGACGGGTCGGGGACGACCACCGCGACGGTGGCGGGCGGGACGGCCACGGCCACCCACGTCTACACGGACGTGGTGGGCAGTCCGTACACGATCAGCGCCTCCTACGGTGGGGACGCGAACTTCACCGGGGACACCGCGACGGACACTCAGGTGGTGAACGAAGCGGCCTAGCAGACCGGACACAGCAGCCGACTGGTGCCTCGATGCGGAGGTGACGCCCGACCGGGAAGACCGGTCGGGCGTCACCCGTTTCAGGCACCGGTCGTGTGCAGGGTGTCCGCCATGTCGTTGACCGCGCGCGGCGTGCCCGTGAGGTCGAGCACGAACAACGGAACCCCCAGGCGGTCGGCGCGTCCGTGGGCGTCGTCCGCGTACCCGGCGAGGGAGAAGTAGACGCAGCGCGAGGACTCCGTCATGGCCGTCAGCCACAGGCACTCCACGTCCCGCACGGAGGCCGGCCGTACGCTCGGGTCCACCTGGGCCAGCAGACCGCGCGCGGCGATGCCGATACCGGAGGGCGGCCGCTGGTCGGCGCGGCGGATGTCCCGGTAGCCGAGCCAGCGCAGATACAGGGCGGTCGCCGTCACCGCGTCCCGGGCGGTACGGATCGCCACGGTCTGGAAGGGACGCCGGGGTGCCGGACGGGCTTCTGGGGCCGAGGCTGGGCCCGGGGGCGCCTCGGCCACCGCCCCAGCCTCGGCCACCGTGACCCGCAGCACCGTCCCGCACGGGCACCCCAGCTCCGGACGCGGCCACTGGCCGTCGTGCCCGCAGGACTCGCAGCGCACGGTGATCCACTCCTCCTCCCAGGCGCGGCGAGTGACGGCGGTGGCACTCCCACGCCGGTCGAGGTGCGGACTGACGGGTGCGCCGCACGCGCACGGATACGACGGTGCCGCGTAGAGATGCTCGCGCCGACAGGCCGGGCAGCGCACCGGAACGCTCTCGGACATGGCCCACATCGTCCTCCAGGAAGCCCCCGCTTGTCCGTCTCTTGACTGCCTTCACCCACCCACTTACATTAATTCCAGATCGTAGAAGTTAATTTCCATTATGCGGAAGTGCTCGCGACGGGGCGCGGCGGGAGTGCGAATCCGACAGCCGAAGCAGGAGTACTGATGGCTCGAATGACCGCTGCCCGCGCGGCAGTTGAGATCCTCAAGCGTGAGGGCGTCACCGACGCGTTCGGTGTCCCCGGCGCGGCGATCAACCCCTTCTACGCGGCACTCAAGGCATCCGGCGGCATCCACCACACCCTCGCCCGGCATGTCGAGGGCGCATCGCACATGGCCGAGGGCTACACGCGCACCCACCCGGGCAACATCGGTGTCTGCGTCGGCACCTCCGGCCCCGCCGGCACCGACATGATCACCGGCCTGTACTCCGCGACCGGCGACTCCATCCCGATCCTGTGCATCACGGGCCAGGCCCCGACCGCCGTGATCCACAAGGAGGACTTCCAGGCCGTCGACATCGCCTCGATCGCCGAACCGGTGACCAAGATGGCGACCACCGTCCTGGAGGCCGCGCAGGTCCCGGGAGTCTTCCAGCAGGCCTTCCACCTCATGCGCTCCGGCCGTCCCGGCCCGGTCCTCATCGACCTGCCGATCGACGTCCAGCTCACCGAGATCGAGTTCGACCCCGACACCTACGAGCCGCTCGTGCCCTACAAACCCGCCGCGACCCGCGCCCAGATCGAGAAGGCGATCGGGATGCTGAACGCGTCCCAGCGCCCGCTGATCGTGGCCGGCGGCGGGATCATCAACGCCGACGCACCCGAACTCCTCGTCGAATTCGCCGAGTTGACCGGCATACCGGTTGTCCCGACTCTGATGGGCTGGGGCGTCCTGCCCGACGACCACGAACTCAACGCCGGCATGGTGGGCCTGCAGACCTCGCACCGCTACGGCAACGCGACCTTCCTGGAGTCCGACTTCGTCCTCGGCATCGGCAACCGCTGGGCCAACCGCCACACCGGCAGGCTGGACGTCTACACGGCCGGCCGGACATTCGTCCACGTCGACATCGAGCCCACCCAGATCGGCAGGATCTTCGCCCCGGACTACGGCATCACCTCCGACGCCAAGGCCGCCCTGGAGCTGTTCGTGGCGGTGGCGAGGGAGTCGAGGGACGCGGGCAGCCTGCCCGACCGCTCCGAGTGGGCCGCCGCCGCGCAGGAAAAGAAGGCCACCCTCCAGCGCCGTACGCACTTCGACGACATCCCGATCAAGCCGCAGCGCGTCTACGAGGAGATGAACAGGGCCTTCGGACCGCAGACCCGGTACGTCTCCACGATCGGCCTCTCGCAGATCGCCGGTGCCCAGATGCTGCACGTCTACCGGCCGCGCCACTGGATCAACTGCGGCCAGGCGGGCCCGCTGGGCTGGACCGTCCCCGCCGCGCTGGGCGTGGCGAAGGCCGACCCCCAGGCGTCCGTCGTCGCCCTTTCCGGCGACTACGACTTCCAGTTCATGATCGAGGAGCTGGCGGTCGGGGCGCAGCACCGGATCCCGTACGTCCATGTCCTGGTGAACAACTCCTACCTGGGCCTGATCCGGCAGGCGCAGCTCGCGTTCGACATCGACTTCCAGGTCAACCTGGAGTTCGAGAACACCAACTCACCCGAGCTGGGGGTCTACGGCGTCGACCACGTCAAGGTCGCCGAGGGCCTCGGCTGCAAGGCGATCCGGGTCACCGACCCGAACGAGCTGGGCGCGGCCTTCGAGCAGGCGAAGAAACTCGCCGCCGAGTACCGTGTCCCGGTGGTCGTGGAGGCCATCCTGGAGCGGGTCACCGACATCGCGATGTCGAGGACGAACGACATCAGTGAGGTCGTCGAGTTCGAGGAACTCGCGACCGAGCCGGCGCATGCCCCGACCTCGATCAGGACGCTGAAGGTCTG
Source organism: Streptomyces sp. NPDC006332 (assembly GCF_040612855.1). Lineage (NCBI taxonomy): Bacteria > Bacillati > Actinomycetota > Actinomycetes > Kitasatosporales > Streptomycetaceae > Streptomyces > Streptomyces sp. NPDC006332. The sequence goes on from NZ_JBEXRA010000096.1 coordinate 16,523, forward strand.
ACAGCCGACAGTCACCTCACGAAGGGCGGCCCACCGGGAAGGTCCGGCCGCCCTTTCGGCGTGTCCTCAGTCCGCGACGCCGCCGCAGGAGTACGGCGAGCGCTCGGAGTGCCGCAGCAGCCCTTTACCCGCGACCTCAGCGCGGGCGGTCAGGCCGGCCCGGAGGGCGAAGCGTCCGGCGAGGACGGTCAGGGCCGGATCGCCGTGCAGGGCCACCGCCATCAGAGTGTCCTCCGTGGACAGGCCCCGTCGGCCGGCCGGCAGCGGGTGGTCGGCGTACAGGGCGTCGAGCGCGCGCCGGGCCGCACGGGTACGGCGCGGCGGGAGGCTACGCAGCAGGCCGGCCGACAGGAGGCTGCCGCGCATCTCGTCCAGGGCCTGGCGTACGGTCGCCCGGCGGAGCAACTCGGCTACTGCGGCGGGCTGTTGAAGGGACGCGAGCACCGCGTCGGACAGCGGAGACAGGGCCTGCCCCGCGCCGCCGGGCTCCCCCGAGACCCGTACCGTGCCCGGTCGGCCGGCCTCGACAGCCCCCAGCAGATGCAGGGCGAGCACGGCGACCGTGACGGCGGCGCGGGGACCGCCCCGCAGCAGCGCGACCTCGTGCGGCGTGAGCCGGACCGTCGCACCGCTGTTCATGGCACCCCCTGGCACGGGGTCCGCCGCCCCCGTGCCGGCGGGCCCCGCATGACCAGAATGTGCCCGCGCCCGGGGGCAGTTGAAGCCTCCGGGCGCGGGTTCAGAGGTTGATTTGAGGGTTCCGTAGTCGGCGTACGACCGCTGCCTTGACGCCCTCTCCTGCCCAAGGGCAGGAGATTCCGGTCCGTACCGCTACGCGGTACCACCATGGGTTCCTGTTTCACAGGCCACTGCCGACCGGTGAGGGTCGGTCTTACACGGCCTCCGCAGGCCTGACTTCCCGCCCGTCCGGCGGTAGGTCCCACAACTCCGTTGTCGGACAAGGCGATCTTAGCCATGCCGCTGCGCCCCTCCGGGCCACTACGGGCAGGATGCCCTACCCCTCCACCCTGATGGGGGGAGCACTGGGCAAGTGTTCGGTAGCCGCTCGTGTGCCGGGTGTGCTGGTGCCATGCCCTCAGGCTCCTGCGGAAGGGGCGTCGTCGCACCCCGGCGTGCCTGGGCCCCGCGCACGCGGCATCGACACCGACACCGACGCAGTGCCGATGCCGACGTCGATACCGATACCGATTCCGGGACCGCGGCGGTCGCGACGGAGCCGGGAACACCCTTCTCTCACGTCGAGAAGGGGCCCCGGGCCCTTGGCCACCGCACTGGCTCGCACGCCGCCGCGGTCCACGGCCCCTGGCCGCGCCACGCCACTGAGCAACGACCCCTTATCCGGGTCGCCCACTGGTCGGGCACGGCCAGGGAGTCCTGACACCTGATGGTCGAAGTGGATTCCGGGCGGCGCCGACGCCTGGGCGCGACAGGACGGATGTCAGCGCCGACGCCGCCCGGAGTTCAGGAGAGGGCGGGGTCAGATCCTGGCGCCGGACAGGCGCTCCACCGCCCGCAGGAGCGCCGAGTGGTCGAGGCCGCCGTCGCCCTGGGTCCGCAGGCTCGCGACCAGCTGTGCGACCACGGCACCGACCGGCAGCGCCGCCCCGACGTCGCGGGCGGCGTCCGTGACGATGCCCATGTCCTTGTGGTGCAGGTCGATACGGAAGCCCGGCGTGAAGTCACGGTCGAGGAAGTTGTCCTTCTTGCGCGTCAGCACGGTGGAGCCCGCCAGCCCGCCGTTCAGGACGTCGAGGGCCGCCTTCAGGTCCACGCCCGACTTCTCCAGGAAGACCACGGCCTCGGCGCACGCCTGGATGTTCACGGCGACGATCAGCTGGTTGGCCGCCTTCACGGTCTGGCCCGAGCCGTGCGGACCGCACAGCACGATGGTCCTGCCCAGCGCCTCGAAGATCGGCGCGGCCTCGTCGAAGTCGGCCTGCTCGCCGCCGACCATGATGGAGAGCACGGCCTCGACCGCACCGGCCTCACCGCCGGACACGGGTGCGTCCAGCACGCGGATGCCCTTCGCCCGCGCCGCCTTCGCCAGGTCCACGGAGGTCTGCGGGGTGATCGACGACATGTCGATCAGCAGGGCATCGGAGCGCGCGTGCTCCAGGATGCCGTCCGGACCGTAGGCGATGGCCTCGACCTGCGGGGAGGCGGGCACCATCGTGATCACCACGTCGGCGTCCCGCACGGCGTCGGCGATCGAGCCGGCCGCGCTGCCGCCGGCGGCGGCCAGTCGGTCGAGCTTGTCCTGTTCCAGGGTGAAGCCGGTGACGTCGTAACCCGCCTTGATCAGGTTCTCGGACATGGGGGAGCCCATGATGCCGAGACCTATCCAGGCGATCTTGCGAAGGTTCGTGGACATGCGGGTGCCTCTCTGCCTGCTTCGCTACGTCGGTGGGTGGCGCTCAGCGCGCGGCTCGGGCCTAGGTGTATTGACCCGCAGGGTTGTTCACGCGGGTGATGGGTGGCTGGCCGCCGAGTGCGGTGTGGCAGCGGTGGTGGTTGTAGGTGTGCA
>NZ_JBEXRA010000097.1:0-18552 GCF_040612855.1 Streptomyces sp. NPDC006332
CCGGGCCGCGCGGACGTCGACCGGTACGCCGGCGCCGGTCCCCGAACCGTTCGCGGTTGCCGACGACGAGCCCGCTCCGGCGCCCGAGCAGCCCCGTCCACCGCGAACTCGCCCCCCGTCACATAGTCCGCCCCCGCCAGATACGCCACCGTCCCCGCCACTTCCGCGGCCGTCCCGAACCGCCCCAGCGCCGTCATCGCCGCCTGCCCCTCCGCATACGGCCCGTCCGCCGGGTTCATGTCCGTGTCGATCGGCCCCGGGTGCACGATGTTCGCGGTGATCCCCCGCGCCCCCAGCTCCCTGGCCAGCGCCTTCGTGAGCCCGATCAACGCCGACTTGCTCATCGCGTAGAGCGTCCCACCCGGTCCCGGAACCCGCTGCGACATGCACGTGCCGATGGTGATGATCCGGCCTCCCGCGCCCATCAGAGCCGCGGCCGCCTGGGACGTCAGGAAGACCCCGCGCACATTCACGGCCAGCAACCGGTCCACCTCACCGACCGACAGACTCTCCAGGGGCCCCAGAAGCCCGACCCCCGCGTTGTTCACCAGCACCTCCAGTCGCCCGTCGAGCGCCTCCGCCGCCCGCTCCGCGGCGCCCGCCGCCTCCTCCGCGTCCGCGGAGTCCGCCCGCAGTGCCACCGCCCGCCGTCCCAGCGCCCGCACGGCCCGTACGACATCCTCGGCCGCCTCCTTGCCGCTCACGTAGGTGACGGCCACGTCCGCGCCGTCCTGGGCCAGCCGCAGGGCCGTCGCCGCGCCGATACCCCGGCTGCCGCCGGTCACCAGAGCCACCTTGCCGTTCAGAGATCCGTTCTTCGTCGTCATGGGTCCATCTCAGCCGCCCGCGCCCGGCAGGACCGGCGGCGAACGGACATCGACGTCGGCCCCCGGAGCAACCGGAACGCCGGTCGTCACCCCGACGTCCGAGCGCCGCCCGATGAGTTGCGGGTGCCGGTGGGGTCTGCCCTGATGGCAACAGGCCCCACCGCAGAGAGAAGGCACCCCATGGGCAAGCTCGTCTCCACCCTCTTCGTCACCCTCGACGGCGTCTACCAGGCCCCCGGCGGACCCCAGGAGGACCCCAGCGGCGGCTTCGACCAGGGCGGCTGGAGCGTCCCGTACGGCGACGACGACTTCGGCCGGTTCGTCACCGAGGTCTTCGACAACGTCGGCGGCTTCCTCCTCGGCCGCCGTACCTACGAGATCTTCGCCTCCTACTGGCCGAAGATGACCGACCCGTCCGACCCCATCGCCTCGAAGCTGAACGCCCTGCCGAAGTACGTCGTCTCCGGCACCCTCGACGCACCCGGCTGGTCCGGCACCACGGTGATCGACGGTGACCTCGCCAAGGAGGTCACCGCGCTCAAGGACCGCACCGACGGTGAGCTCCAGGTGCACGGCAGCGGAGCCCTCGTCCGCTCCCTGCTGGACCTCGGCCTCGTCGACACCCTGCACCTGCTGAGCTTCCCGGTCGTGCTGGGCGCCGGCCGTCGCCTGTTCGCCGAGGGCGCCGTACCGACGGCCTTCCGGCACGCCGGCGGACGGGTCACCGCGGCGGGCGTCTCCATCCAGTCGTACGACCTGGCGGGCCGCCCGGAGTACGGGTCGTACTGAGCACGGGTCGTACTGAGTACGGCCCGGTCGGATCCGGCGCGGTGGTCGCGGGCTCGCGGGGCTCGCGGGGTGAACCGGAGGGGAACGGGCACTAACCGCGGCAGCCGAGCGTTGGGGAAGTGGCAGGAGGGGGAGTTCCATGACAGAGGTCATCGACCTGGGGGAGTACGGCGACACGTTCCGCACGGACCCGCACCCCGTGTACGCGAGCCTGCGCGCCCGCGGCCCGGTACACCGGGTGCGACCACCCGGGTCCAGCGCCGACTACTGGACCTGGCTCGTCGTCGGGCACGAGGAGGCGCGCGCGGCGCTCGCCGACTCCCGGCTGTCCAAGGACAGCCGCAGGCTGGGGATGATGTTCCTCGACGAGGAGCTGATCGGCAGACATCTGCTGAGCGCCGACCCGCCCGAGCACACGCGGCTGCGCAAGCTCGTCTCGCGTGCCTTCACCATGCGGCGGGTGGAACAACTGCGGCCGAGGATCCAGCAGATCACCGACGACCTGCTCGACGCGATGCTGCCGCACGGCCGAGCCGACCTCGTGGAGGCGCTCTCCTGTCCGCTGCCGATCACCGTGATCTGCGAGCTCCTGGGCGTGCCCGAGATGGACCGCACGGAGTTCCGGAAGATGTCGACCGAAGTGGTCGCACCCACCGACGGCGACGCCGAGTACCAGTCCGTGGTGCGGCTCGGCGAGTACCTCACCGACCTGATCGAGGACAAGCGATGCGCCGGACCGAGCGGCGACCTCCTCGGCGACCTGATCCGCACCACCGCCGAGGACGGCGACCGGCTCTCCCCGCAGGAACTGCGGGGCATGGCCTTCATCCTGCTGATCGCGGGCCACGAGACGACGGTCAACCTCATCACCAACGCGGTCCACGCGCTGCTCACCCACCCCCACCAGCTCGCCGCCCTGCGCGCCGACATGAGCCTGGTGGACGGCGCCGTCGAGGAGACGCTGCGCTACGAGGGCCCGGTGGAGAACGCCACGTTCCGGTACGCCGCCGAGCCGCTGGAGATAGCGGGCATCCCCGTGGAGCCGGGCGACACCGTCATGATCGGCCTCACCTCGGCCGGCCGGGACGCCTCCCGCCACCCGGACCCGGACCGCTTCGACATCCGCCGGGACACCCGCGGTCACGTCGCCTTCGGTCACGGCATCCACTTCTGCCTGGGCGCCCCGCTGGCCCGCCTGGAAGCCCGCACGGCGATCCGCTCCCTCCTGGAGCGCGCCCCCGCCCTCGCCCTCGACGGCCACCCCGGCGACTGGCTTCCCGGGATGCTGATCCGCGGGCTGCGCAGCCTGCCGGCGCGCTGGTAGCGCCCGATGAGCGGCCACGCGCCAGGCGTTCGCTCAGCCCGCCAGCGGCCGGCTCCCGCCCAGGATCTCCGTCAGCCCCACGGCCCGTCGCTCCCGCCGCGACACCTCACACGCCTCGGCGATCCGCAACGCCTGAAGGGCCTCCCGACCGTCGCACGGATTGGGTCGCCCGCCCCGCACCACATCGACGAACGCGCACAGCTCGGCCTCGTAGGCGGGCCCGAACCGCTCCAGGAACCCCGTCCACGGCTTGTCCGCGGCAGGCGGCCCGGTCGGCTCGGTGGACGCGATCGGCGTACGGTCGTCCAGGCCCACCACGATCTGGTCCAGTTCCCCGGCGAGCTCCATCCGCACGTCGTATCCGGCGCCGTGCAACCGGGTCGCGGTGACCGTCGCGAGCATGCCGTCGTCCAGGGTGAGCAGCGCCGCCCCCGTGTCGACGTCGCCCGCCTCCCGGAACATCGCCGGGCCGGCGTCCGACCCGGCCGCGTACACGTCGACGACCTCGCGCCCCGTCACCCAGCGCAGGATGTCGAAGTCGTGGATCAGGGTGTCCCGGTACAGCCCACCGGACACCGGCAGATACGCGGCCGACGGCGGCGCCTGGTCGGACGTCAGCGCGCGCACGGTGTGCAGCCGCCCGAGCCGTCCCGAGCGCACGGCCTCGCGCGCCCCCGAGTAGCCCGTGTCGAAGCGCCGCTGGAACCCCATCTGCAGCACCGTGCCCGCCGTCTCGACCTCGCCGAGCGCCTCTAAGGTGCCGGCGAGATCGAGGGCGATCGGCTTCTCGCAGAACACGGGAAGCCCCGAGCGTGCTGCCCGACCGATCAGTTCGGCGTGCGCCGACGTCGTCGTCGTGATCACCACGGCGTCCACGCCCCACTGGAAAATCTCGTCCACCCCCGGCGCCGCCGTCTCGCCCAGCCGGTGTGCCAGCTCCTGGGCCCGTGCCGGGTCCGCGTCCGTGAGGATCAGGGAGCCGACCTCCCGGTTCCGACTGAGGGTGTTCGCGTGAATGGCGCCGATGCGACCCGTACCGATGACTCCGATGCGCATGTGAACAAACTGCGTGCGGACCCGCCGCGCTGTCAATGCGCATGTCCGGACAACCGGACCTCACAACTTCCCGTCAACAACGCACGGAGCTACGCTCGGCCCGTGCCGAAACCAGGAGTGGACCCGACCGTGACGCTCGATCTCAGCGTGGACCGCAGCAGCCCCGTGCCGTTGTACTTCCAGCTGTCCCAGCAGCTGGAGGCCGCGATCGAACACGGCGCGCTCACCCCCGGCAGCCTCCTCGGCAACGAGATCGAGCTCGCGGCACGGCTCGGCCTGTCCCGCCCCACCGTGCGCCAGGCCATCCAGTCACTCGTCGACAAAGGACTGCTGGTGCGCCGCAGAGGCGTCGGCACCCAGGTCGTGCACAGCCAGGTCAAACGGCCACTGGAGCTCAGCAGCCTCTTCGACGACCTGGAGGCGGCCGGCCAGCGCCCCGCCACGAAAGTCCTGGTCAACAAGGTCCTGCCGGCACCCGCGGAGATCGCTGCCGCCCTCGGTGTGGCCGAGGACAGCGACGTGCACCAGGTGGAACGACTGCGTCTCGCGCACGGCGAGCCGATGGCGTACCTGTGCAACTACCTGCCGCCCGACCTGATGGACCTGGACACCGCACAGCTGGAGAGCACCGGCCTCTACCGGATGATGCGCTCGGCGGGGATCACCCTGCACAGCGCCCGTCAGTCCATCGGCGCCCGCGCGGCGACCGCCGCCGAGGCCGAGCGGCTCGCCGAGGAGGAGGGTGCCCCCCTGCTCACCATGCAGCGCACGACCTTCGACGACACCGGCCGCGCGGTCGAGTTCGGCACCCACACCTACCGGCCGACCCGCTACTCGTTCGAGTTCCAGCTCCTCGTCCGGTCATGACCCGCGGCCCCGGACGGTCCTGACCGGGCGCGGGCCGCTCCGCCGACGTCGCAATGTCAGGACAACGTGACCTCCGAGTCCTGGCGCCACACCCGTGCGCGGATCGGAAGCGCGGAGACAGGGGGGAATCCACGCGACCAGCCACAAAGCGCCCGCACCCGGTAAGGATCGCGCTACCCTTCGCTCCCCCGTACCGCACCGACCCCGGCGGTGAGGCAGAATCGGGCGCGATGAGCACCTACGGCAACTTCAGCGCCCCCATCGGCTCCCGCCGCGCGCCAGCGCTCCGCACGGTCGGCACGAGGGAGCGCCGCTCGCTCCTCACCGCCCCCCGCGTGCCCACGGTCGGTATCGACATCGGCGGCACGAAGGTGATGGCGGGCGTCGTCGACGCCGACGGCAACATCCTGGAGATGCTCCGCACGGAGACCCCGGACAAGTCCAAGAGCCCCAAGGTGGTCGAGGACACCATCTGCGAGCTGGTCCTGGACCTGTCCGACCGGCACGACGTGCACGCGGTCGGCATCGGCGCGGCCGGCTGGGTCGACGCCGACCGCAACCGTGTGCTCTTCGCGCCCCACCTGTCGTGGCGCAACGAGCCCCTGCGGGACCGCATCGCCGGCCGTCTCGCGGTCCCCGTGCTCGTCGACAACGACGCCAACACCGCCGCCTGGGCCGAGTGGCGCTTCGGCGCCGGGCGCGGCGAGGACCACCTCGTCATGATCACGCTCGGTACCGGCATCGGCGGCGCGATCCTGGAGGACGGACAGGTCAAGCGCGGCAAGTACGGCGTCGCGGGGGAGTTCGGCCACATGCAGGTCGTCCCCGGCGGCCACCGCTGCCCGTGCGGCAACCGCGGTTGCTGGGAGCAGTACAGCTCCGGCAACGCGCTGGTCAGGGAGGCCCGCGAACTGGCCGCCGCCGACTCCCCGGTGGCGTACGGGATCATCGAGCACGTCAAGGGCAGCATCGCCGACATCACCGGCCCGATGATCACCGAGCTGGCCCGCGAGGGCGACGCCATGTGCGTCGAACTGCTCCAGGACATCGGACAGTGGCTCGGCGTCGGCATCGCCAACCTGGCCGCCGCCCTCGACCCGTCCTGCTTCGTGATCGGCGGCGGTGTCTCGGCCGCCGACGACCTGCTGATCGGCCCCGCGCGGGACGCCTTCAAGCGGCAGCTCACCGGTCGCGGATACCGCCCCGAGGCCCGCATCGCCCGCGCCCAGCTCGGCCCCGAGGCCGGCATGGTCGGTGCCGCCGACCTCGCCCGCCTCGTCGCCCGCCGCTTCCGGCGCGCCAACCGCCGCCGGGTGGAGCGCCACGAGCGCTACGAGCGGTACGTGGAGTCCCGCCGCCCGTCACAGGGGTCCGCGTGACCTCGTCGCTCCCGCATCAGGCCGCCTCGCCCCCGGACGGACCGGGCCGGCCGGCCGAGGACCGCCGGCACATGATCCGCCGCAGGGCGCTGACGCTGAGCATCATCGTGCTCCTGATCGGCGTCCCGGCCGGCTATCTGGTGATCTCCGCCAACCAGAGCCGCGACAGCGGCAAGGACAAGGAGGCGAAGTACTCGGCGACCGGTCTCACCGAGGGCTGGCCCTCCAAGGTCCAGCGCCGGCTGTACCAGGTGCCGATCCCGCACCCGGCGGACCCGGTCGCGTACTACGAGACCAACAACTGGAAGACCAGCCGTCTGTACGCCCAGTTCCGCACCTCGAGCGCGGGCCTGGACGCCTTCCTCACCGGCATGGGCGTCAACCGGGGCGACCTCGAGCCGGGCAAGATCACCATCAGTGCCCGGGACCAGCACATCACCGGCTGGTCCTTCACGACCGCCGGCCCCTGGTCGGGCCTCCACCACCCGCAGAAGAACCCGGCCCCCACCCAGGACATCGTCGTCAACCTGTCCGATCCGGCGTCCCCCATGGTGTACGTCGTCTCGCGCACGGTTCCGTGACCAGGGGGCTCCGACCGGCCGCCGGAGCCGATTGTCAGACCCCGCCCGTAGAGTCGAAGACGACTGATCCGACACACGGGCGGGAGGTGGCAGGACGTATGAGCGACACGGCTTCGGTGGCCGTGCGGACGACGGACACCGTCCCGCTGCGACTCGCCGCCGTCTTCCTGCCCGCGCCCCTGCCCCGCGACGGCCGCGTCGCGTTCTGGGACCCCGAAGGCGACGAGCTGCCCGCCGCCGGGACCGAGATCACCGTCGTACGACGGCATGGTGCCGGAGTGCGCCGCAGGACCGCCCCCGCACTGTCGCTGCCCCTCGGCGAGGCCCTGCCGGTGCTCGTACGCGCCCGCCGGGACCGCGCGGCCCATCCCGCCACCGCCTGCTGGGGCGCGGCCGCGCTGCACGCGCTGCGGCTCACCGCCCGCGGCCGCCTGCTCCCGGGACTGACGGCCACCGGACACGACGCCTGGCGGGCCGGCCCCCTCGACCCGGACGACCTCGCCCATCTGCGCGCGGTCGCCGCCGCCCTGCCGTACGAGGGCCACGCGATCCCGCTGTCCGGCCCGGGCCCGATCCGGCTGCCCGAACCGGAAGCGCTGATGCGTTCCTTCCTGGACGCGGTGGCGGACACCCTGCCCCGCACCCCGGCCGCGCCGTACGCCTCCGGCAGGCCCTTCGCGGCGCGCGAGCCGCAGCGCCTGCCCGACGCGCGGGACTGGGCCGCGGAGGTCGCCGCCGGCATGGACGCCGGCGTGCGGATCTCGCTCCGCCTGGACCTGTCGGCGAACGACCTGTTCGACGAATCGGGCGACGCGGTACGCAGCGCGGGCGCCGCGATCGTCCAGGTGCACAGCCTCGCCGACCCCACGCTCATGACGGACGCGGCGGACCTGTGGGAGGGCCGGGCGGACGCGGCCTTCGGCCCCCGCGCGCGCGTGGACGCCGCCCTCGCCGTGCGGCGCGCGGCGCGCGTCTGGCCGCCGCTCGACCGGCTCGCCGAACAGGACGCGCCGGACGTACTCGCCCTGTCCGACGAGGAGTTGGGCGACCTGCTCGGCGTGGCCGCGACCCGGCTCGCGGCGGCCGGCGTCGCCGTGCACTGGCCTCGGGATCTCGCCCAGGACCTCACCGCGACCGCGGTGGTGCGACCCGCTCCGGGCTCGGCGACCGACGGGACCGGCTTCTTCGAGAGCGAGGAACTGCTCCGATTCCGCTGGCAGTTGGCGCTCGGCGGCGACCCGCTCGACGAGGCCGAGATGGACGCGCTCGCCGAGGCGCACCGCCCGGTCGTCCGCCTCCGGGACCAGTGGGTACTGGTCGACCCGGCACTCGTCCGCAAGGCCCGCAAACGCGAACTGGGCCTGCTCGACCCGGTCGACGCGATCTCCGTCGCCCTCACGGGAAGCGCGGAGGTGGACGGCGAGACGGTGGAGGCGGTACCGGTCGGCGCCCTGGCCACCCTGCGCGACCGCCTCACGGCCGGACTGCGGCCCGCCGAACCGCCCGCCGGTCTGCGAGCCACCCTCCGCGACTACCAACTCCGCGGACTGGCCTGGCTCGACCTCATGACCTCCCTGGGCCTGGGTGGCTGCCTGGCCGACGACATGGGACTGGGCAAGACGATCACCGTCATCGCCCTGCATCTGCGCCGGGCCCGTCAGGAACCCACCCTGGTGGTCTGCCCGGCCTCCCTGCTCGGCAACTGGCAGCGGGAGATCACCCGCTTCGCGCCCGGCGTCCCCGTCCGCCGTTTCCACGGCCCGGACCGCAGCCTGGACGACCTCGACGGCGGCGGCTTCGTCCTCACCACCTACGGCACCATGAGGTCCACGGCGCCACAACTGGTCGAGCAGCGCTGGGGCATGGTCGTCGCCGACGAGGCACAACACGTCAAGAACCCGTACTCGGCCACGGCGAAGGCCCTGCGCACGATCCCGTCCCCGGCCCGCGTGGCCCTGACCGGCACCCCGGTCGAGAACAACCTCTCCGAACTGTGGGCGCTGCTGGACTGGACGACACCCGGACTCCTCGGCCCGCTGAAGTCCTTCCGCGCCCGGCACGCCCGCGCGGTGGAGAACGGCGAGGACGAGGAGGCGGTCGCCCGGCTGGCCCGGCTGGTGCGCCCCTTCCTGCTGCGCCGCAAGAAGTCCGACCCCGGCATCGTCCCCGAACTGCCCCCCAAGACCGAGACGGACCACCCCGTCCCGCTCACCCGCGAACAGGCCGCGCTGTACGAGGCGGTGGTCCGCGAGTCCCTGCTGGCCATCGAGACGGCGCAGGGCATCGCCCGCCGGGGCATGGTGCTGAAGCTGCTCGGCGCGCTGAAGCAGATCTGCGACCACCCCGCGCTGTACCTGAAGGAGGACGTCCCGCCGACCGCCGGCGACCGACTCGCCGCCCGCTCCGGCAAGTTGGCCCTGCTGGACGAGCTGCTGGACACGTTGCTGGCCGAGGACGGCTCCGCGCTCGTCTTCACGCAGTACGTGGGGATGGCCCGGCTGATCACCTCCCACCTGGCCGCCCGCGCGGTTCCCGTCGACCTCCTGCACGGCGGCACACCGGTGGTGGAGCGTGAACGCATGGTGGACCGCTTCCAGAGCGGGGCGACCCCGGTCCTGGTGCTGTCGCTGAAGGCCGCCGGCACCGGGCTGAACCTCACCCGCGCGGGACACGTCGTCCACTTCGACCGCTGGTGGAACCCCGCCGTCGAGGAACAGGCCACCGACCGCGCCTACCGCATCGGCCAGACCCAGCCGGTCCAGGTCCACCGTCTCATCACCGAGGGCACGGTCGAGGACCGCATCGCGGAGATGCTGGAGGCCAAGCGGGCCCTCGCCGACGCGATCCTCGGCTCCGGCGAGTCGGCCCTCACGGAACTGACCGACCGTGAGCTCACCGACCTGGTCTCGCTCCGGAGGACGTCATGACCGGCGGCCCCGCCGACGCGGTGCGCCGGGCGCTGCGGGAGGCACGGGAGAACGCCGTCCGGGAGACGGAGGCGCATGCCGGGGCGCCATCGACGCCGTTCGGACGGGACGAGGAACGGGCGGCGCCCCAGCGGGCGACGGGGGCGCCCGGGCCGTCCGGGGCGCCCAAGGCACCGGGAAGTCCGTCGATCCGCGGAGCCACGGAGTCGCCCGACGGGGCCGAGTCGACCGAGGTGGCGACTGCTGTCGACGAAGCCGGTGCGGGCGACGACAGCACGGCGTCCGAGAGATCTGCCGGAGCCGCGAAGGTCGAAGCAGCGAAGCCCGAGGAACCTGCTGAGCCCGCCGGGCCGGGTGGAACTGGCGGACCTGGTGGATCCGCCGAGTCGGGTGGGCCTGCCGGATTCGGTGGACTTGGCCGGCAGAGCGGCACTGGTGCGTGGGTCGAGCCTGCTGGATCTATCCGACCTGGCAGACCTGCCGGATCGGGCGGATCGGTCGGATCCCGTGGGCCCTCCGCGCCCGAGGCGCCCTCATCGTCCCGGGCCCGTCCCGGTGACGCCGCGCGCGCGGCCCTCCGGCAGGCCGTGGCCGCTCGACGCGCTGGGACTCCGGCCGCCGAGGAGCATCCCGCGGCGAAGGATGTCGTCGGCAGGGCGGCGGACGGCATCGGGAGTATGGCGAAGTCCCACGCCGCGCCACCGGAGACGCCCGAGTCGGCCGAGACGCCTGAGGCGCCCGAGGCGCTCGCGTCAGCCGAGACCTCCGAGCCGCCCGAGTCCGCCGAGACGCCGGGGCCACCAGAGGCACCCGAAGCGGAGACCGAGCCCGAAGAGTCCCGGCGACGCGACGCGCGCCCCGCGGATGTCGCGCGCGAGGCATTGCGCGCGGCGCGAAGTGCCGCCCGGCAGGCTCATGACGATGCCATGCCCCCCGAGGGGAGTGCCGCAGGTCTCAAGGGTGAAACCGCGCGCCGACCGGGGCGGACCTCGGCCACGGGCCGGAGTCGCTCAGCCCCGGCCCAACACACCGCCGAGCAGCGAGCGCGGGACCTGCGGGCGCTGCTGGCCGACGCCTTCCGGATGCCCGACACGGCGGCCTCGTCGGAGGTGGACTCCGGCGGCGACCGCCATGGGGAGCAGGCGAGTTCGCGTGCCGGATCCCCGACGCCGGGTGCCTCTCGGCCGTCCGACACCGTGACCCCACCGGAGGTGGGAGGCGGTGCTCTCCGTGCGCCGCAGCCGAGTCCGCCCGCCGGAACTCCGGCGCCTGACCCGAAGCCCAGCAGCACCGACACCGCCCTCACAAGTCGAACCCCACCCCGAGCCTCAGCCCCGTCGCCTTCGCCCACAAGCACGGCTTCCTCGCCTGCTCCCGCCGCCCCGCCCCGCCACCCCCGTTCCATGGCCGCTCCCGACCGTGACAGCGAACTGCGCCGCACCTTCCCCGCGTTCCCGTCCCGGCTCCCGGACGGCGCCGGGTTCGCCGAGACCTGGTGGGGCAATGCCTGGGTCGCCGCGCTGGAGGAGGGCGCGCTGGACGCCAAGCGGCTGGCGCGGGGCCGCGCGTACGCCGAGCAGGGGCAGGTGGACGCCATCACGGTCACACCGGGGCTCGTGCTCGCCTACGTGCAGGGGAGCCGTGCCAGGCCGTACCGCGTCCAGGTACGGCTGCGCACGCTCGACGACACCGACTGGGACAGCTTCCTGAACCGAGCCGCCGAACGCCCCGGCGACATCGCCGCGCTGCTCGACAAGGAGATGCCCCACACCCTGGCCGACTCCGGCGTGCCGCTGCTCCCCGGCCCGGGCGACCTGGACCCCCGTTGCAGCTGCCCCGACTCCGGTCACCCCTGCAAACACGCCGCCGCCCTCTGCTACCAGACCGCCCGCCTGCTGGACGCCGACCCCTTCGTCCTGCTTCTGCTGCGCGGCCGCGGCGAACGCGGACTGCTCGACGCCCTGTCCCGTCTCAGTGCCGCCCGCGCGGCCCGCGCCGCCCAGGAACAGGGACCGGCACCCGTACCCGGCGTACGGGCCACGGAGGCCCTCGCGCCCCGCCGGCTCCCGCCGCTTCCGACGCCGTCGCCGGTGCCCGCCCACCCGGGCCAGCCGCCGGTGTACCCCGCGACCGCGGGCGGCCCGGACCCCTTCGCCCTGGACCAACTGGCCACCGACGCCGCGGCCCGCGCCCACGCGCTGCTCGCCACCGGCCGCGACCCGGTCGGCGAACTGACCCTGTGGCAGGACGCCGTACGACTCGCCGCGGCCCGCCCCGGTTCCGGACTCACCGCGGGCACCCGCAGCCTCTACTCCTCGCTGGCCACCGCCGCCGGCCGCGCCCCCGCCGACCTGGCCCGCGCGGTCGCCGCCTGGCGTCAGGGCGGCCTGGAGGGCCTCAGCGTCCTCGAAGAGCCCTGGGACCCGCCGGCCGGCCGCTTCGACCGGGCCCGCCCGCTCCTCCTCGCCGCCGACCTCCCGCCCTTCCGGCCCTGGCACAACCACCTCACCCACCCCCGCGGCCACGTCCAGCTCCGCCTGGGCCGCGACGGACTCTGGTACGCGTACGAATCGGAACCCGGCCACGAGGACTGGTGGCCCCGCGGCACCCCCGACCTGGACCCGGTCGGCGCCCTGACGGGCCTGGGAGCACCGGGCGAACTCTGAGCACGGGCCCCACTGTCGTCGAGCTGTTGGTCCTGCGGACGGGAAGACCGAGAGCCAGCCGCCGACGCCGCTGCACCACCTTGCTCCCTCACCTGACGAGCCGCGGAGCACAGTCTCGGATGTAACGGCTGCTACATTCGATGCATGTCGACCAAGGGACCGGGGAGCCGCTGGCTCGTCCTCGTGATCAAGCTGCCCGCCGAGCCGTCCCGGCACCGGGTCGCGGTGTGGCGGGAGTTGCGCAAGGCGGGCGCGCTCTCCCTCGGGCAGGGGGTCTGGGCCGTTCCGGATGTGCCGGTCTTCGCCGCCGGCGTCGGCCGGGCGGTGGCGCTCACGGAGCAGGCGGGCGGGCAGGCCGTCTCCCTGAACGCCGCTGGGCGCAGCACCGAGGACGCGGCCCGCTTCCAGGCGATGTTCACCGCCGCCCGGTCCGCGGACTGGACGGAGTTCCTGGCCGACTGCGGCAAGTTCGAACAGGAGCTGGCCAAGGAGATCCGGATCGCCAAGTTCACCCTGGCCGAGCTGGAGGAAGAGGAGCAGTCGCTGGACCGGCTCCGGCGCTGGCATCGCGACCTGACCGCACGGGACGTCTTCGGCGCTCCGGAGGCGGCCGAGGCCGGCCGGCGGCTCAAGCAGTGCGCCGCGGCCTGCGAGGACTACGCCGAGCGGGTCTTCGCCGCCCTCCACCAGACACCGGAGTCGGACCGGTGACCGCGCCGACCGCCCCGGCCCGGCAGATGTGGCCGCTGTACGCGGCGGGGTTCACCACCGCCTTCGGCGCGCACGGTATCGCCGCGAGCCTCGGCGGCGACACCGACGACGCGGTCACCTCCCTGCTGGTGCTCGGCGGGCTGCTCGCCCTCTACGACGGCGCCGAGGTACTCCTCAAGCCGCTCTTCGGCACCCTCGCCGACCGCGTCGGCGCCCGCCCCGTGCTGCTCGGCGGGCTGGTGGCCTTCGCCGCCGCGTCCGCGCTGTACGTCGTCGCCGACAGCCCCGGCTGGCTGTGGGCCGCACGCCTCGGGCAGGGAGCCGCGGCCTCCGCCTTCTCGCCGTCCGCCTCCGCTCTGGTCGCCCGCCTGAACCCGGCGGCGAAACACGGCCGTGCCTTCGGCAGCTACGGCTTCTACAAGTCGATCGGCTACACCCTCGGTCCGTTGCTCGGCGGCGTCCTGGTGTGGGCCGGCGGTCTGCGCCTGCTGTTCACCGTGCTCGCGGTGCTCGGCGCGGCGGTCGCCGTCTGGGCCGCGCTCGCCGTTCCCGCCGTACCGCCGCTGCCCAAGGCCCGCCAGACGGTTGTGGACCTGGCCCGACGGCTGGCCGACCCGGTCTTCCTCACCCCGACGGCCGCGCTCGCGGCGGCGACCGCGGCACTGTCCGTCGGGGTCGGCTTCCTTCCGGTCTCGGGCCGCGCCGCCGGACTGGGCGCGGTGGCGACCGGGGCGGCGGTGTCGGTGCTGGCAGGCTGCGCGGCCCTCGTCCAGCCACGGGCCGGGCGCGCTCTGGACGAGGGACGCCTCACCACCCGGACCGGCCTCGTCGCGGGGCTGTCGGTCACCGCGGCGGGTCTGGCCTGCGCGATGCTGCCGGGGCTGACCGGCATCCTGCTGGGAGCGGCCCTGATCGGCACCGGTACGGGCCTGATCACCCCGCTCGGCTTCGCCACGCTGGCCGCGAGTACCCCGCCGGAGCGTCTCGGGCAGACCATGGGTGCCGCCGAACTGGGACGCGAACTGGGCGACGCGGGCGGCCCGCTGCTCGTCGCCGCCGTCGCCTCGTTCGCCACGCTCACCTACGGCTTCGGGGCGCTCTGCGCGCTGACCGGGGCCCTCGCGGTGGCCGTGTTCCTTCACCGTCGCTCGCCGTCGTCCGCACCTCAGCCGCAGCCGGAAGCGTGAACGGCCGGGCGTGCCGCGCCGGTTCTGGTGTCCGCGCCACATCGGACGCCGACCGTCACCGCGCCCGCGAGGACCAGCCCCTTCAGCGCGGCGCGGGCGGTGTGGAGGCGGCGGGGTATCCGGCGGGGCCGGAGCCCATGACGATGACACATGGCGATGACGTTGCGTACCTCTGCGCCGCTCACGCCGTCTTCTCCGGCGCGATCTCCTTGATCAGGCCCTCGACCAGGGCTTTGATCTCGTCACGGATCGGACGAACGGCCTCGACGCCCTGGCCCGCCGGGTCCTCCAGCTGCCAGTCCAGGTAGCGCTTGCCGGGGAAGACGGGGCAGGTGTCGCCGCAGCCCATGGTGATGCAGACGTCCGCCTCCTTGACCGCGTCCACGGTGAGCAGCTTCGGGACCTCGGTGGAGATGTCGATGCCGGCCTCGCGCATGGCCTCGACGGCGGCCGGGTTGACGCCCGCGCCCGGGTCGGAGCCGGCCGAACGGACCTCGACACGGTCCCCGGCCAGGTGAGTGAGCCAGGCGGCGGCCATCTGAGAACGGCCGGCGTTGTGGACACAGACGAACAGCACGGAGGGCTTGTCGGACATCAGAGATCTCTCTTGTCTCACGACGGCATCAGGTGAGAATGAAATCAGCGCCGGATGGTGTCAGTCACCACTGATATGACAGTATCAGTCCATGATGACGTCAGTCGACACTGATCTGATGCGGGTCCTCGCCGACCCGCTCCGCCTCCAGATCGTCACTCTGCTCGCCCAGGAGACGCTCTGCTCCACGCACCTGATCGAGGAGACCGGCGCGAGGCAGACCAACCTCTCCAACCACCTGAGAGTGCTGCGTGAGGCCGGGGTCGTGGAGACGGAGCCGTGCGGCCGGTACATGTACTACAAGCTGCGCCCCGACGTCATCGCCCAGCTCGCCGGCCAGTTCGCCGACCTGGCCGAGTCCGCTCGTGACGCCGTCGACAACAAGAGGGCCTGCCCGTGACCCCCACCGAAGCAGCCGCGACCAGCACCGCGCAGTCCTCGGTCGTCGCGAGGCTGTCGACCCTCGACCGATTCCTCGCCGTGTGGATCCTGCTCGCCATGGCTCTCGGCCTGGGCCTGGGCCGCGCCGTTCCCGGCCTGAACGACGCCCTCGCGAAGGTCGAGATCGGCGGCGTCTCCCTGTCGATCGCCGTCGGCCTGCTGGTCATGATGTATCCGGTGCTGGCCAAGGTCCGCTACGACAAGCTCGACGCCGTCACCGGCGACAAGAAGCTCATGGTGTCGTCGCTGGTGATCAACTGGATCGTCGGCCCGGCTGTCATGTTCGCGCTGGCCTGGATCTTCCTGCCGGATCTGCCCGAGTACCGCACCGGGCTGATCATCGTCGGCCTGGCCCGCTGCATCGCGATGGTCATCATCTGGAACGACCTCGCCTGCGGCGACCGCGAGGCCGCTGCCGTCCTGGTCGCGCTGAACTCGGTTTTCCAGGTCCTGGCCTTCGGCCTGCTCGGCTGGTTCTACCTCGACCTCCTGCCCGGCCTGCTGAACCTGGGCGAGGGCGAGCACCTCGACATCTCCATGTGGAAGATCGCCCTGAACGTGGTCATCTTTCTCGGTGTCCCGCTTCTGGCCGGCTTCCTCACTCGCCGTATCGGCGAGAAGAAGCTCGGCCGGGAGAGGTACGAGTCGACATTCCTGCCGAGGATCGGCCCGTGGGCCCTCTACGGCCTGCTCTTCACGATCGTCATCCTCTTCGCCCTGCAAGGGAGGACGATCACCTCGCAGCCGCTCGACGTGGCTCGTATCGCGCTGCCGCTGCTGGTGTACTTCGCGGTCATGTTCTTCGGCACCTTCGCGCTCGGCAAGGTCATCGGTCTGCCCTACGACCGCACGGCGACCCTCGCCTTCACGGCGGCCGGCAACAACTTCGAGCTGGCCATCGCGGTCGCCATCGCCACCTTCGGCGTCACCTCCGGCCAAGCCCTGTCCGGTGTCGTCGGCCCGCTCATCGAGGTGCCCGTCCTGATCGGTCTGGTCTACGTCGCGCTCGCCTGGCGCCGGAAGTTCGCCACCGGTTTCTCTCGGCGGCCGGTGACGGAGTGAACGGCTTTTGACCTGAACCAAGCCCCGTCTCGACGTCAGACTGCGGTCGGCGCATTCGTCAGCAGCTTGCCCATGGAGGCCAGCACGGAAGGCTCGACGCGGTAGTACACCCACGTGCCGCGCCGCTCCGAGGTGAGCAGCCCGGCCTCCTTGAGCTTCTTCAGGTGGTGGGAGACGGTCGGCTGGGAGACCCCGACGTCGGAGATGTCGCACACGCACGCCTCGCCGCCCTCGTGGGAGGCCACCGCCGAGAACAACCGCAGTCGCACCGGATCGCCGAGTGCCTTGAACATCCGCGCGGCCGTCTCGGCCTCCTCCGCGGTGAACGGGCGCTCGGTGAGCGGCGGGCAGCAGGGCGCCACGACCTCGTCGGGGGAGGGGTCCAGCAGCGGCAGTACGTTCGTATTCGACATGCATCTATGTTGACATGCGTCGAACCAGTCGGCTAGGGCCGTACGCGAGGCCCGGGTGCGGCTCAGCCTCAATTTCGATAAGTGTCTATGTTGACGCTTATCGATGCAGGTGCCATGCTGGCGATGCAAGAGATCGACGGATGTCGAAGTAAAGGGGAGCTCTGGAGTCCGGCGGTGGCTGCTGAACTCCCCGCCCACCTCAGGAGGTTCGTCATGGCATCACGCGTACAGCTCGCCCTCCGCGTCCCCGACCTCGCGGAATCCGTCGCCTTCTACACCAAGCTCTTCGGCACCGAGCCCGCCAAACTCCGTGACGGCTACGCCAACTTCGCCGTCACCGAGCCCCCGCTCAAGCTCGTTCTCATCGAAGGCACCGCGGGCGAGGCGACCCGCATGGACCACCTCGGCGTCGAAGTCGAGACGACCGCAGCGGTCCACGCCGCCACCGCCCGCCTGGGCGAGGCCGGCCTGACCCCCGACGTGGAGAACGACACCACCTGCTGCTACGCCCTCCAGGACAAGGTCTGGGTCCACGGCCCCGGCCAGGAACCCTGGGAGGTGTACGTCGTCAAGGCCGACGCCGACAGCCTGGCCAAGCAGCAGGGCAGCACCTGCTGCACCGGCCCGACCGACATGAACGCCGACGCGAAGGAACCGGCCGACGCGGTCGGCTGCTGCTGAATCCACCGATGACGGGACTCGATCGCGCCTGTACCGGTGAGAACGGGATCGCCCCCTGGGTCTGCGGCGCGATCGTGGTCCTAGGCCCAATGCCTTATCGGCGATCGACCTCTCCTGCTGGTACCGTGCAACTGCACATCAGTTGCAATTATGTCGGAGGACGTTGGACATGGCGGTTTACACGCTCCCGGAGCTTCCCTACGACTACGCGGCACTTGAACCCGTCATCAACCCGCAGATCATCGAGCTGCACCACGACAAGCACCACGCCGCATACGTCAAGGGCGCGAACGACACGCTGGAGCAGCTCGCGGAGGCCCGGGACAAGGAGCAGTGGGGCTCGATCAACGGCCTGGAGAAGAACCTGGCCTTTCACCTCTCCGGGCACATCCTGCACTCCATCTACTGGCACAACATGACCGGCGACGGCGGCGGCGAGCCCCTGGAGAAGGACGGCGTCGGCGAACTCGCGGACGCCATCGCCGAGTCCTTCGGCTCCTTCGCGGGCTTCAAGGCGCAGCTCACCAAGGCCGCGGCCACCACCCAGGGTTCCGGCTGGGGCGTCCTCGCCTACGAGCCGCTCAGTGGCCGACTCATCGTCGAGCAGGTCTACGACCACCAGGGCAACGTCGGCCAGGGCTCCACCCCGATCCTCGTCTTCGACGCCTGGGAGCACGCCTTCTATCTCCAGTACAAGAACCAGAAGGTCGACTTCATCGACGCCATGTGGGCCGTCGTCAACTGGCAGGACGTGGCGAAGCGTTACGCCGCCGCCAAGGAGCGCGGCGACAGCCTGCTGCTCAAGCCGTGACGCCGTAGCCGTGCCGGCGCAGACGTCCTGCTCGTGATCGTCTTCTCAACCTTCACTTGCAGGCGGTAGGACGAAGGTCTCCCGCGGGGACATGACTCGCGGGAGACCTTCGGTTTTTGTCCGGAGCGGAAGTCGTCCTGGGGGGGGTGCCCCTATGACTTTGGTCAAGAAGTGATCGGGGTTGGTGGTTGGTAGAAGGTGCCGTCGCGGAGCATCGCGAAGAGCACGTCTGCCC
>NZ_JBEXRA010000098.1:0-18008 GCF_040612855.1 Streptomyces sp. NPDC006332
AACAACTACGCCCCGGAGGCCCAGAATTACAAAAGAGCACGGACACCCCCGACCCGGCCCCGCCCCCCCACCGACCCGCAGGCGCTACACCCCCCCCCAAACGCCCGCAGGCCGCCGCAGGCACCGCACC
The DNA here is from genome assembly GCF_040612855.1 of Streptomyces sp. NPDC006332. Lineage (NCBI taxonomy): Bacteria > Bacillati > Actinomycetota > Actinomycetes > Kitasatosporales > Streptomycetaceae > Streptomyces > Streptomyces sp. NPDC006332. The sequence goes on from NZ_JBEXRA010000098.1 coordinate 131, forward strand.
GACACCGCGCCGCGTCAGGTCGTCGTACGCCGCCGCCGAGCCCCCGGCCGCCGCTCACTGGGCCGAGTCACCGGATCCCCCGCCTCCACCGCCGCGGCCCGCCGCCGCTGCCCGAAGTCGGCAAGCGCCTCGGCCAGTCTGTGCACCGACGGCTCGGGAGCCATCACGTCCACCCGGAGACCATGTTCCTCGGCCGTCTTCGCCGTAGCAGGCCCGATACACGCGATCACGGTCACGTTGTGCGGCTTCCCGGCGATACCCACCAGGTTCCGCACCGTGCTCGACGACGTGAACAGAACGGCGTCGAACCCACCGCCCTTGATCGCCTCCCGAGTCTCCGCAGGCGGAGGCGAGGCCCGCACGGTCCGGTAGGCCGTGACGTCGTCGACCTCCCACCCGAGCTCGATGAGGCCCGCCACCAGCGTCTCGGTGGCGATGTCGGCACGCGGCAGGAACACCCGGTCGATCGGGTCGAACACCGGGTCGTACGGAGGCCAGTCTTCCAGCAACCCCGCCGCCGACTGCTCCCCACTCGGCACCAGATCCGGCTTCACCCCGAACGCGACCAGCGCCTTCGCGGTCTGCTCCCCCACCGCGGCGACCTTGATCCCCGCGAAGGCGCGCGCGTCGAGCCCGTACTCCTCGAACTTCTCCCGCACCGCCTTGACCGCGTTCACGGAGGTGAAGGCGATCCACTCGTAGCGGCCCGTCACAAGCCCCTTGACCGCCCGTTCCATCTGCTGCGGCGTCCGCGGCGGCTCGACAGCGATCGTCGGCACCTCGTGCGGCACGGCCCCGTAGGACCGCAACTGGTCGGAGAGCGACGCCGACTGCTCCTTCGTACGCGGTACGAGAACCCGCCACCCGAACAGCGGCTTGGACTCGAACCACGAGAGCTGCTCACGCCGAGCCGGGGCGGACCGCTCACCGACCACGGCTATCACCGGCCGGCCGCCCTCCGGGGAGGGCAGCACCTTGGCCTGCTTCAGCGTCTGGGCGATGGTCCCCAGGGTCGCCGTCCAGGTCCGCTGACGGGTGGTCGTACCGGCGACCGTGACCGTCAACGGGGTGTCGGGCTTGCGCCCGGCGGACACCAGTTCACCGGCGGCCACCGCGACGGAGTCGAGGGTCGTCGACACGACAACCGTCCCGTCCGACGCCCCCACCTCCGTCCAGCACCGGTCGGAGGCCGTCCGCGCGTCCACGAACCGGACGTCGGCACCCTCGGCGTCCCGCAGGGGCACACCGGCGTAGGCGGGGACGCCCACGGCCGCCGCGACACCCGGCACGACCTCGAAGGGAACCCCCGCGGCGGCGCAGGCCAGCATCTCCTCGGCGGCGTACGTGTCGAGCCCGGGGTCCCCGGTCACCGCACGGACGACCCGCCTGCCGCCCCGCGCGGCCTCCATGACAAGATGTGCGGCATCCCGCACGGCGGGGTTGCCAGCGGTCGTTGACGCACCGTCAACGACCGTCAGTTGAGGCGCGCCTGTGCCCGGATGCGGACCCGCGAAGGGGTCCGAGTCCGTGTTCACGACGGCGACACCGGACCTGGCATGCGTGCGTACGACGTCGAGCACTTCGTGCTCGGCGACGAGGACGTCCGCGTTCGCCAGCGCCTCGACGGCGCGCAGAGTCAGTAGTCCCGGATCTCCGGGTCCGGCACCGAGGAAGGTGACGTGCCCGTGTTCAGGACCGGCGGGAAGAGTGGTGGGGCTCACTGTGCTTGCTCCCCCATCAGACCGGCCGCGCCCTGGGCAAGCATCTCGGCAGCGAGTTCGCGACCGAGCGCCATTGCCTGGTCGTACGTCTCGGGCACGGGACCGGTGGTGGACAGCTGCACCATCCGCGAGCCGTCGGTCGTACCGACGACGCCGCGCAGGCGCATTTCTTTGACAATCTGCCCGTCGGCCAGCAGGTCGGCCAGCGCACCCACAGGGGCGCTGCAGCCGGCCTCCAGGGCGGCGAGCAGTGACCGTTCGGCGGTCACGGCGACCCGTGTGAACGGGTCGTCGAGCTCACCGAGCGCTGCGATCAGGACCGCGTTGTCCGCGGCACACTCGATCGCGAGTGCTCCCTGGCCGGGAGCGGGCAAAACCGTGTCGACCGACAGGAAGTCGGTCACTTCGTCGATCCGGCCGATCCGGCTCAGTCCGGCGGCGGCCAGGACGACGGCGTCCAGCTCACCGCCCTGGACGTACCCGATGCGGGTGTCGACGTTGCCGCGGATCGGGACCGTCTCGATGTCCAGTCCGTGGCCGCGGGCGTACGCGTTCAGCTGGGCCATCCGGCGCGGTGAGCCGGTACCGATCCGGGCCCCGCGCGGCAGGTCCGTGAGCTTCAGGGCGTCCCGGGCGACGATGACGTCCCGGGGGTCCTCGCGCGCCGGGACGGCGACCAGAGAGAGCTGGTCGGGCTGCCCGGTGGGGAGGTCCTTCAGCGAATGAACCGCCACGTCGATCTCGTCCTTGAGCAGTGCCTCGCGCAACGCGGTCACGAAGACACCGGTGCCGCCGATCTGCGCGAGCTGCTCGCGCGAGGTGTCACCGTACGTGGTGATCTCGACGAGCTCGACGGGCCGTCCGGTCACCTGGCTCACGGCTTTCGCCACCTGTCCGGACTGGGCCATGGCGAGCCTGCTGCGCCTGGTCCCGAGCCTCAATGCCTTGCTACTCATGCCGGCCCTCGGTTCTTGGCGTTGTTCTCGGTGCTGTCCTCGGCGCGGGAGACGGAGGCCACCGTCTCGGGGTCGAGATCGAACAGGGTGCGCAGCGCGTCCGCGTACCCGGCGCCGCCGGGCTCGGCCGCGAGCTGCTTGACCCGCACGGTCGGCGCGTGCAGCAGCTTGTCGACCACGCGCTTGACGGTCTGCGTGATCTCGCCGCGCTGCTTGTCGTCGAGCCCGGGCAGCCGGCCGTCGAGCCGGGCTATCTCACCGGCGACCACGTCGGCGGCCATGGTGCGCAGGGCGACCACGGTCGGCGTGATGTGGGCGGCCCGCAGCGCCGCCCCGAAGGCCGTGACCTCGTCGGCGACGATACGGCGGACCTGGTCGACGTCGGCCGCCATGGGAGCGTCGGCGGAGGCCTCGGCCAGCGACTCGATGTCGACCAGCCGCACCCCGGTCAGCCGGTGCACGGCCGCGTCGATGTCGCGCGGCATGGCGAGGTCGAGCAGGAAGAGCGTGGGCTCGGGGCGCGGGATCTCGGCGACCGGTTCGGGCTTGCGTCGCTCGGGCACCCGCCCGATGACGGCCGCGGTGGCGGCGAGCGCGGCGATGGTTTCCGTCTCCTCGGCCGGGTCGAGCGTGGTGACGAGGCCGGCGGGAGGGGCGCTCTGATGACGCGAGGTGCCGTTGTCCACCCAGGCGGCGTGCTGTTCCAGATCGGAGGCGGCCATCCCGGCCACGGCGGCCTCGCCGAGCACGGAGAACCCGGCGGTCGCCGGTACGGCGGGCAGGTCGAGCGGACAGCCCTCCTCGGTGCCGAGGCTGGTGGGCGGCAGGTGGGCCGAAGCACTCGTAGAGCCCGAGTCCGACTGGCCCGCACCCGGCTGACCCGCGCCAGACTGACCCGCACCCGGCTGACCCGCACCGGACTGCTGCCCCACGCCGACCCCGTCGCCACCCTCGGAGCCACGCCCCCGCACCGCGTCCGCGATCGCCTCGGCGGAGAGCACCAGCCCCGTCGCCCCGGTGCAGGAGACGGCGACATCAGCACGTGTCAGCTCGACCGGCACCGATTCCATCGGGACCGCGCGGGCCAGCACGTCCGTGTCGTCGCCCTCGGCCAGTATCTGTGCGAGACGCTCGGCGCGGTCGGGGGTGCGGTTGGCGACGACGATCTCGGCGACCCCGGCCCGGGCGAGCGTGGCCGCCGCCAGCGAGGACATCGAGCCGGCCCCGATGACCAGCGCCCGCTTGCCGCGGGCCCAGGTCTCGATCGCCGTACCGGTCGCCAGCTGTTCCAGTCCGAAGGTGACCAGGGACTGTCCGGCGCGGTCGATGCCGGTCTCGGAGTGGGCGCGCTTGCCGACCCGCAGGGCCTGCTGGAACAGGTCGTTCAGGAGTCGCCCGGTGGTGTGCAGGTCCTGGGCTTTCGCCAGGGCGGTCTTTATCTGACCGAGGATCTGCCCCTCGCCGACGACCATCGAGTCGAGCCCGCAGGCCACCGAGAAGAGGTGGTGGACGGCCCGGTCCTCGTAGTGCACATAGAGATAGGGAGTGAGCTCCTCCAGGCCGACCCCGCTGTGCTGGGCGAGCAGCGTGGACAGCTCGGCGACACCGGCGTGGAACTTGTCCACGTCGGCGTACAGCTCGATGCGGTTGCAGGTGGCGAGCACCGCGGCCTCGGCGGCCGGTTCGGCGGCGACCGTGTCCTGGAGCAGCTTGATCTGGGCGTCCGCGTTCAACGCGGCCCGTTCCAGCACGCTGACCGGGGCGCTGCGGTGGCTCAGCCCGACGACGAGGAGACTCATGCCGGCATCACGGCGGGGACGTCCCCGTCTGGTCCCTTGTCTGCGGAGCGCTTGCGCGCGGCCGCGGTCGGGATCGCGCCGTCCGCGGCGGCGGCCTCCTCACCGGCCTTGCGCTGCTCGTGGAAGGCGAGGATCTGCAGCTCGATGGAGAGGTCGACCTTGCGCACGTCGACGCCGTCCGGCACGGACAGCACGGTCGGCGCGAAGTTCAGGATGGAGGTGACCCCGGCGGCCACGAGTCGTTCGCAGACCTGCTGGGCGGCGCCGGCGGGCGTGGCGATCACGCCGATCGACACGCCGTTGTCGTCGATGATCTTCTCGAGTTCGTCGGTGTGCTGGACGGGGATCCCGGCCACCGGCTTTCCGGCCATCGCGGGGTCGGCGTCGATGAGCGCGGCGACCCGGAATCCACGGGAGGCGAACCCGCCGTAGTTGGCCAGGGCGGCGCCGAGGTTGCCGATGCCGACGATCACTACCGGCCAGTCCTGGGTCAGCCCCAGCTCACGGGAGATCTGGTAGACGAGATACTCGACGTCGTAGCCGACACCACGGGTGCCGTACGAACCCAGGTACGAGAAGTCCTTGCGCAGCTTCGCGGAGTTGACTCCGGCGGCGGCCGCGAGCTCCTCGGAGGAGACCGTGGGCACCGAGCGCTCCGAGAGGCCGGTCAGCGCGCGGAGATACAGCGGAAGCCGGGCGACGGTGGCCTCGGGAATCCCTCGGCTGCGGGTCGCCGGTCGGTGAGTTCGGCCAGTTGCCACGGTGCTCCTGCGGGTAGAGCGGGGCTGCAGGCGGTCACACGTCCCCAGACCGCCCCGTCGACAGCAGGCTATGTCTTTGTGAACGCGTGCACAAAGATGGTGTCCGTTTTGCCCGGTCAACGTGACCGGGGTCACGCGCCCCCGGCGCACTGACGTGGAACCGGCGCACACGCACCGCCGTTCCTTCTCTCCTGGGGGCAAAACCGCCCACTCTCCTCTACGATCCCCGCCCCCGAGACCTGTTCGTCGTCGATCCTAAGCCAATGCTTTGCGAAGGCGTCCCTCGTTCACACGCCAGAAAGTGTGCTGTTCGCCGTCGACGAGGACGACCGGAATCTGCTCCCAGTACTGGTCATGCAGCTGGGCGTCCTCGGTGATGTCCTTCTGCTCCCAGGAAACGCCGAGCTCGTCACACACCTTCTCCACTATCACCTGTGCGTCGTCACACAAATGGCACCCAGGCTTCCGGATAAGTGTCACAAGCCGGTCCTGCGGGGCGGGTCCGCTACGGCGGAAGAGTGGAGTCATGTCGTCCATTCTCCCGCTTGTTTAACGGCGCGGTCGCGGAGAGTTCACAGCCTCCAAACCCCACGACTCCGGAACCACCGAACAGAATGGCTATGCTCACGCCATGGCCGCTCTCGGATGGCTCACCCCCCGTAGGCGCTCCGCCACGGCACGCAGCGTGCTGGCAGGCGAGGCCTCGGCGGAGGCAGCGCGCAAGTCCACCCAGGACGTCTCCGGCGAGGAGCCGGAGTTCCCGGTGCACGGCGACGCACACGCCGCCGCCTTCTTCGACCTGGACAACACGGTGATGCAGGGTGCCGCGCTGTTCCACTTCGGGCGGGGCCTGTACAAGCGGAAGTTCTTCGAGACCCGCGACCTGGCGAAGTTCGCCTGGCAGCAGGCGTGGTTCCGGTTGGCCGGCGTCGAGGACCCGGAGCACATGCAGGAGGCCCGGGACTCCGCGCTGTCCATCGTCAAGGGCCACCGCGTCGCCGAGCTGCAGTCGATCGGCGAGGAGATCTACGACGAGTACATGGCCGAGCGCATCTGGCCGGGCACCCGGGCCCTCGCGCAGGCGCACCTCGACGCGGGCCAAAGGGTGTGGCTGGTCACAGCGGCGCCGGTGGAGATCGCCCAGGTGATCGCCCGCCGCCTGGGCCTGACGGGCGCGCTGGGCACGGTCGCCGAGTCGGTCGACGGCGTCTACACGGGCAAGCTGGTCGGCGAGCCCCTGCACGGCCCCGCCAAGGCGGAGGCGGTCCGCGCCCTGGCCACGGCGGAGGGGCTGAACCTCTCCCGCTGCGCGGCCTACAGCGACTCGCACAACGACATCCCGATGCTGTCCCTGGTCGGCCACCCCTACGCGATCAACCCGGACAGCAAGCTGCGCAAGCACGCCCGTCAACTGGAGTGGCGCCTGCGCGACTACCGCACGGGCCGCAAGGCGGCGAAGGTCGGAATCCCGGCGGCGGCCGGTGTGGGCGCGGTGGCGGGCGGTACGGCGGCGGCGATCGCCCTGCACAAGCGCCGTCGCTGACGGCGATCGCCCTGCACAAGCACCGTCGCTGACGACCGAGTCCCAGCTCGGTCCCCCCGCACCCGGCTGTCCAGTCACGTTGGCTGCACACGGCCACAACACGCCCCGGACCGGGACCTAATACGGGCCATTTCGATCAGCAATCGATCACGGCCCGGCACTCGATCGGGCGTCAATCGGTTACAGAAGCGACGTAATCGATGATTTTAGCAACTGCGTGTAACAGGGCCTGCACTAAGCGTTATTCTCCTCAGACGCAATCCGGATCCCCTTCCGTCGCTACGACGGGTGAACGGTTCCGCACTGCACGTGTTGGAAGCTCTGCCTCTGGGAGTCCCGTGTACCCACACGTCGGGGTTGACGCCTCGGGCCTGGCTACGCTGCGCGCAACGGTCCAAGACCTGTTGCGCGGCTTCGTCCCCACCGCGTACGCCGCCCCCGCCCTCGCCGTTGCCACTGCCCCCGTCGGCCCGTGCTACGCACTCGCCGACGGGAGCGCCGCCGTCGGCAGACGAGGGCGTTCGTCCGGCGCCGCCCCCGTCCGCCGTCCCGCCGCGGACAGTGACAGCGCCCGCATGATGGACCTGGTGGAACGCGCCCAGGCCGGCGAGTCCGACGCCTTCGGCCGCCTCTACGACCAGTACAGCGACACCGTGTACCGGTACATCTACTACCGCGTGGGAGGCAAAGCCACCGCCGAGGACCTCACCAGCGAGACCTTCCTGCGCGCCCTGCGCCGCATCGGCACCTTCACCTGGCAGGGCCGCGACTTCGGCGCCTGGCTGGTGACGATCGCCCGCAACCTGGTCGCCGACCACTTCAAGTCGAGCCGCTTCCGGCTCGAGGTGACCACCGGAGAGATGCTCGACGCCAACGAGGTCGAACGCTCCCCCGAGGACTCCGTCCTGGAGTCCCTCTCCAACGCCGCGCTCCTCGACGCCGTACGGCGGCTCAATCCACAGCAGCAGGAGTGCGTGACCCTTCGGTTCCTGCAGGGGCTGTCCGTCGCCGAGACCGCCCGTGTGATGGGCAAGAACGAGGGGGCCATCAAGACCCTCCAGTACCGGGCCGTCCGCACCCTCGCCCGGCTCCTCCCGGACGACGCGCACTGACCGCGCACGCTCGGTGACCCTCAACTCGCAGCGGGTGAAAGTCCGTTGGCTCCCCGATCCGATCATCCGCCGTCCGTAACCCAAGTGCCGCGCCACTCGTTGTGCGGGATGCAGGCTCCCTGTGGTCACTCCCTGGCCGACTTCGATCACCCGATCGTGTGCTTGTGGTCAGGGCGTGCGACCCTCAGGACCCCCTGGGGAGCCGATCGTCATGACGAGAGGAGGTGCCGCCTGTGATCGCGAACGTTTCGGCGCACCGGCGGGCGAACGCCTTCGCCCAGGCCCTGGAGGAGCAGTCCGACCGGGGCACGGCGGCCGAGCAGTCCGAAGGACCCCCGCCGTCCCCGGCTGCTGCGGAACAGACCGAGCAGGGCCGTCTGGCGGCCCTCGCAGCGTGTCTCGGCGAGCTGCCCAAGCCACAGATGGATCCCGAGGTCAAAGTCGTCCAACGGGCCCAGCTCGTGGCAGCCATGGAGGCCATGCTCCTGGAGGGCACGGCAGCGGGCGGCGGGGCGACGGACACGTCGGTTCCCGAGCAGCGTTCCGCTCGGGCGCGGGGCTCCCACCGGGCGAGTCCGCTGGGGAAGTTCCGACCGCGTTCCCGCCTGGCCAAGGGCCTTGCCGCGGGCGGGCTCAGCGTCGGAGTCGCCGCGGGCGCCTTCGGCGGCATCGCAGCCGCCAGCTCGGACGCCCTGCCCGGTGATTCGCTGTACGGCCTGAAACGGGGCATCGAGGACTTCAAGCTCAACCACCTGTCCGAGGGCGACGACGAACGTGGCGTGGCCTACCTCGACCAGGCTTCCACCCGCCTGAGCGAGGCCCGCCGGTTGATGGAGCGCGATCGTGGCGGCCATCTCGACCACGAGTCCCTCGGCGAGATCCGCCGCGCCCTGTCCGGCATGCAGCACGACGCGTCCGAGGGCCACCGCCTGCTGACGGCGGCCTACCAACGCGACCCGGACTCCCTGGGCCCCATCCAGGCCCTCGACGCCTTCTCCCGCTCGCACCGTGATGCCTGGGGCGCGCTCCGCGACAGGCTTCCCGTGCAGCTCGGTGACGTGAGTCAGCAGGTGTCGTCGGTCTTCGACGCCATAGACGACGAGGTCGCCCCGCTGCAGTCCCTCCTCCCCCGTCCCCCGGCCGGGGGCCACGGTGACGACGGACGACGGCAGGGCTCCGGAACGGCGTCCTCCGACGCCTCGTCCGGTTCCGCCCGCTCCTCTACGCCCCGTACCGGCGGCGGCAGCTCCTCCGACGACAGCGGCTCATCCACCGGCACCGGCAGCCACACCCCCAGCAGGTCGGCCGGCTCCACCGGCGAGGAGGAAGGCCTGCTCGGCGGCAACACCGGCGGTCTCCTGGACCCCTCCAAGGACACCGGCAGCATCACCCCGTCCACCACCGTCCCGCCCACCACCGAACCGGACGTCACCCTCCCGCCCCTGCTCCCCGGCCTTCTCCCCGGACTGGGCATCGACGGCGAAGAGGACCAGTAGTTCGGCAGGCCCGGGCCCCTGGTCGTCCCTGCGGTCCCTACGGCGATGGGGGCGCCCCTCTCAGGAGGGCGCCCCCATCGCCGTACGCGCGCTGAAGGCGCCTGTGCGGAACCGCCGTCAGAAGAACACCGACCGCCGCTGCACCAGCAGTTTGTACAACGTGTGCTGGATCTGCTCCCTGACCTGGTCGGTCAGGTTGAACATCAGCATCGGGTCCTCGGCGGCCTCCGGCGGATAGCCGTCCGTGCGGATCGGCTCACCGAACTGGATCGTCCACTTGGTCGGCAGCGGGATCGCGCCCAGCGGACCGAGCCAGGGAAAGGTCGGCGTGAGCGGGAAGTACGGGAAGCCCAGGACGCGGGCCAGCGTCTTGGCGTTACCGATCATCGGGTAGATCTCCTCGGCCCCGACGATGGAGCAGGGGATGATCGGCGCGCCCTGCCGCAGCGCCGTGGAGACGAAACCGCCGCGGCCGAACCGCTGAAGCTTGTAGCGCTCGCTGAAGGGCTTGCCGATGCCCTTGAAGCCCTCCGGCATCACCCCGACCAGCTCGCCCTGGGCCAGCAGCCGTTCCGCGTCCTCCGCGCAGGCCAGCGTGTGACCGAGCTTGCGGGCCAGCTCGTTTACCACCGGCAGCATGAAGACCAGGTCCGCCGCCAGCAGCCGAAGATGACGGTCATCGGGGTGGTGGTCGTGAACGGCGACCTGCATCATCAGGCCGTCCAGCGGGATCGTCCCCGAGTGGTTGGCGACGATCAGGGCACCGCCCTTCGCCGGGATGTTCTCGACGCCCTTCACCTCGACCCTGAAGTACTTCTCGTACACCGGCCGCAACAGGGACATCAGAACCTGGTCGGTCAACTCCTCGTCGTAGCCGAAGTCGTCGACCTCGTAGTCACCGGTGAGGCGGCGGCGCAGAAAGGCGAGGCCGCCCGCGACACGCGCTTCCAGGCCGTCGGGTCCGCTGTCGTCGTGCGCCTGCTCAGGCGGCTGTTCCTCACCGGTCACAGGAACATCATCCTGCGCGGGCGCCCTGCTCGGCAGGGGCTGGACCTCGCGGACCAGCGGAGATTCCGTGTGGTTGCGCCGACTGCCCGCACTCCGGCGCCGCGGCGGCCGCTGCGCGGCACTCCCGCGGGACCGGTCGTCGTCGAACGGGATGACCTTGGCGTCCGCCATCGTTGATGCGCTCCTCAGTTGGCGCTCTGCGTCGGGGGGTGGCCGCCGCCCACGAAGGGCAGGGCGGCGATCCGGTCGACAGTCCCGGCCACGGTCTCGGGCGGCAGGAGTCCGGGGCCGCGGCTGCGCGCGAACTCCGCGAAGGTCTCCGCCGTCGTGTACTTCGGCTGGAACCCCAGCGTCTCCCGCATCTGGACCGTCGACACGACGCGGCCATGGGTCAGCAGCCGGATCTGCTCGGGCGAGAAGTCCGTCATACCCAGCGTACGCACCAGCGAGCCCGCCCAGGTGACGGCAGGCAGCAGCAGGGGCACGGTGGGCCGGCCGAGCCGCCGCGCACACTGCGACAGCAACAGCACACCATCTCCGGCGATGTTGAAAGTGCCGCTGTTGAGCGTGCCCCGCGCCGGCTCGTGCGAGGAGATCCGCAGCACCTCGATCACGTCGTCCTCGTGCACGAACTGCAGTCGCGGGTCGTAGCCCAGCACGGTCGGCAGAGCCGGCAGCGAGAAGTACGAGGCGAGCGGGGTGTCCGCGGTCGGACCGAGGATGTTGGCGAACCGCAGCACGCACACCGCGACGTCGGGCCGCCGCCGGGCGAACCCGCGCACATATCCCTCGACCTCGACGGTGTCCTTCGCGAACCCGCCACTGGGCAGCGACTTGGCCGAGGTGGTCTCGGTGAACACGGCCGGGTCCCGGGGCGCGGACCCGTAGACGTTCGTACTGGACTTCACCACGAGCCGCTGGACCGTCGGGGACTTCTGACAGGCACCGAGCAGCTGCATGGTGCCGATGACGTTGGTCTCCTTGACCGAGGTCCGGCTGCCGCTGCCGAGCGCGGTCGCGGTCACGTCCAGGTGGACGACCGTGTCGGCGGCCGTCTCCGCGAGCACCCGCGCGATGGTGGGCTGCCGCAGATCGGCCTGGATGAAGTCGGCGCCGCCCAGATGGTGCTCGGGCGGAACCGCGTCCACGGCGATGACCCGGTCCACCTGCGGGTCACGCTGGATCCGTCGTACGAACCGGCCCCCCAGTTGACGGGCCACCCCGGTCACCAGCACGACATTGCCCAAGATCAGCGCCTTCCTTCCAACCCTCGTACTCCGCCGAGTCCCCGTGTACGGCCAACTTAGCGGGTCGGTGTTGCGCTGTGATGACCGCCCGATGCACCAAGTGACGGCTCACACAGACATACGGCCGGACAACTCCGGCTCACGGTGTCCGGATACGCGTGTGGCCCCCCACCGGTGTGGTGGGGGGCCACAGACACGCTTCTTACGCGGCGTCGCTTACTTCTTGTTGCGACGCTGAACGCGCGTGCGCTTGAGCAGCTTGCGGTGCTTCTTCTTGGCCATCCGCTTGCGCCGCTTCTTGATAACAGAGCCCACGACTACCCTCGCTCACTTCTCATCACTCGGTGCTGGGCGCCATGGGCCCATACGACCTACGAGGGGTTAGCCTACCCGCCCGAGCGCTGAGGTCGTAATCGAGGTGCCGGGGAGGCCCTGACCTGCCCTGAGGCGTCCCCGGCCCGTCGTCGTCAGGCGGTTTCCACCCCCACATAGCTCTCACGGAGGTACTCGTGAACCGCTTGCTCGGGGACGCGGAAGGACCGCCCCACCCGGATAGCGGGCAGATGACCGCTGTGCACCAGCCGGTACACGGTCATCTTCGACACTCGCATCACCGAGGCGACTTCCGCCACGGTAAGGAACTGAACCTCGTTCAGAGGCCTCTCGCCAGCTGCAGCCATGACACACCTGAACCTTCCGCACTCGACGGCCACCGGCTTCCCCTTCCGGTGACTCTTCGTCGTTGCGTGCTCACTCCCCAATGTAGGGGCGGGTGATGCAAGTGGGGAAGAGGTGCACCCATCGGCGGCCTACTGTGACAGACACGCGCGATTGAGTACGTAGCGGGTGAGCGGCAGGTAGTGAACGGCCCGCACGGCGTCATCAAGTGGAACGACGACGGACACCACCCCCTCGGCCTCCCCCACGAACAGCGCGGGGTCGTCGGTATCCGCCAGCCCAATGGCCTCAAACCCCAGCTGACCTGCTCCGCAGACCCACCCGTGGTCCCCGATGACGAGCTCGGGCAGAGGCCCGCCGGCATCGGCGGCCGCCGCCAGCGCGGTGCGAACCGGGAGCGGTGAATGCGTGTGCGCGCCGGCCCGGCGACCGGAGTTCGACGCGTCGGGTTCCCGTACCAGCGCGACCCCTCGTACGTAGTCAAGGTCGTACGTACGTAGACCGAACTGGGTCGTTATGTCGACAGAGTGACCCTGCGCTGGGGTGAGGACGGCACATCCAGCCGCCGACAGCGCGTCCGCCAAGGCGGCGTAGAAGCCGAGCAGCCGATGCGGGTGCCCGGTGCCGAACAGCACGGGCCCGCCCCGTTCGGCCGCCGCCGCGAGCCGCTCCGCGAAGGCGTCCAGAGCTTTCAGCGTCCGCTCCGGATCAATCACGTCATGACCAGATGTATGCCCCGGATCGGCCGAAACTCCACACTTGTCCGCCATCAACTCGATCAATTCTCGCTCACCCCAAGGCCATTCGGGATCAATCCCGATCAGAACCCGAGGATCACGAGCGGCGAACAGCCGATAACTCCGAAGACTCTCCTCCCGCGAGGTAGCCACGCTCCCAGCCAACCGAGCAGCCAGAAGATGAGCCCGCATCGCCCCAGTGCTCAACACCCCAGTGATGCTGTCGCACCAACCCCACTCTCACGACACGAACGAGAAAACACACCACAGTCGGCGTAACCCCGAAAACCCAAGCCCCGCCCGGCGAACAGAGCGAGCTCCACGCGACGGCCCACCCGCGAGTACCCGAGCCCCCAGGAACAAGTCCCGCCGAGGACTGCCGTCGAGCCGAGGGTTGAGCCACTGGGGCTCACGGAGTCCAGTCAGCGCCTGGGTCAGAGGGGGATCATGCGCCGGGGGCGGTTCCCCGGCGAGGTCCAGGTCCAGCCGCGCTGGGGTCAAGGGGTGCGGCCCCACTGGGGGCCAGGTCCAGCCCCGCTGGGGCCCGGGTGAGGAGCCGCACTGGGTCCGGGTGCGGAGCCTTCACCGAGAGCCGGAGTCCGGGGGCGCAGCCCCGGCGGGGTCTGGGGCGCAGCCCCGGGCGGGGTCCGGGGGCGCAGCCCCGGGCAGGGTCCAGGGGCGCAGCCCCGGGCAGGGTCCGGGGGCGCAGCCCCGGGCAGGGTCCAGGGGCGCAGCCCCCGGGATGGGTCCAGGGGCGCAGCCCCCGGGATGGGACGGGTAAGGGCGGCGGGGGCGAAACCCGCGCGCACCTAAGCCAAGAGCCCCCGCAACGGAAACACCGCCCGCCGCGCAGCGACCACCGCCTGGTCCACCCGGTCCGCGGGGTCGTACCCCTCCTCCCACCCCGCCCAGGACACCGGCCACCGCCCGTCAGTCATCCGCCCCGGTCCCAACTGCCGGGTCCGGGCAAACACCTCCTGCCGCCACGACTCCGGAATCACCGTCTCCGGCGACACCGGCCGCCCCGCCGCGATCCCCACCAGGTGCGTCCAGGACCGTGGCACGACGTCCACCACCGCGTAACCGCCGCCACCCAGCGCCACCCAGCGCCCATCGGCGTACTCGTGCGCCAGGTCATGACAGGCAACCTGCACAGCCCGCTGCGCGTCGAGCGACACAGCCAGGTGCGCCAACGGATCCTCGAAGTGCGTATCGGCCCCGTGCTGAGTCACCAGCACCTGAGGCCGAAAGTCCGCGATCACCTCAGGCACCACGGCGTGGAACGCCCGCAGCCACCCCGCGTCCCCGGTCCCCGCCGGCAACGCGACATTCACCGCCGATCCCTCCGCACACTCCGCCCCGGTCTCCTCCGGCCACCCGGTCTGCGGGAACAACGTACGCGGATGCTCATGCAGCGAGACCGTCAGAACCCGCGGGTCCTCCCAGAACGCCGCCTGCACCCCGTCCCCGTGATGCACGTCGACATCCACATAGGCCACCCGCTCGGCCCCGAGCTCCAGCAGACGTGCGATAGCCAGCGCCGCGTCGTTGTAGATGCAGAACCCCGAAGCGCCCCCGGGCATCGCATGATGCAACCCGCCGGCGAAGTTCACCGCGTGCAGCGCGTCCCCCCGCCACACGGCCTCCGCGGCCCCCACCGACTGCCCGGCGATCAGCGCGGACACCTCGTGCATCCCGGCGAACGCGGGATCGTCCAGAGTCCCCAGCCCGTACGCCCCGTCGGCAGCCCGGGGCGTCGCCGAAGCCGCCTTCACGGCTTCGACGTAGTCCTCCCGGTGCACCAGCCGCAGCGTCGACTCCCCGGCCGGCTTGGCAGCCACGACCTCCATCTCCCGGTCAAGCCCGAAGGCCTGAAGGAGCCTCCAGGTCAGGGCGAGCCGAACCGGATCCATCGGATGGTCCGGACCGAAGTCATATCCCGTTACTGCCTCGTCCCACATCAGCTGTCCGCGGCCGCTCATGCCCGCCACCGTATCGGTCCGGTCGAGCGGCGAACGAGCGGGCGTACACGAGCGTCACCAGCACCAACACCATCGGCACGAGCATGGCCCCGCGGTAGCTCCAGGTGTCCCCCAGCGCCCCCACGAGCGGCGAACCGATCAAGAAACCCACGTAGTTGAAGACATTGAGCCGAGCGACAGCCGCATCGGACGCCCCCGGAAACAGCCGCCCGGCCGCCGCGAACGTCTGCGGCACCAGGACACACAACCCGAGCCCCAACAACGTGAACCCGAGCATCCCCACCCACGGCCCCGGCGCCACCGCGACCACGGCGAACCCGACGGCCGCCACCATCGCCCCCACCCGTACGACCGCGACCGCCCCGAACCGCCGCACCCCGAGGTCCCCGATGGCCCGCCCCAGCAGCGTGGTCACCATGTACACGTTGTACGGCACGGTCGCCAGCTGCTCACTGCTGCCCAGCACGTCCTGCAGATACTTCGCGCTCCAGTTGGAGACGGTCGAGTCCCCGATGTACGCGAAACACATCACCAGACACAGCGGCAGGAGCATCTTGAAGGCGAGGGCCCCGCCCTCGCTCTTCTCCCCCGACACATCGCCGTCCCCGCCCCCGTCGACGTACCACCGGCTCCCCACCAGGGCAGTCGGCAACAGCACAAGCACCACCGGCAGGTACGACACCCACAACGCCAGATGCCAGTGCGCCCCCACCCACGCCAGCGAGGCTCCCAGAATCCCGCCCAGGCTGAACACGGCGTGGAAACTCAGCATGATGCTGCGCCCGTACGCCCGCTGCAGGCTCACCCCGAGCATGTTCATCGACGCGTCCAGCGCACCCACGGCGAGTCCGAAGGCGGCCAGCGAAGCACCCAGCTCGACCGTCGTGTCCCCCGCCCCTACCCCGAGCAGCGCCAGGAGCACGACGGGCTGGGCCCAGCGCAGCACCCGGCTGGGCGGTATGCGCTTCACCAACTGCTCGGTGCTCACGCTCCCGACCCCCGCGAGGATCGGCACGGCCGCCAGGAACGCGGGCAACAGGGCGTCGGACACCCCGTACCGGTCCTGGATGGCCGGGATCCTCGTCACCAACAGAGCAAAGGCCGCGCCCTGTGCGAAGAAGCTGAACGCCAACGAGGCCCTGCCGCGCCGCAGCACATCTGTCATGGCGGCGAGCGTAGGGCCCCGGCGTACTCGTGGGTAGATCCAGCCAAAGATGAGTTTCCCTCAGCTTTGATTCGTCCAGCCTTGTTTCGTCACCGGGCGACGGCGACACCAGCAGTCACGGGGACGGCGTCCGAGCACTCCTGGCCCCCGCACTTCAACTCCCGCTCGAGCATGGCCGCCATCGGCCCGGCGCCCAGGGCCCCGCCGACGAGGAAGCCGACAACCATGGCGACGATCATGATGACGGTCCCGAGCCAGACCATGGTGTCCACCGGCAACGTGTACGCACCCACGACCCGCACCACACACTCCGCGAGCAGCACCACACCCCACACCACGGAGAAGACCCGCTCGAAGCGACGGAAGGCGGCGGACTCACCCTGCAACCGAGCCCAGGCGGCCTCCCGCCGCTCGTCCCCCTTCACCAGTAACGGCTTCATACCGGCCGTCATCACCGGCTTCCCCAGCGCCACGGACACCAGGATCCCGATCCCCACCACGCTGCTGACCCCGCTGTCCTTGGCGAGCATCAGCCGTGGATCCCCGGCGACGAATCCCAGCAGCAGTCCGGCGACGTTCACGAACAGAATGAGCGCGGCGAGCCCGTTGACCGTCCGTTCCTTCAGGGCGCTCCATCCGGTCCGCGCGGCCGGCAGCACACTGCTCCAGCCGAGCGCGGCCAGGGTGCTCATCCCGAACCCGTCCTTGAACAGGTAGTACGACCCGACCGGCACCGCCACGTCCATGACGAGCGGAACAAACGCGTTCCGCTTGGTCTTCTTGTCCGTCTTCGTGTCCGTATTCGCCATCGTCCTCGTCTGCGTCATGCTCCCAGCTTCCCGGGCAGCCGCCGACGCGAGTAGAAACGATCGTCCGGACCTCGGCATGACAAATGTCAGACCAGCAGGTCAAGCAACTCCCCCATGTCCGAGAAGAGTTGAGTGGCCTCCTGAAGCCGCTCGGCCGGCGTCATGGCGGTGAACCCGTACACGTCCATACCGGCCGCGACAGCCGCCTCCACACCCAGCGGACTGTCCTCCACCACGGCACACCGCGCGGGCTCGACTCCCATCCGCTCGGCCGCGTGGAGGAACAGATCCGGAGCCGGCTTCCCCCGCCCCACATCCTGCGAGCTGAAGATCCGCCCGCCATCGAACCACCGGTCCAGTCCGGTCTTGCGATGCCCCACCCGAATCCGCTCATGGCTCCCGGAGGACGCCACACAGTACGGCGTCCCGTCCGCGGCCAATTTCTCGAGAACCCCGACTGCCCCCGCCACCGGCTCCAACTCCCGCTCGAACGCGGCGAACACCCGCCCGTGGAAGACATCGTCGAAGTCCTCCGGCAACGGCCGCCCGCTCCGCGCCTCCACCAGTTCGTGTATGCGGTGCATGGCGGAGCCCATGTAGTCGCGGATGGATTCCTCGTACGAGGTCGTATGCCCGAGCTCGGTCAGATAGCCGGCCAGGAGCTTGTTGGAGATGGACTCGCTGTCGACGAGGACACCATCATTGTCGAAGATGACGAGGTCATAGCGCATGCCCAAGACCCTAGAGGACCGAGTCAAGACGCTCCCCTTAAACGCAGAAAACCCCCGTGCCCATGGCACGGGGGTTTTCCCAATAATTGTTCGGCGGCGTCCTACTCTCCCACAGGGTCCCCCCTGCAGTACC
>NZ_JBEXRA010000099.1:0-16413 GCF_040612855.1 Streptomyces sp. NPDC006332
CCATGCGCCGCATCATCCCCACCCGCCTCTTCGACCAGCAACTGCGCAAACTCAACCACCTCCCCGCCGCCTAACCTCCCTCGACAACACACCCACCACCAGACACTCAACGCCCTCTCAACGCCCTTCCCCACCCACGACGCGGGACAACGGGTCGGTGCCGGGTGTGATGGCCGGTCATCCCACGCCCGTCGGCCTACCGAACTGGAGACATGACATGACCAAGACCCTCGGACTCATCGGCACCGGCATGATCGGCAGCGGGCTGGCCCGCCTCGCCGTCGCCGCCGACCTGAATGTCGTCCTGAGCAACTCCCGCGGCCCCGAAACGCTTACCGAATTGGTGGCAGAGCTCGGCAACCGCGCCCGCGCGGCCACTCCCGCCGAAGCGGCACTGGCCGGTGATCTTGTGGTGGCGACGATCCCGCTGAGTGCCTACGCCCAGCTCCCCGTGGCCGAGTTGGCCGGCAAGACCGTGATCGACACGCTGAACTACTACCCGGAGCGTGACGGCCACATCGCCGAGCTTGACACCAACGACGTGACCAGCAGCGAGCTGGTGCAACGCCACCTGGTCGACTCCCATGTGGTGAAGGCGTTCAACAACATCGACTTCGGCCGTCTTGCCACCAGTGCCCGTCCCGCCGGTGCGCCCGACCGCAGCGCCCTGCCCATCGCCGGCGACGACGAAGCAGCCAAGAGCCAGGTGGCTCAGCTGCTGGACATCCTCGGCTACGACGCGGTCGACATCGGCTCCCTCGCCGACAGCTGGCGCAGCGCGCCCAACACGCCGCTCTACGGCCAGCCGTACACGCCGGCACAGCCCGAGGGAATGAGCCTCGAAGAGGCGATGCGGTGGTACTTCGAGACCCCGGGACCCTCCGTGCCCGCCGACCGGGTGAAGGAACTGGCAGCCTCCGCGGTCCGCGGCCCTGCGGGCGGCATCCTGCCCAGCTTCCCGCAGGACTGAGCCAGAACGAAGCTGAGGTCGCCGGCCAGGAGTGCTTCACCGTTCGCGCGGAGCACTCGGGGCAGGGCCGCAGCCGGTTCGACGCCCACTCGAAACGGGTTCCGTGATGCGAACCGGAAGGTCGACCACCCCAGTTCGTGTGCCCGTGAGACGTCCGAACGTGCAACACACAACAGGTTCACCAGGCAGGGACAGGCCCCGGCCCCGATTCAAGGAATTGGCATGCCCTCAACAAATCGACGTACCCGTATCGCCCGGCGCACCGCCGTAGCACTGGCCACCATGTCGGTCGTCGCGGCCGTCGCCAGCGCGGTACCGAGTACAGCCACTGCCGTGAGCGACAGCTCAGGCAGCACACACCACACGGTCATCCAGGCGCGGAACGCCGAGAGCGCCAGCACGGCCCCCAACCTGCGGGTCAAGGCAGCCAACGGCGTCACCTACCAGTACCGCCGCTTCGGTCACCCCAGCCCCGGCAGCGTCCCCCTGGTCTTCCTGCAGCACTACCGCGGCACCCTCGACAACTGGGACCCCAAGCTCATCGACACCATCGCCGCCAAGCGCGAGGTCGTCCTCGTGGACAACGTCGGCGTTGGCGGCTCCACCGGCACCACTCCCAGCACCATCCAGCAGATGAGCCTGGACGCCATCGACTTCGTCGACGCCCTCAAGCTGCCCCACTACGACCTGTTCGGCTTCTCCCTCGGCGGCCAGGTCGCCCAGGAGGTCGCTCTGCGCCGTCCCTGGCAGGTCCGCCGCGTCGTCCTGGCCAGCACCGCCCCCCAGGGCGGGGTCGACCAGAGGGCGTCCGACCCCAAGGTGCTGGCGAGCGCGCTGGCGGACAACCCCGGCCCGGCCGACTTCCTCTTCCTGTTCTTCAAGAACACCGCCTCCAGCCAGGCCGCAGGCGCCGAGTTCCTGCAGCGCCTCGGGCAGCGCACCACCGACCCCGACGCCCCGTCCTCCCTCTCCACCCGTGACGCCCAGCTGACCGCGATGTCCGAGTGGGGCATCCCCGACAAGTCCAAGCTGGTTCGCCTGAACGCCCTCTTCCAGCCCGTCCTGGTGGCCGACGGCGACAGCGACATCCTGATGCCCCCCAAGAACTCCCACCTGATGGCCAAGTACCTCCCCAACGCCCGGCTGAGCATCTACCCGGACTCGGGCCACGGGTTCCTCTTCCAGTACGCCGTCAAGTTCGGCACCGAGGTGAACGCCTTCCTCGACCGCTGACAGCCCCTCCGCCGCAAGGCGGTCACCGACGCCGAGAGGCACCATGACCGCGAACCGGCAGCTGTACCCCGCTGTACCCCGCCGGAGCCGAGCCCGGCGGGGTACGGGCGCGTCACGGGGCTGTGCCCCGCCGGTGGGCAATCACCGCCACGGGCGCGGGCTCACGGCACCTCGCCGTCCCTGTCGCTGCTGGCATCTGCTTCATCGCACCGGCGGGAGCACCTCGCCCTCCGTGCCGGGCGGCGCAGCGGCCGGCGGCGTAGCCGACTGCGGCGCCATGCGATCCCCGACTCGGTTCATCTGCGGCCGAGTTGCTCAGATCCGTCTCGCCACCGGCCGTCAGTGATCCCGGCCGTCCTTCGTTCGGCAGACTTCGGCAGGCGCGGACAGCTCGTCACACAGCGGATCGAGCGGATCGAGCGGATCGTGCTGGGATCGGGCCCGTGGAGTCGGACCGGTGGATGGGCCCGGTGCCGTGGGACAGGGGGAGACCGGTGGCCTGATGCGTGTGGGCGATGATCTCCGCGGTGATGGAGATGGCAGTTTCCTCGGGGGTGTGGGCGCCGAGGTCGAGGCCGATCGGGGAGTTGAGGCGGGTGAGCTGGGCCGTGGTGACGCCTGTCTCGCGAAGTCGCCGGTTGCGGTCTTCGTGGGTGCGGCGGGAGCCCATCGCGCCGATGTATGCGACGGGGAGGCTCAGGGCCAGGGTGAGCAGGGGGATGTCGAACTTGGGGTCGTGTGTGAGGACGCAGACGACGGTGCGGGCGTCGACGTCGGTGGCTGCGAGGTAGCGGTGGGGCCAGTCGACGACGACTTCGTCGGCGTGCGGGAAGCGGGCGGCGGTGGCGAAGACGGGGCGGGCGTCGCAGACGGTGACGCGGTAACCGAGGAAGCTTGCGGCCTGGCTGAGGGCGGCGGCGAAATCGACGGCACCGAAGATCAGCATGCGGGGCGGAGCGGCTTGTACGTGGACGAGGACCGTGAGCTTGGCGGGGCAGGTGTCGGGGTCCCCGCCGGCATCGACCACGGCGGTGCGTCCGGCCCGGAGATGTGCGCGGGCCCGCGCCACGACCGCCCGGTCCTCGTTCTCGCTGCCCAGGGTGCCGTCGTACGTGCTGCCGTCGCCGAGGAGGCTGAGGGTGCGGCCGATGAGGTCTTCGTGGCCGTCGACCACCTGGGCCACGGCGGCGGGGCGGCCGTGTGTCACCTCGTCCAGCGCGGCCGTCAGGTGGGGCTGGTCCGTCGGCTCGACGCGTTGGACCAGGACGTCGATCTCGCCGCCGCAGGTCAGGCCGACGGCGAAGGCGTCGTCGTCGGAGTAGCCGAACCGGGCGCGTGCGGGGGGGCCATCGTCCTGCAGCACCTGCGTGCACAGTTCGTAGACGGCTCCTTCCACGCAGCCACCGGAGACGCTGCCGACCGCCTCGCCATCGGCGTTGACCGCGAGCGAGGTGCCCGGTGAAAGGGGTGCGCTGCCGCTGACCTGGATTACGGTGGCGAGGGCGAAGGGGCGCGCCTGGCGGCACCAACCGTGCAGTGTGTCCGCGATGTTCAGCATGGACGAGTCTCCGTGTCAGGCAGCATGGGACGACGGTATGGGCGGGCCGCCGCCTCGACGTCCCGGGGGGAAGGACGCCGTGGCGACGGCTCTGGTGTCCGGGGGCAGGCCGCTCACCTGCCGCCGGACGGTCGGAGGGGCACCCTCGTGTTCAGAGCAGTGCCTCGGCGGTGATGGGCAGTTCGCGGATGCGACGGCCGGTGGCGTGAAAGACGGCGTTGGCGAGGGCGGGCGCCACCCCGACCTGCACGATCTCCCCGAGACCCTTGACGCCGATGGGGTCGGCGTCGCGGTCGTCGCCGTCGAGGTAAATCGCCTTGAGGTCGGGGATGTCGGCGTTGACGGGGACGAGGTAGTCCGCGAGGCTCGCGTTGACGATGCGGCCGTCCCGGTGGTCGGTGACCGTGTGCTCCAGCAGGGCCTGGCCGATGCCGCCGACCATGCCGCCCAGGGCCTGGCTGTCGGCGAGCTTGGGGCTGATGATGCGGCCCGCGTCGTAGACGCCGAGCATCCGCCGCACCCGGACCAGACCCAGCTGGGCATCGACGGCGACCTCGGCGAAGACCGCGCCGTAGGCGAACAGGGAGTGCCGTTCCGGCCCTGTGGGCGGGGTGAATGATCCCATCGCGTCGAGGTGAGTGAGGTTGTTGCGGGTCAGGAGCTGTTGGTAGGTCTCGCCGCGTGCGGGGTGGTCGTTGACGTGCAGCCGGCCGGCGCGGACCACGACGGTGTCGGGATCGACGCCGTGCAACGGCGACTTCTCGTCCTCGACAGCGAGCTTGACGGCTTGCTTGCGTAGTTTGTCGCAGCCGTCCTGGACGGCGGAACCGACGCTGGCCATGGTCCAGGAGCCGCCGTGCGGTGGGGCGGGCGGCATGAGGGAATCGCCGAGACGGAACGTCACCTTGCCCATGGGCAGGCCGAGGGCGTCCGCGGCGAGCTGGGTGTTGGAGGTGTAGGTGCCCGGGCCCATGTCGCTGGCCGCGGACTGCACCAGGGCGGTGCCGTCGGCGTCGAGCCTGACCGACGCCTGGGCATCGGCGCGGGAGGTGTCGTAGACGCCGGCCGCCATCCCGGTGCCGATCAGCCAGTCGCCGTCGCGGGTGGAGCGCGGTTTCGGGTTGCGGCGGTGCCAGCCGAACTCGCGGGCGCCGACGCTGTAGCACTCGCGCAGCTTGCGGGTGGAGAACGGCAGCCCTGACGACTCGTCCTCGGTCGGTTCGTTGCGCCGCCGCAGCTCGATCGGGTCGATGGCCAGTTTGTGGGCGAGTTCGTCCATCGCCGACTCGATGGCATAGGAGGCGGTGGTGTAGCCGGGGCCGCGCATGAACAGCGGGGTGTGCACGTCCAGCGGTACCGTCCGGTACTGCTGGCTGACGTTGGGCATGCTGTACATCATCTGGCCCGGAATCATGACCGACTCGAGGAACGTCTCGTAGCTCGACGTCTCGGCGCGTATGTCGTGAGACATCGCGGTCAGGCGCCCGCGCCGGTCGCTGCCCAGGCGCACCGCGTACTCGTAGGTGGGCCGGAAGCCCGTCCCGAAGAACAGCTGCTTGCGGGTCAGGGCGAGTTTGACCGGGTGTTTCGTCTCGCGGGCGGCGAGGGCCGCGATGGTGACGTGCGGCCAGGCTCGCAGTCCGCTGCCGAAGCCGCCACCGACGAACGGTGAGATGACGCGTACCGACTCCGGTGGCAGACCGAACACCGTGGCGAGTTCGATCTGGGTGCCGAACACCCACTGGGTCTTGTCCCACACGGTGAGCTTGTCGCCGTCCCAGCGGGCGGTGGTGGCGTGCGGCTCCATGGCGTTGTGGTTGTTGCGGGCGAGGTGGTACGTCATCTCCAGGCGTACGGCCGCCGCCTCCAGCGCCTTGTCGGCGTCGCCCCTTGAGTAGGCGAAGGGTTCGCCGGCCTTGGCGTGGGCCATGTCGGTCGAGGGCGACTGGGCGTCGTAGGTCACCTTCAGGAGGCTGGCGCCGTGCTGGGCGGCCTCCAGCGTGGTGGCGACCACGACGGCGACCGGCTGCCCGTGGAAGTGGACCTTGTCGTCCTGGAAGACGTGCAGCCGTTCGCCCTGCGGGGAGGTCGGCAGCGGACTGCGCTGATAGGGCAGCTTGGGAGCGTTGAGGTGGCTGATCACCTTCAGGACTCCGGGGTGGGCGAGGGCGGCGCGGGTGTCGATGCCGGTGATGTGGCCGAGGCCGATGCTGCTGTCCACGACGACCGCGTGGACGGCCCCGTCGATGGCGTGATCGACGGCGTAGAGCGCCTTCCCGGTGACCTTCAGCCGACCGTCCACCCGGGACAGCGGTGCTCCGACGGCTGCCTGCGGCTGGGAGCTCATTTACTGCCTCCTACGATGCGCAGCTGGCGTTCGACGGTGCGCTTCAGGAGCTCGGTCTTGAAGCGGTTGTGCTCCAGAGGGCGGGCGCCGTCCGCCGCGTGCTTCGCGGCCTTGGCCCACAGCCGGTCCGAGGGGCGTTCGCCGATGAGAGCACTTTCGACGACGGGCAGCTTCCACGGCACCGTGCCGACCCCTCCGGCGGCGACGTTCGCCTCCCGGATCACCCCGCCGCGGATGTGCAGGGCGACTGCCGCGGAGGTGAGGGCGAACTCGTAGGACTGCCGGTCGCGCACCTTCAGGTAGCCCGACCTGAGTGGACGCGGGAGGGCCGGGATCTCCACAGCCGTGATCAACTCACCCGTATGCAGGGCTTGTTCACGGTTCGGTGTGTTGCCGGGCTCGAGGAGGAAGTCGGCGAAGGCGAGGCTGCGCCGCCCCTCGGGGCCCAGCAGGTGCACCCTCGCATCGAGCGCGGCGAAGGCGACGGCCACGTCTGAGGGGTGCGTGGCCACACAGGACTTCGACGTGCCGAGGATGGCATGGGTGCGGTTGAAGCCCTCCAGCGCGGCGCAACCGGAGCCCGGCTCACGCTTGTTGCAGGCGGCCGTCACATCCCGGAAGTACGTGCACCGGGTGCGCTGCATGATGTTGCCGCCGATGGTCGCCATGTTGCGCAACTGCGCCGACGCGCTCAGTTCCAGCGCCTGCGAGACGACCGGGTACAGGGCACGCACCTTGGGGTGGGCGGCGGCCTCCGCCATCCGCACCAGGGCGCCGATGCGCAGCCCCCCGCGTTCGGTGACCGTGATGTCCCGCAGCGGCAGCGCGCTGATGTCGACGAGTGTCTCGGGGCGTTCGACGGTCTCACGCATCAGGTCGACCAGCGTGGTGCCGCCGGCTATGTACCGGCCTCCGCGCCGGCCCGCCGCGAGAGCGCCCCTGGTGTCAGTGACCTTGGTGAAGGAGAAGGGATACACGGCTCACTTCCCTCCCACGGTCTGCTCGATGGCGCGCACGATCTTCACGTAGCAGCCGCAGCGGCAGATGTTGCCGCTCATCCACTCGCGGATCTCCTCGTGCGAACCGGCGTGGCCCTCCTCGACGCAGCCGACACCGGACATGAGCTGCCCCGGCGTGCAGAACCCGCACTGGAAGGCGTCCTGCTCGACGAACGCCCTCTGCAGCGGGTGCAGTTCGTCGCCGTCGGCCAGGCCCTCGACGGTGGTGACCTCGGCATCTTCCAGGCGCACTGCCAGCGTCAGACAGGAGTTGACCCGCCGTCCGTCGACGTGGACCGTGCACGCCCCGCACGCACCGGCGTTGCAGCCCTTCTTCGTGCCGGTCAGCCCGAGCTGCTCGCGCAGCAGGTCGAGCAGCGAGGTCCGATTGTCGATCACGGCGGTGTGCCGCTCGCCATTGACGGTCAGCGAGACACGGCCACTCGGCGCCTCGGCAACGGCCTCCTCAGCGGCGGCCGAAGATGCTCCTCCGACCAGGCCGCCCGCCGCGACGGCACCGCCTACCGCGGTCGCCGTGGCGATGAACGTGCGGCGCGTCGGCGCCGACGCAGGCTCTTCGGGTGGAGACCCGTATGGCTCGGGGAGTTCAGCAGACATGCCCACTCGCTTCGTTCGGCGACAGTTTCGGTGGAAGGTCGGTGGTGCGCCCGCCGGCGTGCCCGGAGAGTCACCGGCGGGGAAGGTGGGATGCCCGCGCTGGACGTGGGATGTCGAGCACCGGCATTCGGGCTGGGAACCCAGCTCCGGATGACTGGGCGTCAGGGCAGTTCCGGGTACAGCGCGGTGACGCCTCCGGCCAGTCCGGCCTGCACCTGGCGGCTGACGTCGTCCGCGAGGATCTCGTAGGCGCCCTCGGCGATGCCGTCGAGAGCGAGCCGGGCTACGTCGGCGGGGGCGGTTTTGGGCCCGGAGACCTCGCGGGTCATGTCGGTGTCCATGGCGCCGACATGGAGTCCGGCCACCCGGATGCCCTGGTCGGCAAGCTGTACGCGCAGTGTGTTGGTGAGCGACCACTGCGCGGACTTGGCGGCGCAGTAGGCACCGGTGTTCGGGAAGCTGTACCAGGACAGCGCGGAAAGGATGTTCAGGATCACCCCGCCGCCGCCAGCCGCGATCTGCGGCACGAAGGCGCGGACCACCGAGAGGGTGCCGAGGTAGTGGGTGTCCATCTCCAGGCGGACGTTGTCGAGGTCGCCAGTGAGGAGGTCGGTGCCGGTGCCTATCCCGGCGTTGTTGATCAAGACCGTCACGTCACCCGTGGCCTTGGCGGCGGCCGCGACGGAGGCCGGGTCGGTGATGTCGAGCGCGATCGGCCGGACGCCCGGCAGGTCGACCTGGTCGGGGTTGCGGGCGCCGGCGTAGACGGTGGCGCCGCGACTGAGCAGTTCGGCGGCGAGTGCGCGGCCGAGGCCGCGGTTGGCGCCGGTGACGAGGACAGTGCTGGTGGAGAGGTCCATGAGAAGTCCCTGGTGCGTTGAGTGGGGGAGGTCAGGCGGTCGTGCCGGTGCCCTGAACGGCGTGCTGACCGGTACGCGACGGCTGCTGGGCGTCGGCCTGGAAGATCTGGCAGCTGGTGGTGGCGTGGGCGAGCAGCCTGCCGCTGAGGTCCGTGATCGTGGCGGTCGCGTACGCGGTACGGCGACCGACGTGCACAGCTGTGGCTTCGCAGCGGACACGGCCGGTGTCGGCGGTGACCGGGCGCAGGAAGGTGACGTTGACACCCTGCGTCGTATAGCCGGTTCCGGCTGGGAGGCGGCTGTAGACGGCGGCGCCGAGCGCGTTGTCGGCCAGGGTCGCGAGGATGCCGCCGTGGACAGTGCCCAGCGCGTTGTAGTGCCAGCCCTCGGGGGTCAGCTCGAACACCGTGCGGCCCGGTTCGACCTCGCTGAGCTCGATGGCGAGGGTTGCTGTGGCCGGCGGGGCCGGGAGCGTCCCCTTGCCGATCCCCTGCAACACCTCCAGTCCGCTCAGCCGCTGGACGGCCTCGACGATCGGACGCGGGTCCTGCCAGGTGTACGAGCGGTGCTGGGGCGTGGGTTCCGTGCTCATGAGGTCGTGGAGATGGTTGTGGGGGTGGGCATGTGCCTTCCGTTCTGGTGGGGACGGTTGTGTACGGCGGTCAGGGCCAGCACGGCGGCGGCGAGGAGCACGGCGGCGGTGACGGCCAGTCCGGCGTGTATTCCGGCAGTGAAGGCGCTGTCTATGGCCGCGCGCCCCGCGCTGGACAGTGATCTTGTCCCGGTTCCGGAGGCAACAGCCGCCTCGACGGGCGGCCGGGCGGCGGCGGGGACGCCGTGGGTGGCGAGTTCGTGCGGCAGAGCCGCGGCGACGCGGCTGGTGAACAGGGAGCCGAGCAGTGCGGTGCCCATGACCGCGCCGACCTGCCGGGCCGTGTTGACCGCGCCGGAGGCCATGCCCGCACGCTCGGGAGCCACGCTGACCAGTGCGGCGGCGGTACTGGGCGCGACGACCAGGCCGCAGGCTGCCCCGAACAGGACGAACAGCGGCCACATCCGGCTGTAGGCGGTGTCCGGACCGATCGTGGTCAGCCCGAGGACAGCGAGCGCGCAGAGCAGTAGGCCGAGGGTCAGGGGTGCTTTGAAACCGGTGCGGCGGATCACCCGGCCGGTGAGGTAGGCCGAGACCACGTAGACGGCAAAGAGGGGCAGCATCCGCCAGCTGGTGTCCAGCGCGTTCAGGTGCTGGACGTTGTTGTAGAACATCACGACGAGGACGGCCACGCCGGTGAAGCCGAACAGCGCCACCGCGGCGATGACCATCACGGCGCTGAACGAGCGCGAGGCGAACAGCCGGATGTCGAGCATCGGCACCGTGACCCGCAGCTCGACGGCGACGAACGCCAGTGCACCGACCGCGGCCACCATGCCGGCGGTGACGATGGGGGCGACGGTGTATCCGTCCTGGCCGCCCTGGATGAGCGCGTAGACGAGACTCGCGATCGTGACGGTGCCCAGCAGCGCGCCGGGGATGTCGAGGCGTCCGCCGGGGGCCAGGGACTCCGCGGCGAACGGGACCGCGACCAGCAGCGTGATCACTCCGAGGACGGCGTTCGGGACGAACACCGCCTGCCAGCCAAAGTGGCCGAGCAGTACGCCGGCGAGCAGCGGCCCTACGGCCAGACCGATGCCCGACGACGCCGCCCACACGGTGATCACTTCGGTCCGCCGGTGCGGATCGGTGAAGGTAGCACCCAGGATTGCCAGGCTGTTGGGCAGGATCAGCGCACCGCCGACGCCCGAAACCAGCTGTGCGGCGATCACCATGGTCGTGGTGTCGGTGGACGCGGCCAGCAGACCTCCGCCGATCATGACGACGACGCCGACGCCGAACATCCGTTTGCGGCCCCACAGGTTGCCCAGCGTGCCGGCCGACAGCACCAGACTCGCCACGACCAGCGTGTACGCGCTCGGTATCCAGTTGAGCGCGCTCGGGCTGACATGCAGGTCGTCACGGATCGCAGAGAGCGCCGAGATCGTGGCGGTGACGAGCAGGAACGTCATCATCACGCCCAGACACATCGCCACCAGCGTCAGCGTTTCTCTCCGGCGTGCGGCCGTTTCCGGGCCAGTCCCGGCCGAGCGGCTGCGGCGGACGCGGTCCGTGGTCATGGAGATCCTTCCTCGTTCAGCGAGGACGTGGGGAAGTCGGTTCCCGGACGCACCGCAGAACGCCTGTGCGTCTGCGGCATCGGGCCGGTATCGGTTGCGGCCCCGGGGCGAGTCGAGGCCCGGCCCGGCGGTCGGTGTCGGCCGCCGCGCGACACTGACCGAACCGGCCACCGTGCACGCAGCCCTGACGGAGAACAGGCGGCGGCCTGTGCGGCCCTGGCCGCAGTCAGCCGGCGGCGAGGCGCCGGGCCGCTTCCGACGACAGGAGCTCGACCGCGCCAGCCGGGCGCATCATCACCATGAAATCAGTGATCTTGCCGTCCTCGTCGAACTCGACGAAGTCGGCGCCGGACAGGCGCTCATTGCCTACGCGGGTGCTGAACTCCAGGACGAAGCCGGTTCCGCTGCTGAAGTGCCGCAGGTAGGTGAAATCCTCCATGATGCCGAACACGACGCGCAGGATCGCGACCATGGTGTCTTTGCCCTGGTACGGCTCGAAAGCCGCAGGGGAGCGGTAGGTGACGTTTTCCGCGAGCAGCTCGGGGAGCCGGTCCCAGTCCAGCTCCGCGACGATGCGTCGCCACTTCGTGATTCCAGCCTGCGCCGCCTCGGGCGGCTGATTCGTCTGTATGTCAGCCATGGTGTCGATGTCTTTTCAGTTCGGTTTTTGCCGGGGGTGATGACGTGCTTCTCGTCGGAACGGCGCTTATTCCTGTTCGTTGATGAGGCCGGCGTAGTGGCCCAGGTTCCGTTCGATCTCCTCAAGGCCGATCTCGGCGATTGCCTTTCCGAGTTGCGGGACCCGTGCCTGGAATCCCGGCCAGTTGACCGATTCCGCGAACTCCGCCCACGAGGCGCGCAGATCGGCTACCGGCGGCAGGGTGGACCGGTTGATCTGTGTCTTGGCGGCCAGTACGGACTGCTTGTCGAACGAGGCGATGCGCGCGGCCACGCCGCTCACGAGGTCGTCGAATTCGGCGTCGGCGACGGTCCGGGTCACCCACCCGTACCGCTCGGCCGTATCGGCGTCGAAGTCCTGGCTGGTGAGGATCGCTTCGAGCGCGCGGTCGCGTCCCAGCAGCCGGGCCAGACGGTCGCTGCCGCCGCCACCGGGGACGATGCCGATCCCGACCTCGGGCTGGCAGAAGAACGCTTCCTCACGGCTGGCGTAGCGCAGGTCGAAGGCCAGGGTGATCTCGTCGCCGCCGCCCCGCGTGCGCCCGCGGATGGAGGCGATGCTGATGAACGGCGCATTGGTCAGGCTGGTGACGAGGTCGACCCATGTGGGGGTTCCGTCGGCGCTGTTGAGCGCCAGGAGTTCGGGCACCTGGCCGAGATCGGCGTGGTTGAAGAAGTATCCGGGCGTTGCGCTGTCGAAAATGACGACCTGAACCTGCTCGTCACGGCTCAGCTCATCGACGACGTCGACCAGTTGAGTGACGGTGTCCGCGCCGACGACGTTCACCGGCGGATTCGAGAAGGTGACCTTGCGGATCTTCGGCCCAACGGTCTCGACGGTGAACATGTTGTGCTGCGCCATGGTGTGCTCCAGTGCTGAAGTTCTGAAAGTACTGAGGGGTCGAATTGGTAAAGGGAAGACGGTCTGTTCCAGGTCGGTGTACGTCAGCCGCCCCTAGAATCGACTTCCTGAATTGTGAATTTCTTCGTGTGTGACAAGAGGTAGGCGCGGCCGATACCGCTGCCGGCGATCAGGTGGACGGTGTCAAGGTGTTCCCGGAAGCTGTCTCCGGCGGCCTTGTCAGGCTGGGCAGGGAAGCGAGGTGTACGTACGCCGGCGGGACGTTCGGCCAGACCACCCGGCTGCGCTGGACGATGGAGAACCGGGCGGCCAGCTCGGCGGCGAACCGTCGGGCCGGCGGTGTCCACGCCGCGTGCATGTACGCGAAGGTGCTGAACCGGCCGCTCGGGCCGAGTGCGTCGGCCGCCGCGTCGAGGATCCGGCGCTGCCGCTCGTGTGGCATGACGGTCCACGGCAGACCGGGCACGATGACGTCGACCGGATAGGGGACGAGCGTCGCCAGGTCCTCGGCGGAGCCCTGGACCACCTCGACGGCGCTGCCCTGGTATCGGTGTGCGAGCCGGCCGGCGAACACCGGGTTCAGTTCGACTGCCACCAGCCGGGCCCCAGGAGCCAGTTGCCTCACGATCACCTCGGTGATCGCACCGGTGCCGGGCCCCAGCTCCACGACGACTTCGGCGCGGTCCAGGCCGAGCCCGGAGGTCATGGCCCGAGCGAGGGTGGGGGAACTGGGAGCGACGGCGCCGGTGAGACGAGGGCGGCGAAGGAACTCCCGCATGATCGACATACCTCGAACCTAGGTACCGGCTGTGTCGTCGGGCGTCCTCCCCAGCGTCCGACCGGTTCATCCACCAGGACGAACCAGTCCGCACTCGTAGGCCAGGACGACCGCTTGTATGCGATCACGGATGTGCAGTTTGGCGAGGATCCGGGCCACGTGGGTTTTGATCGTGGTCTCGCCGAGGAACAGCTTCTCGGCGATCTCCACGTTGTTCAGCCCACGACCGACCAGACACAGCACCTCCCGCTCACGGTCGGTCAGTGTGTCGAGCCGTGTGTCGGCGAGCGGAGCGACGGCGCCGGTGACGTACCGGTCGATGAGCCGCCGTGCCACCGACGGGGCGATCATCGTGTCGCCGCGCAGTACGCCGCGGAGGGCGACGAGCATCTCGGCGGCCGACGTGTTCTTGACGAGGAAACCGCTGGCTCCGGCGCGCAGCGCCGCGTAGGCGTACTCGTCGCGGTCACAGGAGGTGAGGATCAGCACATGCGTCTCGGGCAGTTCGGCGCGCAGTCGCGCGGTGGCCGATATGCCGTCCAGGCGCGGCAGTCGCGCTTCCATCAGCACGAGGTCCGGGCACAGCGTGAGTGCCTGCGCCACGGCCGCCTCACCGTCCGCGGCCTCGCCGATGACGGTGAGGTCCGCCTGGCTGTCGACCACCCCACGCAGGCCGACCCGCATCAATTCCTGGGGATCGCAGATCAATACGCCGGCCTCCGTCATGGCGCTCCGCCTCCTGAAACGGCCACCCGCTCCCGCGCGCCGGTCAACCCGTGCCCGGACACCAGATGGTCGGGGTTGCGGGCACCGGCGTGGATGGTGGTGTCACGGCTGAACGGCTCGACAGCGAGTGTCCGGCCAAGGCCCCGGTCGGTTCCGGTGGTGAGAAGGGTGCTGGTGGACAGGCCCATGGAATCTCCTGGTTGGTATTGGGGTGGAGGGGAGGACGCTCTGATCTCACCGAGCGGCCTGCCGATGTTCCGTGACGACCGGTGGAGGGGCCGCGTGTGCCGGGTGGCAGGTGATCGGGTCAGTGGTCTGGGCCGCCTGAGGGGGCCGGTTTCGCATACGCCTCACCGTTCGGACGGCGTTCCTCGAACGCCGTCAGCGCGATGACGATCGCGGCGGCGATGATTGCCGCCAGGTAAGCCGGGGCCGTCGGCGTGAGCATGCCTGCGACGACCAGAGCGGACAGTGCGACCAGCCGTGACCGGTCCAAGTCGTCGAACAAGGTCGCCCCGTGCCAGGTCTGCGTGGCGATGAAGAGGGCAGGCCCGCCGAAGAGCATCAGGTTCGTGGCGACGCCGGCGTGCTCCGAGGGGTGCGCGATGACGCGTTCGTCAGCCACGGCGACGACGATCAGCCCGGCGACGGAGACCATGAGGCTGATGACGCCGCTGCGCCCGGCCCGCATCGGGTCCTCGGTCCGCTCGTAGTGGCGCACGACACGCTCGGAGCGACTGAAGAACAACCAGAACAACGCGATCGTGCCAGTGAGGGCCACGCCGGCGGTCAGGAGGGTCATCGGCTCGTACGGCGCCGCAGTAAGTGAGTTGCCAGTGGTCATGACCGTTTCGCCCAACGCGATGATCATGAACAGGCGGCCGCGTTCCAACAGGTGCCCGCCGGCGAAACCGACCTGCCGGGACTCCAGCCTGCGGCCAGGCAGGGCATGCGCCGTCCCGGTACCCGCCAACTCGACCAGAGTCGCCGCGGCCCACCACGCCAGCCGTGCGCCGCCACCGACCGCCGCGCCGGTCAGCCACAGGGGTGCGGCCGCGACGAACCAGACCAGAACGCGGCGGAAATGCTCCTGGTTGACCTCATCGAGGCCCACCCTGAGCAGCCAGACCGTACGGCCGAGGTGAATCAGCAGGAACGTCACGACGAAGACCCACCCGGCGTCACCGAACGCTCGTGGGATCGCGGCGTTCATGAACAGCCCGACGAGCATCACCGCCAGCAGCATCCGCCGGGTCCGTGGATCCTCGGCCGGGACGAGGGTGACCGCCCAAGTGGTGTAGGCCCACGCGGCGTAGACCGCGAGATAGAGCACAAGGGTCTGGGCCGCGCCGGTCCACGTCGGGTGCGCCAGCAACTGATGCGACAACTGCCCGATCGCGAAGACGTAGACCAGGTCGAAGAACAACTCCAGCGGCGTGACCTCCCGGCGCGCCGGATCGCTGGCCAACTCCACGATGGAACTCCTCGGTTTCACGGTTTGACGGCGGTGTCCTGGTGGCTCCCGGCGGCGCCGCCGCTCACGGATGATCATCCAGGGATGCAGGCCGAGACATTGCTCATGGCCTGGGAGGCGTAACGACGTCCGTGGTGTCGGACTTCGGTTCGAGGTCAGTCGGCGAGGAAGGCCGTCACCTGGGCGGCGAAATCCTTGGCGTACTGAAAGAGGAAGGCATGGCCGGCCCCGTTGTAGGCGACGAGAGTCGCATTGGGCAGGTGCTGTACGGCGGTGTAGGCCGCCAGGGCCGGGATCATCACGTCCTGCATGCCGGTCGCGTACAGGACGGGTTGCCGGATGCTCGCCAGGTCCGCCCGCACCTGCTCGAAGGGAATCGCCGCGTCCTTTCCGATGGCGGCGATCTGTCCCATGGCCGCCGCCTCGGACACCTCGGGGGGTCCGGTGGCCAGCCGCGTGGCCACCCTGGCCAGGTGCTCGTAACCGGCGGCGCGACCGGTGTCCGTCTCCGGGAAGAACAGGAACACCAGGTCGTCCCCGGTGACCTCGGGCTTGGTCATGGTGGCCCGCACCCTCGGGTCCGGCTCGGGTGCACCGGGGACCGTGCCGCCGGGACCAGCGGCGGCCACGACCAGCCTGCGTACCAGGTCAGGCCGGGTGCGGGTGATGTGCTGGGCGACGGTGCCACCCAGCGTCCAGCCGAGCAGGTCCACCCGCGGCAGGCCGAGAGCCTCGATGAACTCGACGGCGCCGTCAGCGAGTCCCTCGACGGAGTCACGCGGAGTGCCGGTGGTGTAGCCCGTGCCGACGTTGTCGAACACGATCACGTCGTGATCGGCGGCCAGGTGGTCCAGAAACTCCGGATCCCACCAGTCGAGGGTGCCGCGGACCCGGTTCAGCAGAACCAACGGAGTGCCTGTGGTCGGACCGAGGCGCCGATAAGTGAACCTCGCGGAGGGGCCCTCGACGGTGAGATCCTCGGCCGCATCTGCCAGATACGTGCTCATGGCAAGCTTCGCTTTCCTGTAGCTGTCGTCTCGTGGTGGTTGTTGTGTTGTGTGGGGGTTAGGCGGCGGGGAGGTGGTTGAGTTTGCGCAGTTGCTGGTCGAAGAGGCGGGTGGGGATGATGCGGCGCATGA